>NZ_JAKTII010000026.1:0-28523 GCF_027855175.1 Acinetobacter sp. AOR14_HL | reverse complement strand
CTGAACTGCACCCCATAAGTTAGACTTTTTAAACTTATAAGGTGTGACCTATGCCAGTTCCAAAGCATTCAAAAGAGTTAAAACTCAAAGTAATTCAGGCTTATTTAGATGGTAGTAAAGGCTATAAAATTCTTTCCAAAGAGTTTAATGTAGATCTCCAAACCATTCGGTTATGGATTGAAAACTATAAGGCACATGGTACTGATGGGCTTAATATTAAAATTCAAAAAACTTATTATTCTTCAGAATTTAAAATCAATGCAATACAAATGCTTCTTGATAAGATACCCGTAAGAGAAGTAAGAAGACGGTTAAATCTGAGCGGGACGTCAATTTTAAGAAGATGGCTAGCTCTGTATCATAAAGAAGGGATTGCTGGGTTTAATACTAAACGGACTTATACCAATATGACTAAGCAAGATAAAACTAAAACAGTGAAACCAACAAGAGATGATAAAGACAAGTCTCAGCAAGAGCTCATTGATGAGCTTACAGCTTTACGCGCAGAGGTCGCTTTTTTAAAAAAGCTAAAAGCCTTAAAACTGAAGCAACGTACTTAAATTCAATTTGTACTGCAGACAGTGTTCAAATTATTTCAGAATTAAGGCAAATTTATCCATTAAAGCTCTTACTCAGTATTGCCAAGATAGCCCGTAGTACTTATTTCTACCACATGAAAGCTATACGCTCTAATGATAAATATACTGAGTTAAAACAGCAGATTAAGTCCATATACCATAAGCATAAGGGATGCTATGGCTATCGTAGAATTACTCTTGCTCTGAAAAGTACAGGAATAATGATTAACCATAAATGTGTATATCGACTCATGAAAACTATGGGACTTAAATCACGTATCAGAGCACTAAAATATCGCTCATATAAAAGTGGTTGTGTCGGGATAGTGGCTGATAACGTTTTACAACGGCAATTTAAAGCAAATCGACCAAATCAGAAATGGGCAACTGATGTAACGGAATTTAATGTGAACGGTGAAAAACTTTACCTATCCCCGATTATAGATTTATTTAATGGGGAAATTATTACATTCCGAATCCAACGCAAACTCAATTATGAGTTAGTAAAAGATATGCTCATTCATGCTTTGGCTAAACTTAAACGACATGAAAAACCAATTCTCCATTCCGATCAAGGATGGCAATATCAAATGGCTCATTACCAACAGCAATTAAAACAACAGGGTTTAATTCAAAGTATGTCTCGTAAGGGAAATTGTTTGGATAATGCTGTAATAGAAAGCTTCTTCGGAATATTAAAATCGGAGTGCTTTCATGGTGAAAAATTTCAATCAATTGATGAATTAGAGAAAACCATACAAGAGTACATTCATTATTATAATCATGAGAGAATCAAGGTGAAGTTACAAGGTTTATCCCCTGTACAATATAGAAATCAGTTTTTAAAAACTGCTTAATTAGCTGTCCAACTTTATGGGGTCAGATTATCCTACCGCAACGGGAGGAGACGAGGAGCTTACACACAAAACTATTCCTCAGAAGGAATAATTCTGATGCAGTCTAAATCAGCCTGTCAAAGCCGGCTGACAATGTAGGTCAGCAGGCAAAGGATAGTGCTCTACCCTATTACAGTCAAGCATGCAAAATGACATTTGTTTTAAAATAGATCATTAAAAAGTAAGGATAAATAATGAATAACTTATTGTTAAATTAGGTTTATAAATCAGATATTTTCCCAATTCGCTTAAAGCCGTAGATAAAGATTAAGCTTTAAAGTGATTTTATCTTCGGTCTATATATTCAAGATAACCTCTGCCAACCAATGCCTGATCATGAAATTCACCTTGCCATGCATATGAAGAAACAAAACCAGCTGCCAATCCGAAACAATACGGGGTATCTACATGTGCTGAAATATCTAAAACCTTTTGATTGTTGTGATAAGCAACCCAGCGAAAAGTATTTGGCACATTCATTGAAAAATTATCGGGAGTAATCTGCGGTTCTTCTTGAAGACTCGTTACTTCAAAAAGTATATCTCCATTGTATTGAATTGATGTTCCATCAATATGACGATAGTAAACAGAAGTCAAAATGGGTTGGTCTTCATAGCAAATAAAAGCCAGCAATAACTGCTGTTCGTGGTCAATATTAATAACTTGATAGCTAAAGACTTTTACAGGAAGTTGAATATTCTCAACTAACCATTTGTTTTTGAGCATTGAGGTAGCTACAGATTTCCAAGACTCCAACGTGCAAAGTCCTTGAACGGTTTCACTATTTCCCTTTTGTTTGATATGGCCTTCATATTGCATGAGCACACTAAAGTGCTTATACAGGCCACTATAGGCAAACCATGAAATAGCTTTTGTGGGCTTTAAATAAAGTTCTAGCTCTAAATCTTCTCTTTTAGTAATGAGTAAGAATCCATCGCCTTGCTCATGCATGATAGTTTGATTATCAAAATTAATCGCAAAAGGATTTTGGCTAAATTTAATATCATTTTTAATTGAATATGTTCTGTAAGCTTCAGAAGTTGTCGATAAGGCTGTTCCATGCACTAACGAAGCTGTATCACCTTTTCCATCCTTAGACATTTGATAGTTGGTATCTGTAATCGTAAATCCTACATAACCTAAAACTGAAGCCCAAGATAAATATCGGAATGGTTCAGGTAAGTCAGGTACCATGATCCCATAATGTGTGCTCCCAAAGCGCTTATAAAGAGTATGAGGACTGAGTTCAAACTCTTTTGGCAATACCGATTGCCGCTCTGGTGTAACAGCTCCTAACAATGAGCCTGAAAGTTTAGCAACTTTTTGATTGGCTTTGTCTTTAAAACTCTTTGGCAATCTATGACTTGAGATTAGCATTTTTAAGATCCTTTATTTTTATCTACTTAAAAAATAGGTTCCATATTAGAACTCGATACTTTGCAATTGAATGTTAATAAGGGACATCTTGATCTAAGCAAATGCACTAAAACAAAAAAGCCAACTCTTTCGAATTAGCTCTAATTACCTCATGACCACGTCTTTAAAAATTGTTTTTGATTTTATTGTTCGCAACAATTTTCATCAATTTTTCTTATGGGTTTAAATTAACCTTTCTTTATGACATTTCAATTAAAAAACATCTGAACTCACCTATTGAATACTACTCCAAAAGAACCAATTGCCCGCCCTACTCGAATAAGAATTGGAATAAGACATTATAAATACTTCAACCCTACTATTTTTCTAAATATTCTAAATTGTTCTATAGTGAATTACTTCAATACGATATCTGATGAGTTAATATAATAAGCTTGATCTAAAGAAAATTTTAAACTCTTAAAGTAATTTCAATGAAAAATATTAATATTTTCAAATTTATAAACCTTGTGCTGGCCCTTTTATGGATCTATCAAGGACTTGTTCCCAAATTCCTATTTCTTAATTCTGATGAAATTTTTGTATGGCAATGGGTAGGACTATCACTTGAACATGCAAAACTTGCAGGCCATGCGAGTGGAATAGCTGAAATGATTTTTGGTTTATGTTTTCTCTTTACTGCACATAAATATATTCATTATTTAAGTATTTTGGGTTTGCTTGGGCTGCTTCTTTTAATTGGTTTTTTAATACCCTCTACCCTGATCTTGCCCTACAACCCTATCGTAATGAATCTTTCGATGATAAGTTTATCTATTGTCTATCTCATCTTATTAAATGAGCTAAATTAACTTACAGCCATTCATTTAACTATTTTTAAAGATTTTATATAGAGCGTTCAATGAGTCTACCTAAAAGTGAAGTTTACTGTGTGGTCATTACAGGAAGTACAAAGGGTATTGGCTTAGCACTCGCAGAAGCTTTTTTAAAGCTGGAATGTTCAGTTGTGATTGCTGGACGTAACGCTGAGCACTTAAATCATGCCCTCACCCACTTAGATACTCATTTCAATAAAGAAAAATTTATGGGTCTATGCTGCGATGTGACTCAAATTTCCGACGTACAAACCCTATGGGATGGTGCAATTGAGCGCTTTGGACAAGTCGATGTGTGGATTAATAATGCAGGAAGCTGTCACCCCACTAAAGACTTTATCGACCTTCAGCCAGAAGAGTTAAACGCGGCTGTTTCAACCAATATTCTAGGCACGATGCTAGGTTCGCAAGTCGCTTTAAAAGGCATGCTCAAACAAGGTTATGGTCAAATCTTTAATATGGAAGGTTGGGGAAGCAACGGTGAATGGAGTGCAGGCATGACTCCTTATGCAACTACAAAACGGGCCGTAAGTTATTTTAGTAAAGCACTTTATAAAGAAACAAAATCGACTCCAATTTTAACTGGCACACTCAGCCCAGGCATGGTCGCAACAGACCTATTAGTTTCTTCTTGGACCAATGGCAACATCCAAAACTGGAAAAAGATGAAACGGTTATTTTTCTTTGTGATTGATCCCCCAGAAATTGTTTGTGCGTATTTAGCAAAACAAATTATTCAAAATAAAAAAGCCAACCGACGCATCGCTTGGATCACGCCCTGGAAACTTTTTCTCAGATTTTTGCAACCTTATTACTGGCGTAGAAACCCCGTTAAAGGCACAGCCTTAGAGCATTTGTAGTCGGGCTTATAATGTGACTAAAAATCTAATCTCACTCAGTGAAGATGGTTTGATTGATAGGCGCATCGGGTTTATTGTTCAGTAAAAGTTCTTCTAAAGAGCGCTTTTACTGAACTTTATACTCATCAAGAATCGTTATCTGAGCTATCTTCTTTATTTAAAATCCGCCCTTCCCGTTTTGGTCGAATCAATGGTGCTGTTGGTCGTGGATGCGTATGTGTATATTGCATACCTACTCCCGCATTTACATCATCTGCTGCGATTTCAGTTTCAAAGCGCTCATTATCAAGATCTCGAATTTCCTCAGTAATTCTTTCTACTTCGTCTTCATCCACACCAAGTTCTTGTAAAATAACTCCCCCAAATTTAATCGCAGATTCAAACGTTTCACGGATCATAAAGTCTACTTTTTGTTTGACTAAATGCAGTGAGTGCTCGCGGTCATATGAACGGACTAATAATTTCGCTAAAGGAAATTCATGAGTGACGAGTTCTACAATTCTATTGGTCGTTTCCTTGCTATCTACACACACAACAATCGCTTGTGCTGTTGCAGCACCAGAAGCATGTAGAATATCTAAGCGGCAGCCATCGCCATAATAAATTTTAAAACCAAATTTTTCAGCGTTTCGAATCATGTCCGTATTATTATCAATAATGGTGACATCTACCCCTCTTGCCAATAATAATTGACTGGTGACCTGTCCAAAGCGCCCAAATCCAATCATTAAAACGCTACCGCTTAAACCCTCGGCAATATTGACGTTTTCTAATGAAACATTCGCTTTAAATTGAGTAAACCGTTTAAAAATAATACCTACAATTGGAGTCAACACCATTGAAAGCACAACAATAGCGGTAAGATTAGATTTAATTGTACCGTCAATGACTTGGGCACTTAATGCAGCAGAGAAAAGTACAAAAGCAAACTCTCCGCCCTGAGCCATGAGTAAGGCACGGTCCAACGCTTCAGTATGAGGGCTTTTCGTTATTCGGGCGACAATATAAATCATGAGCGCTTTGGCAAGCATCAGTGCAATTACGCCACTGACAATGAGCTGCCAGTTTTGAGCAACTACTGATAAATCCAATGACATGCCAACCCCAAGGAAAAACAGGCCCAGCAAGATTCCTCGGAATGGTTCAATATCAGCTTCAATTTGATGTCTAAAAGTTGATTCAGATAAAAGTACACCCGCTAAGAAAGCACCCATCGCCATGGACAAACCGCTGACTTGCATGAGCAACGCCGCACCCAACACAACCAATAATGCTGCTGCTGTCATGACTTCTCGGGCTTTAGCCGCCGCCAAGAGTCTAAATAATGGGTTAAGTAACCAATAACCTGCCGCAATAAGACCTGCAATTGCGATTAAACCAATGCCTATATTTTCTAAACGTACAGATGTGCTTTCGACCACATGATTTGGTGCCATAAAAGCGACAATAGCGAGCAATGGTACAATCAGTAAATCTTCAAATAATAAGATGGCTACAATTTTTTGCCCACGAGGTTGGGTCAAGTCACCGCGATCGCCCAATAGCTGCATCACAATAGCAGTCGACGTTAATACAAACCCTGCTGCACCAATAAATGCAACTTGCCATGTAAAACCAAATAACAGCCCGACGCCAGTCAAAGCCAGTGCGCAAATGATGATCTGTAGTGTGCCAAGGCCAAAAATCTCGCGTCTAAGGCTCCATAAATGTGACGGCTGCATTTCCAAACCAATCAGAAATAGGTACATCACAATTCCCAACTCGGCAATATGTAAAATTGCGGTGGAATCTTGGAAAAAAGCAAAACCGAATGGGCCAATAATCAAACCTGCAATTAAATAACCTAATACTGAACCTAAACCAATACGTTTAAAAATAGGAACTGCAATTACAGCCGCTGCCAATAAAACCACAGGGGCAACCAAGCTAATTGAATGTGCTTCTTCGCTCATACATTTCTCATTTTATTTATCTGCAATTTATTCTATGTGAAACTATGTTTAAGGGCGATTATTAGTTTTGAGAAAAAGAATCCATAAAAAAAGCCCTGACGGGCTTTTTTTTATTAAACAACAAATTTCAACATGAGCTGAATGACTGTCGCATTAATTAAGTCGACAAAGAATGCACCACAAAGCGGAACAATTAAAAATGCCTTATGCGATGGACCATACATGTTCGTAATCGCCTGCATATTTGCAACTGCTGTTGGCGTTGCGCCCATACCAAAACCACAGTGCCCTGCTGACAACACTGCTGCATCATAGTTTTTACCCATCACACGGAAGGTCACAAAAGCAGCATATAACGCCATCGTAATGGTTTGAGCACCCAAAATCACCACAAGAGGCCCAGCCAAATCTGCAAGTTGCCAAAGTTTTAATGAAAGCAATGCCATTGCTAAATAAAGTGATAATGATGCATTACCAAAAACATCAATCGCACGGTCAAAAATATCAATTTTTAAGACACTTTCTAAAATGTTTCTTAAAATTACACCGCCACCCAGTGCCCAAACGAAGGTTGGTAACTCAAACCAAGTACCTTTACTAAAGCCTGTCATAAATTCAGCAAATGCCAAACACGCTGCGAACATACCTAGCGTGGTAATTGCATTGTCAGCAGTAATTAAACGAACTTGATGAGGGTTTTCAAACGGTGCAAGATCATCCGAATTTTGTTCAACATGACCATCACGCTGTTGGATTTCAGCATTAGTTTTGGGTTGAGCAAGGCTATAACGATTGATAAGCAATTTGGCTAATGGGCCACCAATCACCCCACCAATAATTAAACCAAAAGTCGCACTCGCCATTCCTAAAGCTAGAGCACCCTGAATACCATGCTGAGTTTCTAAAATTTCACCCCAAGCTCCGGCTGTACCGTGACCACCTGTTAAGGTAATTGAACCCGCAATTAAGCCAATGAGTGGGTCAAGACCAAGTAACGTCGCAAGACTCATGCCTACTGCATTTTGCACAACAATGAAAGACGCTACACAGACTAAGAAGATAACCAAAGCCATACCGCCTTCTTTAAGCTTCATAAAATTGGCACTTAAACCAATAGAAGCAAAGAATACGAGCATAAAGCTGGTTTGTAATTCGCTACTAAAAACAATGCTATATCCCCATATGGTATGGACAAGTAGCGAGACGACCGCAGCAACCAAACCACCTGCTACAGGTTCGGGAATATTGTAGCGTTTTAAAAAATCAATCCGATTGACAAGAAAGCGGCCCAACAATAGAACGATGACCGCCGAAATTAGTGTATAAAAACCATTAAAAACAAATTCCATATATACTACTTTCTAATTACATTCCTAACGGATTGTAAAATAATTATATTTTATTTTTTAATATGTAAAAAAAACACAAACAAACTTTACAAAATTACCCTACCATTAAATTCCCACTATTCTTAAGAAAAACTTAAATTTTTAAATATTTTATACAAAACCACCCCATACAATTAATTTAATTATTTAATTTCAAATATTTAACCTAAAATATTGTTAATTAAAAATAATTACCCCTTGATACCTTAAGCAAAAAATCCTGTCTTTTAAGTCACTGAACTTCGCTCTCATTCCCTTTAATATCCTTAAAAGACCAGCTCGTTATTGTTCTGGGCAACATCTTTATAGGTTTTATGTTCAATGAGTTTATTGCTTAAAGTTCGTCAGAACGTTCCACAGCTACAGTCCATTAAAAAATCTCTTCAGACACGTGCTGGTCAAAAAATACCTCACATGCTGATCAATGCATCGGATCTATTTTTTAGAGGTCCTCAAATTGCCTTATCAGGAAAAACGCCATTTGACGTGATTTATAAGCATGAAATTATTAGCTTACGGCATTATAGAAATGAGACGAATACCTCTACACCTAAACACCGCGTACCGTTAGTTATCGTTCCGCCATTGGCAGTGAACATGCTCATTTATGATTTGTTTCCTACACGCAGCTTCGTCCGCTTCTTTTTAGCACAAGGTTTTGATGTCTATTTAATTGACTGGGGCGTACCCACCCGACACCAAGCAAAATACAATTTCGGCACCTACATTAAAGTCTTTATGCCTGAAATGTTAAAACAGGTCCGCTTGCACAGTGGTCAGCAACAGCTTTCTTTACATGGCTGGAGTTTAGGCGGTGCACTGTCACTCTGCTATACCGCGTTATTTAAAGACAAAGATATTAAAAACCTAATTATTTTAGCTTCCCCTATCGATACGCATAAAGCCGGGTATATGGGCAAACTCTATGGCAGCTTAACCAAACCTGCCCAATGGGTTCGCAAACATACGCCGTTTCGTATTCGTCACCATGTGCCGAGTAAGGCATTTCATATTCATGGATGGCAAAACACGCTAGGCTTTAAATTAACCGACCCGATTGGAAATCTAAAAACGTATTGGGAACTTTTTAAAAATCTCGATAACCGAGAATTTATTATTGACCACGCAACTTCTAGTTCATTTATCGACAATATGCTGGCGTATCCGGGTGGAGTCATGCGCGACATCATCCTTCGTTTCTGGATTGATAATGAATTATCCAACGGTGTAGTGAAATTCGGTGAACTTACAGCCTATTTAAAAGATATTGAATGTTCGGTGTTAGCACTGGGTGGTAGTACGGACATTATTGTGACCGCTGATGCTGTTAAGCCACTCATGGATTTAATTAGCAGCCAAGATAAAACGTTTAAGGTCGTACCGGGTGGACACATGGGTGTCGTTTCCGGAAGCCAAGCACCTACGGCGGTCTGGCCTGAAATAAGTAATTGGTTAGTTGAGCGTTCAGGTTAGTTCGTTTAAACAATATTGGGAACCAGCGTAGCAAGCCTTACGCTGGTTTTTATTATTGTGGTGATTAACTCTTAAGCTTTAAAGTAAAAATTCCATATTCAAAGATGTTAAATATCCAGTACCAACTTATCCGAACGAGGCAAACTGTTGCAGGTGGTAATTCGTAAATCTGGTTGTGCCTTGTATTGATCTAAAGTAGTCACACCTTGTAGCTTATTACAGACACAAGCACGGCATAACCCTCTTTCACATCCCGATGGAATATTAACGCCAGCCAAACGTGCAGCTTCTAATAGCGTTGTCCCGCCATGAACCACAATCTCGATACCACTCCGTGCAAAGTGGATAACATGATCTTTACCATCAGTTGGGTGCTCTACTACCGGAGGGGTAAAACTCTCTGTATGAAATTGTATTTCAGGTAATCCTAAATCCAGTAACATAGATTTTGAGGCAGTAATAAATCCTGGTGGAGCACAAACATACACTTCATGTGCTGTTATATCGGGAACAACTTTAGCTAGTAATTCAGCACTTAGTTTCGCCTGATACATTTGCCCTGTAATTGGATAATTAGGGTCTATCTCATTACATATAAAATGCACATCAAAACCAGATAAGTTGGCAACTTCACGTAATTCATGTTCAAAAATAATAGATCTCTCATTACGGTTAAAATAAAGTAACTTAACTTGGCTATGTGGAGCTTCACGTCGTGCCTTACGTAACATACTCAAAATTGGTGTAATCCCAACACCACCCGCAAGGAAAACGATCTGTTTAGGTACTTCTTTCAGAACAAAATCGGGAGAGGCCTGCGGTACTCCTACCAAAATCATATGTAAATTTTTCTTAATATGATCATTGATATAATTTGAAACACGTCCGCCCTCTACACGTTTGACAGCAATTTCCAAACAATTATCAGCCTCATGACTGTCTCTTAACAAACTATATTGTCGAACCAGACTTTCATCTTCGACTTCAATCCGTACAGAAATAAATGCACCAGCTTCCCAAGTTACGCCCTCCCATCCTTGAGGTTTTTCAAAACGTATCATTAATGCCTGATTTCCTGCTTGCGGAAAAACAGCTAAAACCTTAACAGGTACATTATAAAAACGAGGCTTATTTAAATACGTCATATTATCTGGCAGTTTATATTGAGCTCCATATACGACTCGACGTAATAACTCCTTAGGATTTTTTAGTATTTTAAAAAAATTTCCTCTTTCTTGCTCGCCTACAGGACTCGCCAATTTGAGTACATTGACCATCATATCTGGCACAACATCTTCAAGAGACATAACATTGTGAGGTAAGCCATGCTGCAAACAGATTTCCTTAACAAAGGGCTGGATTTCTCTTTGACGATTACATGGTAGGTCTGGAAATAAATGATGCTCTAAGTGGGTGTCCAATCCGCCATAAAACACATCAAATGCAGGTGGATTATCGAATTTAACTTCCTCTTCCAACAATGTTTTAAAATAATTATCAAGTTGGGCATAAGGCGTAAAATTACTTGTTGCTAAAATTTGACGGCGAAAATACTCTTCTTCTGTTTCACTCAATCCCGGGTCACTAAATAACTCAACATTGGGGGAATGGTGTTCCAGAAATAAGACTGCAACAGTCAAATCATATCCCAAAACTGTACTCAGATAATTACCAAAAAATGTCGGCAATATCCGATGAGGAGAAACCGAAAGAGGATCTTTCCAAAAATGCTGAGCAATATATTTTTTTGTCAGTTTTAAGGTTTGTTCAATGGTGGTTCGACTAAGTACTTTACGCCCTTCTGTTTTAGCAGCTGATGCTCCAGTAAATAAAGAAAATACAAGATTAGGTGTTGTTAATAATAAAACCCACAACAGTGGAAGTTGCAAAGTATGGTGACCATACCATGGCTGACCTGGCTTAATACGTAAAAAGGAATATCCCAAATCATGGTCTACGCCAACGATATTAGTAAAAGGATGGTGATTTTGATGATGCATCACACGCCATTCATAAGGATCCACCATAAAATTCCAAACCCACCGTTCAGAATGGAAAGAACCTGCATTTGGCAAATGATCATAACTACCATGCATGATGTTATGACCAAGTTCAGAAAACTCAAGTAATGTATGCAATGCACCCAATATCGCGCCACGCATTATGGCATTAGGTTTTCCACCTTGTTGGATCAACTCATTACTACGCGCTTTAATCGCTTGAGAGTAAGCGGCAACATTTCTGATATGTTCTAGGTCTGCATCACCAACTTTTGCTTTAGTTTGATCATATAAAGCTTTTAAAGCTGCCGTTAAACTTTCGTGCTTACCGTCTTTATTATTTAGCATTTTATATATCCCTATCGGATTTGATCCTATCCGAAAAGATATAAAGTTTTGAACATTAGCAGAATGACTTTATACTACCAAACTTGACATTTCATGACACATAAAGCATGTCTATACAATTATATTGGGATTTTCCTCGCAGTATCAGTGCTATTCGCATATTGCTTATGATAGGTCAGCAACATGGTTTAACACCTGAAAGTTGTATTGAAAACACGCATATTTCTTTGGATGATTTGTCGCAACCTAACTTTGAGGTAAAAGCAGAACAAGAATTTTTAGTTATTCGAAATTTACTTAAACTACTAGATCCTACACTTCCCTTGAGTATAGAAGCAGGTCTAAGGCACCATACAACCACATTTGGTGCATGGGGTTTTGCCATTCTTAGTAGTCAGACAATGAAAGAAGCTTTACATTTTGCTATGCGATACTTTCAACTTAGTTCCATTTTTTGCAATTTAGAAGTTATTCAGGAAGATATATATACATTACTGATTTTTGATCATAGTCAATTACCTGATGACTTAGCGTGTTTTCTGGTTGAAAGAGATCTTATAACTGTTATATCAATTCAACGAGATGTCTTACCTATACAATTTCCTGTAATGAGCATTAATATTGCCTTACCTGCACCTGTGTATGCCGATAAATTCCCCGAATTAACGGGATATCCAATTCAATTTAATCAGCCACGTAGCTGTATTATCTTTGAAAGCAGTTTGCTTGATTTACCATTACCTCAAGCAGACCCATTTATTCGTGCACGATATGAAGAAGAATGCCAACAACTTTGGATGCGAAGAAGTTCTCTAGGCAGCTATAGCCAAAAAGTCAGAAATATTTTACTCCAACAACCCTCTCAAATGCCCAGAATTGATGAAATGGCAGCCTATCTTCAGGTCAACCTCAGAACATTACAACGTCATCTCGCAATTGAAGAAGTTACCTATGAACAGCTTATAGATGACATTCGTAAAGACTTAGCCGAAGACTTACTCAAAACCACCAATTTAACAGTTGAAGAAGTTGCCATTCAATTGGGCTATTCCGAAGTTTCAGCATTTTCCAGAGCCTTTAAACGTTGGAAAGGCATTTCTCCCCGAAATTTTAGGTGGCAAAAATAAATTTATATTTAATATTTTAATGCTTATCCACGCCAGCTCCAGTAAGCAAACTCGTAGCATAGTTCATAATTAATAAGACTAAATTATTCGCTTTTTCTTCTGATTCAGCCAAACGCCCTTCTAATAAAAGATGAGATAGACCATGTACAAGGCTACAACTCAACATTGCTAATACTTCAACTTGAGCGTCATTTTCATCCACACCTAATATTGAAGCAGTTAATTGATGTAACTGAGTATATGTATTACCCACTGCCTCTTTTAACTCAAGTGCTTCATTCTTTTGTAAGTCAGGATTAAACATCAAGGCAAAGAGATTTCGATTATTTTTTGCAAAGTTAATATAGGCTAAACCAAATAATTTTAACGCCTCGGGCTGAGAATTAGCATCTTGCAACGTTTGGCTTTGCTCCTCTTGCAAGAGCTGAAATCCTTTAGCTGCCAATGCTGCTAAAAAGCTCTCTTTATTTTCGAAATGCCGATATACCGCATTTCCACTTACCCCAATTTGTCTCGCCATTTCTCGAAAACTAAGGCTCTCGGCATCACTATTTTTTAGGTGAGCTAATCCTGCATCTAATAATTCTTCACGCACATTTCCATGATGATAATTTGATTTTTGAGATTGTATAGAAGACATGTTGACACCGCGCACATATTATAAGCATAATGTGTGCACTGAACACATTATGCTTTATTGTTGTTTAATTCACACAAAAGAGCAAATCATAATTCCCGTTCAATAGAGCTGCTTATAAATATCCATATTGCCTAGGAAAGGACATTAATAATACTAGGCCTATGAAAACAAAAGAGTATTGAGCTTATAAAGAAATGCAAACTTTCCTTTGAGCTAAATCATCTTTAAGCAAAGGAACTGATATGAACAATTTTAGAAGTATAAAACAGGCTTTCTTATTTACAATACCATTGATGTTGGTCAGTTCACTTGTGAAAGCAGAACTCAACCTCTTAGATGATAAGAGTTTATCTGGTGTAACTGGTCAAGCATTATTTAATCTAACCAATATTCCAGCTAATCAAAATGGTAATCCAAATACAGATGTAGGTTTTTATCGTCTCGGAATGGAAGCACAAGTAGAGTTAAATGCAAATATTAAACGTTTACAGTTAGGTTGCGGTGGGACTAAAGGAGTGGGTTGTGACATTGATATTGAAGATATTAGTTTAGCAGGTGTCCTCCCCGTAAATGGTAGCTATGCAGGATCAGATGCCGTTATTACTAATCCTTTTATCGAGTTTGCTATCAAATCGCCGGACAGTGCTTCTACTCGAGAAATTGTTGGTTTTCGCCTTGGGGCATTAGGCATATTAGGCAAACTTGGATTGGGATCAAATACAGATTTAACAACATTAGCTGATGACACAGGAGGAATTAACTCTTTATCTGGTGACTTGAATTTAACACTTACGAATACTGTTCTGAAGAATGTAGTGATTGAAAATGGATTAATCTCTACAGAAGCACATATTAATGATTATAACAAACCGCTTATTCTTAACCGCTCTACAACAGCAACGCTGGATAATGTAGTCGCTAAAACTGGTCCACTAAAACTATTAGGTATCTTAGATCTACCTTTAGGTTTAACTCTCAGTAATGCCACATTAAAAGATTATCCTCTGTCTGGTTTCCATGAAATTTTACTAGCCCAAGATGCAGCAGGAACAATTCCTACTAGTGACACATCACTATCCTTACAAAAACAAGCTATCCAGTGGCAAAAAATAAGTTCTGGTAGCTTCGAAAATACTGTAGCTGCTCAACCTGGATGGTGGCTTTCCTTACCGAAAGTTATACTTACTGATATCGAAACACAACAGCGGATTGATGTAGGACTTGGCGAGGCATTAGGAGGATTAGTTGGTAGAGAGTTAATTATTAATCCTATTGACTCTGGACAGATAGGCATCAAAAACTGCTACGGGAACTTAAAGTTTTGCTAAGTAAAAATTGCATACAAGCTTTTATATGACGCTTAAATTAAAACAACTCATGGTTTTCATACCACTATTAGCAGGGCTGAATACATCCCAAGCTACCACAGTCTATAGGTCAATAAATATGTGCTCAGCTTCCGTCAAACATATACCTGATAATATCCAGAGTTCTATTTCTAAACTTAAAGTGGGCTCAATAGACTCAAATACTTCAAATATTTCTTTTATTCTTGCTTCAGCAGTTGCTGCAAAACACAATAAACCAATAGATATAGAACGTATTGCTGTTTATTTGCAAGCTCAACGAAATCAGCAAAATTTCTATTATTCATTACTTGATATCAAGAAAACTTTTGAAAATTTCAATATATCTGTTGAGGCCAAGAAAAACGCCTCACCTTTTGATATGTTAAAATTAACCAATGAAATTCTTATTGGTATTGATCAGCAAGATCAACTTTTTGCATTAGTTGGTTCATCACAAGAATATGTATATTTAATTTATGGAATCATGAATCGAAAAGCATTAATCTGCCCTCTTAAAAAATCTTTATTTATTCAAAACTTTACTACCAATAAGTTCATTATTCTTAAGTAACTCCGTTATATGTTGTCTAAAATAATTGATATTTAAAATTTTAACTTCACACACCTAGATTCAGTCAATAAAGCTAAAAATAAAGAATATGAGTCAATCATATTTACTAAATAATGTTTCAAAAATTGGTTCGCACAAACACTAAAATCTAAGCATAAAATTTATGCTTAGATTTTATAATATTAAAAATAATAAATAAGTTATTTCAAACCAAAAGTCTTTCTAATGCTCTTATCAACAGGGCCACTTGGCATGAAGCGACGTAACTTACTTAACAAAGACGCTTGTCCAGATGGTGTACGACGCATTTGCCAATCATTCAATGCTGCTGTAACGATCGTATCGGCAACACCATCCGGTTGGGATGCATGATTAATCTGATTCGATATGGCCTGTGTAGCTAAGTTACGTTCATTGTCATATTCAGGAATTTTAGAACTTACTACAGGTGCGTTTTTATCTAGATTGGTTTTGGTGAAAGAAGGTTGCACCAATGTCACGCGAATCCCAAATTGACGAAGCTCGTGATCTAAAGATTCGGATAATCCTTCAACTGCATGTTTAGTTGCAGAATATACACCCATATAAGGTGAAGGAAGAAAACCCAATACCGAGCTAATATTTATGATTCTTCCATAATGTTGTATTCGCATATATGGCACTACCGCTTGTATCGTACGGAGAATACTAAATACATTCGTATTAAATAAAAATTCTGCTTCTTTTATAGAGGTCTCTTCTATTGCCCCAGTCAGGCTTGCTCCAGCATTATTAATTAAGATATCAATACGCCCAGCCTTATCAATAATAGAATGAATCCCAAGTTGGACAGAGTCCTCATCAGACACATCCATTTCAATGAGCTCAACCCCTTCTATAGGTTGGGCTTTGACTTTATTTCTGACTGTTCCAAATACTTTATGGCCTTTTTTTGCAAATTTTTCTGCTGTGGCTTGACCAATTCCTGAGGAAACACCGGTAATTACCACTACTTGTGAGTTTGACATATGAACTCCGAATAATTTTTAAACTTAAGAATCTGATGATTAAGCTGTTGGTTTGACTCTGATTTTGAACCAGATTGAGTACATAGCCGGCAAGAAAACCAAAGTTAAAATGGTTCCAGCCAGTGTTCCACCAATCAATGTATAAGCTAGCGTTCCCCAAAACACCGAATGAGTCAGAGGAATAAAAGCCAAAATAGCAGCCAAAGCCGTTAATATGACGGGTCTGGCACGTTGTACTGTTGCTTCCACAACGGCATCCAACGGATCGAGTCCAGCTTGCTTGTTTTGCTGAATTTGACCAATCAAGATGAGTGTGTTTCGCATTAAAATTCCAGACAATGCAATCAACCCAACCAAAGCATTGATACCAAAAGGCTGCTGGAATAATAGAAGCGTCGGTACCACACCGATTAATCCCAACGGGCTGGTGAGAAACACCATAATCATTGCAGCTATAGATCTCACCTGAAGAATGATAATGAGCAAAGTCATTGCCAACATGATCGGGAAAATAGGAAGCATAGCTTTAGTGGCTTTACCCGACTCTTCAATAGATCCCGCTTCAACGATGCGATAGCCCTTTGGTAGATTTTTTATAACTGACTGAAGCTGTTTGGTAATTGCTGTAGATACATCTGGTGGTTGCAATCCTTCAGCAATATCTCCACGAACGGTTATTGTTGGTACGCGATCTCGACGGCGTATGACAGGCTCTTCCATCCGTACTTCAATCTTGCCAATTTGTGACAGAGGAATACGTTGTCCATTTGCCCCAGTGAGTGTGAAATCACCAATTTTTGCAGGATCCAGTCTTATATCACCCGCAGAACGAGCAACAACTTGTACTGTACGAATATCTTCGCGCACAGATGTTATCGGAATACCTGTTAACAAAAATTGTAGTTGCTGTGCCACTGAAGCTGAGGTGAGACCAACTGCTTGTAGGCGATCTTGCTGTAATGTGAAATGAAGGGCTGGTGTACGAGTTCCCCAATCGGTATTTACAGTTCTCATCATTGGGCTAGCATTCATAACATGCTGAACCTGAGCTGCAATTACACGCAATTTTTCTGGGTCTGGCCCTGTCACACGGTAAGCCACTGGATAGGGTGAATATGGTCCAAAGACCAGTTGTGTAACACGCACCTGCGCCTCAGAAGCGAGCCCATTCGAAACAGCTTGTCTTAAGCGATGTTTTAAGGCTTCCCGTTCTTCTTGGTTGTCAGTTCGTATCACAATCTTGGCAAAGGATGGGTCTGGTAACTCAGGTCCCATGGATAAATAAAACCGAGGAGCGCCTTGACCAATATACGATGACACAATCTTTGCTTCATTTTGCTTAGATAACCAAGCTTCAACTTTGGCTGTAGCAGCGCTAGTTTGCGTAATCGATGTACCGTAAGGCATTTGTACTTCAACAAGTACTTCAGGTCGGTCAGAGATTGGAAAAAATTGTTTTTTCACCAATGTCATTCCACCTATTGCCAAAACAAATAATCCGATAACACTACCAGCAACAAGCCATTTACGCGCAATCACACGTTCAAGAATTTGACGGAAACGGTTATATCGTGGTGTGTCATAAATTGCATGGTGTCCACCTTCGACTTTTTTAAAATCAGGTAACATCTTCACACCTAAATAAGGTGTAAAAACTACTGCAACAATCCATGAAGCAATAAGTGCTATGCCGACAATCCAAAACATATTGCTGGTATATTCACCAGCCGTAGATCGGGCAAAGCCATTTGGCATAAATCCAACAGCTGTGACTAATGTTCCAGAAAGCATAGGTGCTGCGGTATGGCTCCATGCATAAGCAGATGCAGCTATTCGGCTAAAGCCCTCCTCCATTTTGACGACCATCATTTCAATGGCAATAATGGCATCATCAACCAAGAGCCCTAAGGCAAGGATAAGAGAGCCCAGTGTAATTCGGTCAAAGTTTTTGCCCGTTGCCAACATCGCCACAAAAACAATAGCCAATGTGAGTGGTACAGCCATAGCAACAACAAGTCCAACTCGCCATCCCATGCTGATAAAGCTTACAAACATCACCACAAGTAATGCTGCAAAGAACTTAATCATGAACTCATTTACCGACGAGCTAATATTTACCGCTTGATCGGTCACCTTATTTAAGCTGATACCAAGGGGTAAATCTTCATTGATTGAGCCAACTTCGTTCTCTAATGCTTTACCAAGATCTAATCCATTCCACCCTTCACGCATGACTACACCTAGCAATAAAGCAGGTTCTCCATCATTACGAATAATGAATGTTGCAGGATCTTCATAACCACGTTTAACAGTCGCAATATCTGACAATTTCAAGGTACGACCTTGAGCAGTTATAGGTGTGTCTCGAATTTTTTGTAACTTATCAAAAGCACCATCCAATCTGACAAAAACTTGAGGACCTTTGGTCTCAATAGAACCAGCTGGAGTAAGTACATTCTGATTATTAAGTGCAGCAAACACATCTTGTGGATTCACGCCTAGTGTTGCCAAGCGCTCATGTGAAAATTCAATATAGATACGTTCAGGTTGCTCGCCAATAATATTGACCTTTTTTACCCCAGGGACATGAAGTAGCTGCTGTCTAATCGTTTCTGCATCACGCACCAACAATCTTTGTGCTTCATTTTTTGCCTTCAAAGCATATAAAGTAAAGGTCACATCCGCATATTCATCATTAACAAGTGGCCCAATTACCCCTGAAGGTAAATTGCTCATTTCATCATTTGCTTTCTTCCTCGCTTGATAAAACTCCTCCTGAACTTGAGATGGAGGTGTGCTATCAAGTAAGGTTAGTGTCGTAAAAGCTAGCCCAGGCCTTGTATAGGTTTCTGTTCGATCATACCAACGCAGCTCCTGCATCCGTTTTTCGATTTTTTCAGCAACTTGATCTTGCATTTCTTGTGCAGTTGCACCGGGCCAAGCAGTCACAATGGTCATGACCTTAACTGTAAAGGCTGGGTCTTCAGCTCGACCTAACTTAAAAAATGCAACAATACCTGCAATTGAAATTAGAAAAATCAGGAATAGAGTGATACCCCGTTCACGAACAGCAAGAGCTGACAGGTTAAAACCTTTCTCACTCATGAGTGTCCTCCTTCATTTCCAATTGAAGGATTATTTGCCTGTAATGCAATACGGACTAACTCGCCTTCTCGAAGTAAATGCGCACCTAGAGCAACAATTTGATCTCCACTCTGAATATTGCCAGTTACATACGCATATTCATCATCAACCTGTTTTACAACAACAGAACGCCACGTTACTTTCTGAGTTTTTCCATTAATTACCCATACTCCTGCTCCCTTTCCTTTATCAAGTAGTGAACCTATCGGTACTTGTAAAAAATGTTGTGAACTCTGATTTTGAGCTCCAATACGTACAGTAACGGTTGAACCTAAAGGAGCGTTTGCCAAATCTCCGTCTAATACAAAACGTGCTTCAAAAGTACGAGTGAGCTGATCTGCTGTATTTGATAACTGTCTAAGCTTAGCTGGGACACTGATATTTTCTTTACCAAAGAGAGTGGCTTGACCAATAGCTCCTATTGCAGGGCGTAAAGTCTCGGGAAGCTGAATAACTGCTTCTCTTTGACCAGAATGAGCTAAACGAATTACTGTTTGACCCGCGCTTACAACTTGCCCCGGTTCAACCAGTGTTTCCATAATTGTGCCATCACCATCAGCTGTTAAGTCGGCATAGTGACTGGCATTTAATGCAACTTTAGCTTGAGCTTGCGTTGAACTTAGCTGTGCTCTCGCCGTATCTGCTGCTGCCTTAATCTGATCATAGGCGGAAGCAGATATAGCTCCACTTCCACGCAAATCACGATATCGAGCTTCGTCTTTTTCTGCTTGTTCAGCACGTGCTTTGGCTGCGCCTACAGCTTCTTGCTGAGCTTTGGCAGCAAGTTCCAAATCAACCGGATCAATACGCATCAGTAACTGTCCGCGTTTTACCGTCTGACCGGCTTCAACAAACCGTTTGATTACTTTGCCAGAGACACGAAAACCAAGATCACTTTCTACCCGTGCGCCTATCGTGCCTGTAAATGCTCTTGAGTCAGAAGTAATTTCTTCTTGCACAGTTGCAACTCGTACTAATGGTGCCGAAGTACGTGGGTCAGATTGTGTATTTTCAGCACAACCTAGCAAGAAAAAAGGAAATAAATATATTGCAGCAAATGGAATAAGGCGACGATAACGCATATTAGAGTCCCCCCCTTGAAGAAATTAATCAGGAGACTCATTTTTAATCAAGTGACCAATTTAGTCAATAGTCACAAATTTATTATGGCGATAAACTTCTCAGCACAAGACTAGAAAGCAACACTGGAGCATCAGCGTTATATGAAATGCTATGTTGTAAAAGTAATGGATGTAGATAAGGTCTCATAACTAAATAAATAGCCTTAACTGCTTCATCAATTGGTGTTTTTCTTTCAAAATCACCAGTTTGACGACCTTCTTGAATAATATTTTGTAGTACTTTAAGAATTCGATTTTCATAAGCAACCGTAGCATCCCATTTCTCAGAGGCTGCAGAAACTGCAATTTCATAGAGCTTACGATCTTGAGAAAATAAACGAAGGCTCCCTTCCACAATTACTTTAAAAAGCACTCTCAATTTTTCAGCAGGATATTCAGCTTCTTGAATGGCAGCATTAACTTCATCTTCAATTTCACGCAAACAATTGGCACATATCATCTCGCCAATTGCCTGTTTAGATTCAAAAAATTTATAAATATAAGCTTTAGAAAAGCCTATAGATTTTGCAAGATCAGAAACTGTAGTTTTCTCATAACCATAGCGGCTGAAATGCTCTGTAGCAGCAACCACGATTTGGTCCCTTACCTCATGATCTTCCGGTCCTCGCTTTGAAACAGGATAACTACTTTTTTCTTTACTCATATTTTCAATTTAAACCTTTGTGTGAAAGTTGTAGTTTAACTCTTGACCCCTGATATTGACAACAAGTGACTAAATTGTATTATAGTCACAATTAAGCCATTGTTCAAAATCTCGCCTTGGGGAAAATATGTTATCTAGATCTATCGTTCTCCTACCAATACTCACCAGCATTCTTGCTGCTTGTACCGTAGGTCCTAAGTATAAACGTCCTAGCATATCTCTACCCGAGCAATATCTTGGCGCTCGCTTAAACTCACCAAGTGACGAAACCAAAGCAGATATTGAAGTATGGTGGAAAAGTTTTAATGACCCTCAACTTACTCGATATGTCACATTAGCATTAAAACAAAATCTGGATCTGACCCAAGCATATACCCGTGTGACTCAAGCCCAAGCAGGCTTATCGGCAGTCAATGCTTCTTTACGCCCAATAGGTACTGTTGATGCGCAAGCAGCTAAAGCTTACCAATCCGTTGAAACTCCACTGGGGCAAGTTTTAAATTCAATGCCTAATTTTGACCGACATGGTAGTTCTTATGAGGCAAACCTAAGTGCCACTTGGGAATTAGATATTTTCGGAGGCCTTCGAAGAGACCGTGAAAGTGCTCTAGCAAACTATCAGGCTTCGAATGCAGGAGCATCAGCAGTTCGTTTAATGGTCGCAGCGCAAACAGCAAATCTTTATATTAATATTCGAGGATTACAATCTCGATTAGACATTGCCCAGCAACAATTACAAACGCAACAAAAACTTCTTTCAATTATTCAACTTTTATATAGCAAAGGATTGGCATCTGAATTTCAGGTCAAACAAGCTAAAGCGAATGTTGCTCAAGTTCAGGCTGTAGTTCCCGCACTTGGAATGAATCTAGACATTGCCATGAATGCACTCGACGTCATGCTTGGAACCGTACCAGGAACTCACCGAGCAGAACTAGCGGAAGTAAAACCAATTCCAGTTATTCCTAACATTACAGAAACAGGAACACCCCGCGATCTTTTACGTAGACGACCAGATCTCATCATGGCTGAAAGGCAACTGGCAGCTTCAAATGCACGTATTGGCAGTGCGATTGCAGAATATTACCCAAAGGTTTCTTTAGGCGGTTTGATAGGTAGCGCAACCACAGCAAGTGGAAACTTATTTTCAAGTGGAGCCAATCAGGCTGCTGGCTTATTAGGCTTACGTTGGCGTTTATTTGATTTTGGTCGAATTAATGCAGAAATTCGCTTAGCTAAGGCACAAGAAGCCGAAAAGCTTGCAGCCTATCAATTAGCCGTCTTACATGCAGCGGAAGATGTAGAGAACTCATTATCAACTTTATCTAAAAGACAAGAACAACTTGTAGCACTTCAAGATGGTGAAAATGCATTAAAGCATGCACAGAAAATCGCTGTAATTGCTTATCAAAAAGGAATTAACAGTCGAATAGAAGTATTACAAGCAGATTCAAATACTTTGCAATTCACAGATAGAAAAGTACAGGCACAAACTGATTCAGCCCTTGCTGCTGTAGCAATTTATAAATCACTGGGTGGCGGCTGGCAACCTCAAAAATTTTGAAACACCCCTATTGCCTCTATAGCAAGCAGTTTATAAAGCGAGAATTATTATGCGGGAACAATCAGTACGCCAGCCGTTAAATACACATGATTTAAATCATGCGATCTTAAACGGACCAATTCCCCAAGTAATGCTAAAACTGGCGTTACCCACCATAGCTGTTCTACTCGTACAAACCCTGATTGGATTACTAGAAACATATTTTGTTAGCTCTCTAGGAACGGATGTAATAGCTGGCGTAGCCGTAGTGTTCCCAATTCTTATGCTCATGCAAATGCTAGCGAATGGTGGATTTGGTGGAGGACTAGCTTCAGCAATTGCTCGGGCTTCTGGAGCAGGTCGATCAGAAGATGCCCAATCCCTTGTCTGGCATGGTGTAATTCTTGCTGGCATTTTGGGAGGAGTTTTTAGTATTGTTATGCTCACCTCAGCCCAGATGATATATCACTTAATGGGCGTTACTGGCTTAGCTTTAGATGCTGCCCTAAAATATTCCAATATTATTTTTATAGGTTCACCCCTTATATGGGCTGTAGCCCTACTCTCAGCCGCATTACGCGGTGCCGGTGATACAAAAACTCCGGCCCGCATAACACTTCTAGGTGGAGTACTACTTTTACCCCTATCACCTATTTTCATTTTTGGTTGGGGATTCATTCCCTCATTGGGTGTAGCTGGAGCTGGGCTCGCTGTCTTAAGTTATTATATTTTTGCCATCATATGCTTAATTAGACATATGCGAACAACGCATAGCATTATCAAATTATCGATCAAGCCTATCAAATTTCAGTTCTTCAAAGATATTCTTGGTATTGGCTCACTGTCTGCTATTGGAATAATTCAACTCAATTTAACTGTTGTCATCGTAACAACCTTAGTTGGTCAATTTGGTTCTGATGCAATCGCGGGGTACGGTATTGCTTCCCGATTAGACTACGTGCAAGTTCCGCTTATGTTCGGTATCGGCTCAGCAATCATGACCATGGTAGGTATTAATTATGGAGCTGGGCAATTTCAAAGAGCACGTCATATCACATGGATCGGGGTTTTTATTACATTCCTTATCACTGGCTCAATAGGACTTTTCTTTAGTATTTTTCCTTCCATTTGGCTTGGTTTTTTCAGTCATGATCCATCTGTTCTTCAGACTGGAACGAATTACTTGCAGCATGTTGCGCCTTTTTACGGAGCAATAGGTGTAGGTATGGCACTTTATTTTGCAGGCCAAGGTTCAAAACGATTATTAGGCCCTATCTTAGCTGGTACCATCAGAATGATTATTGCAGCCATTATCGGAAGTATCGCTGTTCTATATTTTGATGCAAGTTTATCAACTTTCTTTCAAGTTATTGGCCTGAGTGCTTTGATATTTGGTTTGGTGTCCTGCTTGGCAAATTTTATCCATAGATAAAATTGCATTGAGTTCAAAAAATTGCTCAATTTGCTTAAAGATTTTGCACAAATCTTCTAGAACTACATTCACCTCTTTTGTACCGTTCTAAGGGCTAAACTTAAAAATTTATGGGTGGATTGTTATGGGTAACTGGGTGGATATTTCAAAAGATACCAATACAGGTATTGAAACAATCCGTGCCCATTTTACTGGTCATGCTTATGATCCCCACTGGCATTCGAGCTATTTAATTGGTGTAACTGAATCCGGCATTCAACAATTTCACTGTCGTAAAAAGCAAATCAATAGTCATGCGGGACAAGTCTTTATGCTTGAACCAGAAGAAATCCATGATGGGCATGCTCCTGCATCTGATGGCTTTACCTACCAAATGCTCTACCTACATCCAGACTGGTTGAAACAACGTATCCAAGGTTTATTTCATAATAGCCCTGATCACTACGAGTTAGTGATTGATGCACCATTAAAGTCAGATGAACAGCTCGCTATTATTACTTCTCAAGCATTCCAGCATCTGCACTATAAAGAAATGAATATTGTCAAAGATAATAGTCTAGACCTACTTATTCAGTATATCGCACAAGGAAAATGGTTAAAAAAAGCTCACCAATCATCTTCTACTCACACGCCTCGAATCGCATATCAAATCCGAGATATTTTGCATGATCATCTATTTGAAGATATAGGGCTTGAAGACATCGCTCGCATGATAGGCTTAGACAGATACCATATTCACCGCATTTTTAAAGCAACTTTTCATTTAGCACCTCATCAATATCTCATTCAACTCAGACTTACACGAGCGCGTGATTTACTCGCCAGAAGCATATCACCTGCACAAGTTGCTTCAGATTTATGCTTTGCTGACCAAAGTCATTTAAGTCGCTGGTTTAAGCGCTGCTATGGATTAACACCTGCGGCCTATAGAAAAATCTGCACAAATCTTCAAGATTAAAAATTTTAATTATTTCATCTTATCTCTCCCTATTAATTCAAGTAGACAAGATGGAAAACCTCACTGCATTTTCATTATTTGCTATTGTTGCCTCAATTACTCCCGGTCCAACTAATTTTATAATTTTAAATTTAAGTAGCCGTTATAAAATTTCTAAAACGTTTCCTGTCATTTTAGGTTCTTGCATCGGGGCTGCCCTACTTGTGCTCATCGTTGGCATTGGGCTGGGTTCAACCCTTCTGGCTTACCCAATTATTCAAAAAATAATGACACTCATTGGTTTAATCTGGCTAACCTCGTTGGCTTGGAAATTATATAACTACAATCCTATTATTCATTTCCAACAAGACAAAGAAAAAGGTCCGATTGGTTTCATTACTGGCTTTTTCATGCAAGCAATTAATCCTAAAACATGGATGATGGCTTTTGCAGTGATTAGTGTCTACACAAAACAAGGGCAAGATATCTGGATAAATGTCTCAATTTTATCCTTCATTTTTTTCGTTATAGCTATTCCTTGCCTTTACATGTGGGCCTTAGCGGGTAGGCTAAGCAATCGATTATTTTCACAAACAAAGCATATGAACATTTTTAATAAAATGATGGCGCTAACACTACTCATCTCTGCATGGTTGCCAGTCCTATCTACTTTTTAATGTATAAATTAGGTCATATAAATTTTTATTATTAATTTTCTATATTAAAAACTACTTATTCTTATAATTTCATAAAATAACTTTTTAATGAATACTCATTTAATGACCTAATATTTTTTATTTTGAGAAACATGCTCCCTAAAACACATGTTACTTTTTGTTATTTATGTAAAAAACAACCTAAAAGCAAAACCGAATAAGCTATTGTTAAATATAAACTTATATTAAATATTATCCTGTAAATTTCGTCTATTTTTTAAACAAATGTAGGTAATTTCTCACAACCATGTAAGCTAAAACCTACAACATAACCAATTGTTTTTCCTATAATTAATTTCAGTACATATAAGCACTCTTTACTATTAAATAGAAAGCTGAATATTAATGAAGAGATCTGGAGAATCGGTAACATTATCTTTATTAATATAAAAACTCCTAATAATAGAAAAAGAATCTCAAAAATTAATATGTACTATCTTTCCTCTGGAAACAGAGGAAAGATAACTTTTTAGTCATCAGATAGGATATAGAAAATGTTTATTGCAAAAAATATATTTGTATATTTACTATCAATGTTAGCTTTATGCTTACTGATTATTTTCTTTAACTACCTAGGAATGAATGAAACAACCAACCTTCTGCTCTCTTCTGCACTTTTTGGAATATTTATTACTTGGTATTTCAAAGGTAGCGGACTATGTCTTGCCTTATTTAGCTTTTTTTACTGGGCAATGTTTGTTATTAGCCAAAGTTTAGAAGTGATATGGATGCTCGCAAGTTCAATTATTGTCTATCTTGTTATGACTAAAATCATTCCTAAACTCAAGGCCCTCCATATTTTTGATAGCCAAACAGCTAGAAAGGGTTCACCCCACGCTTAACCATTCCTACTTTCTTAACCGTATTCATCTTGGTTTGATCAGCAATCAATAATTCATTTAAGAAAATTTTTAAATTCTGCTCATCAAGACGAATGGGATTAAAACTAGTTTCTCCCATACTTAAAAAGAAAGATTCAATATTTGTATTACGCTGTACATATTTCATCGACCAACGCTGAAAAGAATTCTTCTCAATGGAATATGTGCATAGCCATTTAACATTGTAGTGTCTTTGATCATTTTTAATCTTTTCAAATAATCTTTCTACTAACTCTTGTTCACCTTCTAAGCATTGAAAGAAAGCATTATCAGCATAATACAGCACACCACAAATTTGATTCAAATCATTGAAATTTCGAGCTTCTGTCAAGATATCACGTAAATCTTGCAGTAAGTCTTCATTTTTTTCGTTTCGTTGGCTGGCATAACACAGTCGAACGTTCATTAACAATTCCGTGAAATATAAAATTTCTTTATCTAAAGATTCTTCAATCTAACATATATCTATTCCTGATAATTTATATTTCTTCCCTATGCTAAGCATTAAACAAATGACTAATTTAAGAGATAAGAGATAAGAGATAAGAGATAAGAGATAAGAGATAAGAGATAAGAGATAAGAGATAAGAGATAAGAGATAAGAGATATTATTAGACTTACATACTGGATAGAAAATAAAAAGCCCTCTATAAGAGAGCTTTTATAGCATTTAAAAGAACAATAGAATTTCTTTTAAATGACTAAAATAAAAAAAAGCACTAAAAAGTGCTTTTTTTCTTACTGAAATATTATTGTGGAATAATATTTACAGCATTTGGGCCTTTTTGCCCTTGAGTAACAGTAAACGTTACACGTTGACCTTCGTGCAAAGTTTTGAAACCTGAACCAGAAATTTCTTTGAAGTGAGCAAACACATCTGGACCATTATCTTGTTGAATGAAACCGAAACCTTTAGTTTCGTTAAACCATTTTACTGTACCACTTACTGTATTAGACATGATATATCCTACTGATTTCTAATATTTTAGTATCATTTAATAATGACACTAACATAACTTTGAAAAAAGAATAACAAATTGAGTTAAGATCTTAAAAAACGAAGGATTATGACTAAAACTACGATACTTTAAAGAAGATTTACTAACAAGACTTTTTTCTAGTTAAGAGCATGATACATGAAATAAATTTCTATTCAAGCTTTTTATGAAAAAAATTTTATAAATTATAATAAAAATCAGAAAAACAATAACTTAATAAAGCAACTAAAAATTTAGTATATTCCCTACTTAACCAACACCTTACGTCTGATTAGATAAAATATCGAGGAACAGAAAGATAACTGCTTATAACTTATCAAGTGGCAGATGAAAATATGAACGAATACTTGAAATAATTTGAGCTTTAAAAATTCAGGCAATAAAAAAACTCCTAAAAAGGAGCTTCATTTTTAAATCATTGGCAGAGGATCAAGGACTCGAACCTTGACGAACGGTTTTGGAGACCGTCATGCTACCATTACACCAATCCTCTATGTTTATGATTAAATAACTAATGATTTAATCATAAAAAAAGCAAGAACATCGTCTTGCTTCTTTTAATGGTGGGGGCGAAGAGACTCGAACTCTTACACCTTGCGGCGCTGGAACCTAAATCCAGTGCGTCTACCAATTTCGCCACGCCCCC
>NZ_JAKTII010000025.1:0-2038 GCF_027855175.1 Acinetobacter sp. AOR14_HL | reverse complement strand
GCTAAACTGCTTAAAGCAGGATCAGTTAAAAAAGTCATCTGTTCTTTTCCACGTCAGTCAGACTCTTATGTGTTTGATGAACTGTACCGTGCTGGGAAAGTAGAGCTTGAAGTAGTGCCGCAAGGTAATCTGGCGTGCCGTATTCAGGCAGCTGGTATGGGGCTTGGGGCTGTATTTACCCCAACAGGCTTTGGAACACTTTTAGCGGAAGGCAAAGAAACCCGCCAGATCGATGGTAAAGACTACGTACTTGAATATCCAATTAAAGCAGATTTCGCGCTTATTAAAGCCTATAAGGGCGATCGCTGGGGCAATCTGGTTTACCGTAAATCTGCACGTAACTTTGGTCCAATTATGGCCATGGCCGCGGATGTCACCATTGTTCAAGTCTCTGAGGTGGTTGAGTTGGGTGGATTAGACCCAGAGCACATCATCACCCCAGGTATTTTTGTACAACACGTTGTACAAGTACAGCCCGCACAATAAGCAATAAGGAGAAATAACATGAGCTACCAGAAACTCAGCCGTGACCAGATTGCAAAACGTGTGGCACAAGATATTCCCGATGGCGCCTATGTGAACCTTGGTATTGGCTTACCAACCAAGATTGCGAGCTACCTACCTAACGACAAAGATATTTTCCTTCATTCTGAAAATGGTTTATTGGCTTTTGGCCCACCACCAGCCGAAGGTGAAGAAGACCCTGAACTGATTAATGCAGGTAAAGAGTTTGTGACCATGCTTGAAGGCGGCAGCTTTTTCCACCATGGCGACTCATTTGCCATGATGCGTGGTGGACACCTTGATATTGCTGTGCTAGGTGCATTTCAGGTTGCTGCTAATGGTGATTTGGCGAACTGGCACACTGGTGCACCGGATGCGATTCCTGCGGTAGGTGGTGCGATGGATTTAGCTGTAGGTGCTAAAAAAGTATTTATCACCACAGATCATGTGACCAAGCAAGGTGAACCGAAGATTGTAGCTGAGTTGAGCTATCCGGTTACGGGCAAGAAATGTGTTGACCGTATTTACACCGATCTTTGTGTGATTGATGTGACCAAAGATGGTTTGAAAGTGCTTGAGAAAGTAGAAGGTCTTGGCTTTGATGAGTTACAGGCTTTGACTGGTGCAACTTTGATTGATGCCACTCAAGGGTAAGGAAGTAGGAAATGACATTAAAAAACGCTTATATCATCGATGCAATCCGTACCCCATTCGGCCGTTATGCCGGTGGCCTTGCTCCTGTCCGTGCCGATGACCTTGGTGCTGTGCCAATTAAAGCGCTCATGCAGCGTAACCCAAATGTAGATTGGGAACAGGTCGATGATGTGATCTATGGCTGTGCTAACCAAGCCGGTGAAGACAACCGTAATGTCGGCCGTATGTCAGCACTGCTTGCAGGTTTACCGTATCAGGTTCCAGCAACCACTATTAACCGTTTGTGTGGTTCATCACTCGATGCGATTGCCATTGCTGCCCGTGCCATTAAAGCGGGTGAAGCGAACTTGGTGATTGCAGGTGGTGTAGAAAGCATGAGCCGTGCACCCTATGTGATGGGTAAGTCAGACAGTGCTTTTGGTCGTAGCCAGAAGATTGAAGACACCACTATGGGTTGGCGTTTTATTAACCCAAAACTTAAAGAATTGTATGGTGTAGACACCATGCCTCAGACTGCCGAAAACGTCGCTGAAAAGTTCAACGTAAATCGTGCAGATCAGGACCAGTTTGCCTTGGCGAGCCAACAACGCACCGCAAGCGCGCAAGCCAAAGGCTTTTTTTCTAAAGAAATCGTGGCAGTTGAAATCCCTCAGCGTAAGGGTGATGCTGTTGTGATTGATACCGATGAACATCCACGTGCATCGACCACACTTGAAGGTTTAAGCAAACTTAAACCAGTTGTAAAGGCTGATGGCACTGTCACTGCGGGTAATGCTTCGGGCATTAACGATGGTGCAGCAGCATTACTGATCGCATCTGATGAGGCAGTTCAAGCTTACAACTTAAAACCACGTGCCAAGATCATTGCTTCAACAGCAGT
>NZ_JAKTII010000024.1:0-2421 GCF_027855175.1 Acinetobacter sp. AOR14_HL | reverse complement strand
GCTAAACTGCTTAAAGCAGGATCAGTTAAAAAAGTCATCTGTTCTTTTCCACGTCAGTCAGACTCTTATGTGTTTGATGAACTGTACCGTGCTGGAAAAGTAGAGCTTGAAGTGGTGCCGCAAGGTAATCTGGCGTGTCGTATTCAGGCAGCTGGTATGGGTTTAGGCGCTGTATTTACCCCAACAGGCTTTGGAACACTTCTAGCTGAAGGCAAAGAAACCCGCCAGATCGATGGTAAAGACTACGTACTTGAATATCCAATTAAAGCAGATTTCGCGCTTATTAAAGCCTACAAGGGCGACCGCTGGGGCAATCTGGTTTACCGTAAATCTGCGCGTAACTTTGGTCCGATCATGGCCATGGCAGCTGATGTGACTATTGTTCAGGTCTCTGAGGTGGTTGAGCTAGGTGGGTTAAATCCAGAGCACATCATCACCCCAGGTATCTTTGTACAACACGTTGTCCAAGTACAGCCCGCACAATAAGCAATAAGGAGAAATAACATGAGCTACCAAAAACTCAGCCGTGGCCAGATTGCAAAACGTGTGGCACAAGACATTCCTGATGGTGCATATGTGAACTTGGGTATTGGCTTGCCAACCAAGATCGCAAGCTATTTACCTAACGACAAAGATATTTTTCTTCATTCTGAAAATGGTTTATTGGCTTTTGGCCCACCACCAGTGGAAGGTGAAGAAGACCCTGAACTGATTAATGCAGGTAAAGAGTTTGTGACCATGCTTGAAGGTGGTAGCTTTTTCCACCATGGTGACTCATTTGCCATGATGCGTGGTGGTCACCTTGATATTGCGGTGCTGGGTGCATTTCAGGTTGCAGCCAATGGTGACTTGGCGAACTGGCACACTGGTGCGCCAAATGCGATTCCTGCGGTGGGTGGCGCAATGGATTTGGCAGTGGGTGCCAAGAAAGTATTTATCACCACAGATCATGTGACTAAGCAAGGTGAACCGAAGATTGTCGCTGAGTTGAGCTATCCAGTAACGGGTAAGCACTGTGTTGACCGTATTTACACCGACCTTTGTGTGATTGATGTGACCAAAGATGGTTTGAAAGTGATTGAGAAAGTAGAAGGTCTTAGCTTTGATGAGTTACAGGCTTTGACTGGTGCCACTTTGATTGATGCGACTCAAGGGTAAGTTTAAAAAGCAGTAACTATCGTGACAGGCGACATGGATGTCGCCCGTTGGACAGGGAGGCAAGGAAGCCTCCTCTGTTCAACAAAGGTTTTTGTTACTTTTGACCTTTCAAAAGTAAGGTATCGCTTATGCAACAGACCTACGGATGTCACAGTAAATTACAGCTGTGATGTTATTCGTTGATATGAAAATTTATAAATCATCACAACGGAGTCTTATCTATTGAAGCCAGATGCCACCAGCTAATTCGTGTCACTTTTTTAAAAAAGTAACCAAAAACCTTTGTTACTCAGACACAACTTCCCTGTTGTGCTGAGCAACACGGCGACATCCATGTCGCCACTGCGAAATACTTACGGAGAATGGCTAAAAAGGCCTGAAGTAAAGGACAAAAGTTAGAATGAAAAACGCTTATATCATCGATGCCATCCGTACTCCATTCGGCCGTTATGCCGGTGGCCTTGCTCCTGTTCGTACCGATGACCTTGGCGCTGTGCCGATTAAAGCACTCATGCAGCGTAACCCGAATGTAGATTGGGAACAGGTCGATGATGTGATCTATGGCTGTGCTAACCAAGCCGGTGAAGACAACCGTAATGTCGGCCGTATGTCAGCACTGCTTGCAGGTTTACCGTATCAGGTTCCAGCAACCACTATTAACCGTTTGTGTGGTTCATCACTCGATGCGATTGCCATTGCTGCCCGTGCCATTAAAGCGGGTGAAGCGAACTTGGTGATTGCAGGTGGTGTAGAAAGCATGAGCCGTGCACCCTATGTGATGGGTAAGTCAGACAGTGCTTTTGGTCGTAGCCAGAAGATTGAAGACACCACTATGGGTTGGCGTTTTATTAACCCAAAACTTAAAGAATTGTATGGTGTAGACACCATGCCTCAGACTGCCGAAAACGTCGCTGAAAAGTTCAACGTAAATCGTGCAGATCAGGACCAGTTTGCCTTGGCGAGCCAACAACGCACCGCAAGCGCGCAAGCCAAAGGCTTTTTTTCTAAAGAAATCGTGGCAGTTGAAATCCCTCAGCGTAAGGGTGATGCTGTTGTGATTGATACCGATGAACATCCACGTGCATCGACCACACTTGAAGGTTTAAGCAAACTTAAACCAGTTGTAAAGGCTGATGGCACTGTCACTGCGGGTAATGCTTCGGGCATTAACGATGGTGCAGCAGCATTACTGATCGCATCTGATGAGGCAGTTCAAGCTTACAACTTAAAACCACGTGCCAAGATCATTGCTTCAACAGCAGT
>NZ_JAKTII010000023.1:0-41451 GCF_027855175.1 Acinetobacter sp. AOR14_HL | reverse complement strand
AATGTAGATTGGGAACAGGTCGATGATGTGATCTATGGCTGTGCTAACCAAGCCGGTGAAGACAACCGTAATGTCGGCCGTATGTCAGCACTGCTTGCAGGTTTACCGTATCAGGTTCCAGCAACCACTATTAACCGTTTGTGTGGTTCATCACTCGATGCGATTGCCATTGCTGCCCGTGCCATTAAAGCGGGTGAAGCGAACTTGGTGATTGCAGGTGGTGTAGAAAGCATGAGCCGTGCACCCTATGTGATGGGTAAGTCAGACAGTGCTTTTGGTCGTAGCCAGAAGATTGAAGACACCACTATGGGTTGGCGTTTTATTAACCCAAAACTTAAAGAATTGTATGGTGTAGACACCATGCCTCAGACTGCCGAAAACGTCGCTGAAAAGTTCAACGTAAATCGTGCAGATCAGGACCAGTTTGCCTTGGCGAGCCAACAACGCACCGCAAGCGCGCAAGCCAAAGGCTTTTTTTCTAAAGAAATCGTGGCAGTTGAAATCCCTCAGCGTAAGGGTGATGCTGTTGTGATTGATACCGATGAACATCCACGTGCATCGACCACACTTGAAGGTTTAAGCAAACTTAAACCAGTTGTAAAGGCTGATGGCACTGTCACTGCGGGTAATGCTTCGGGCATTAACGATGGTGCAGCAGCATTACTGATCGCATCTGATGAGGCAGTTCAAGCTTACAACTTAAAACCACGTGCCAAGATCATTGCTTCAACAGCAGTGGGTGTGGAACCGCGCATTATGGGTTTTGCTCCAGCACCAGCCATTAAAAAACTACTTAAACAAGCCAACCTGACTTTAGATCAGATGGATGTGATTGAGCTTAACGAAGCTTTTGCTGCACAAGCTTTGGCAGTGACCCGTGATTTAGGTTTGCCAGATGATTCTGAAAAGGTCAATCCAAATGGTGGTGCAATTGCTTTGGGTCATCCGTTAGGTGCCTCAGGTGCACGCCTAGTGACTACAGCATTAAACCAGCTTGAGCAAACAGGCGGTCGTTATGCCTTGTGTTCAATGTGTATTGGTGTAGGCCAAGGTATTGCACTCATTATTGAGAGAGTTTAATCATGAGCCAGTTATATGCCAGCTTGTTTTATCAAAAAGACGTCACTGACATCTTTAGTGATTCAGCTTTAATCACATATATGATTCAGGTTGAAGTTGCACTAGCTCAAGCACAGGCACAAGTTGGCGTGATTCCTCAAAATGCTGCTCATACAATTGCCCAAGTAGCTGAGCAGGCACTAGAAAAGTTTGATTTTCCAGCGTTGGCTGTAGCAACTGGCTTAGCTGGAAATATCGCAATTCCATTTGTAAAGCAGCTTACGGCAATTGTTAAAGATGTAGATGAAGATGCTTCACGTTATGTACATTGGGGCGCAACAAGTCAGGATATTTTAGACACAGCTTGTATTTTGCAATGCCGCGATGCGTTAAACATTGTGGAAGCACAACTTCAACAGTGCTACACCACTGCATTACAACAAGCTAAGCAATATCGCCATCAGGTCATGATTGGGCGTACATGGTTACAGCAAGCTTTGCCAATTACTTTAGGACATAAGCTTGCACGTTGGGCTTCTGCATTTAAACGTGATTTGGACCGTATACAAGCAATCAAACCACGTGTACTCACTGCTCAGTTAGGTGGTGCTGTGGGTTCATTAGCTTCTTTGCAAGATCAAGGTTCACTTGTGGTAAATGCATTTGCTAAGCAGTTGAATCTGACTGTACCCACAAGCACATGGCATGGTGAGCGCGACCGTATTGTAGAAATCGCAAGTGTGCTCGGCATCATTGTCGGGAATACGGGCAAGATGGCACGTGATTGGTCACTCATGATGCAAACCGAAATTGCAGAATTGTTTGAACCAACTGCAAAGGGTCGTGGTGGTTCATCAACCATGCCGCATAAGCGTAATCCAGTTGCAGCAGCTTCAGTACTTGCAGCAGCAAATCGTGTACCAGCACTTATGTCTAGTATCTATCAAAGCATGGTGCAGGAACATGAGCGTAGCTTAGGCGCATGGCATGCAGAATGGCTGGCAATCCCTGAAATTTTTCAGCTTTGTGCTGGAGCATTAACTCGTACTGGTGAAGTTTTACAAGGTTTCGAAGTTAATGCTGAGCATATGCAGCAGAACCTTGACTGTACTAACGGGTTGATTATGGCCGAAGCTGTGATGATGGCACTGGCTCCAAAAATTGGACGTTTAAATGCACATCATGTTGTTGAAGCAGCTTGTAAAACAGCCGTGGCTCAAAAGCAGCATTTATCTGAGGTGGTTAGTCAGTTAGATGAAGTAAAAGAACATTTTTCCCCAGCAGAAATTTTGGAAATATTTAAAGCAGAAAACTATTTGGGCAACACTCAAGCTCAAATTGATGCTGTTCTGCAAGAAGCACAAGGAGGAGACATAAAGTGAAACAGCTTATAACCAATCGACAAGGTAAACAGCTCGCTGTATATACCGACGGATTAAAAGATGCTCCAGCACTTGTGTTATCTAACTCGTTAGGAACAGATCATGGAATGTGGCAGCCGCAAGTAGATGAGCTTAAAAGTCATTTTAATGTCATTACATACGACACACGTGGTCATGGCGAAAGTGATGTGATCGCTGAATCATCTTTACAAAATTTAGGTGAAGATGTTGCTGATATTTTAGATGCCTTAAATGTTGAAAAAGCTCATTTTTGTGGAATTTCAATGGGTGGAATTACAGGGCTTTGGTTAGGTATTCATTATCCAGAGCGCTTTCACAGCATTACAGTTGCAAATTCAGCAGCCAAAATTGGGCAGGCTGATGCTTGGTTAAGCCGCGCCGAATCTGTAGAACAAAATGGACTGGCTGAATTGGTTAAAACCACACACACACGTTGGTTTAGCGAAAAATTCGACTATCAACATAATGTGGTTGCACAAACGACGATTCAAAGTCTCGCAAACACACCAGCACAAGGTTATGCCAATGCATGTCGTGCTTTAGCACATGCTGATTTAAGAGATGAAATTGCACAAATCCAAATCCCAGTACTGCTGGTTGCAGGGACATATGATCCGGTGACTACAGTAGCAGACGCTGAGTTTATGCATCGTGCTATCAACAATAGCCAACTTGCTAAATTGGAAGCATCTCATCTTTCTAATATTGAACAACCACAAAGATTTACTCAGGAATTGACTAGGTTTATTCAGCAAATCTAATAGCTTAGTGATTTAAAAGGAATTGGCCTTAAGGAGGCAAATATGGCGTCTCAGGATTACGCTGCACCAAACAAAAGTATCGATGCTCAAGCACTGATTAATGATGCTCCACTCAGTAAGTATCAATGGATGATCGCAATCATCTGTTTCTTAATTATTTTTACTGATGGGATCGATACTGCTGCAATGGGTTTTATCGCTCCAGCTTTGGCTCAGGACTGGGGCGTTGACCGTTCTCAGTTAGGCCCAGTGATGAGTGCTGCACTTGGTGGAATGATTATTGGAGCTTTGGTTTCTGGCCCGACAGCTGACCGTTTTGGTCGCAAAATCGTTTTGGCAGTATCAATGCTGATTTTTGGCGGTTTTACCTTGGCATCTGCCTATGCCACAAATCTGGATAGCCTTGTTGTATTGCGCTTTTTGACAGGTATTGGGCTGGGTGCAGCTATGCCAAATGCCACCACATTATTTTCTGAATACTGTCCAACACGCATTCGTTCACTATTGGTGACATGTATGTTCTGTGGCTACAACTTAGGTATGGCAACAGGTGGCTTTATTAGTAGCTGGCTCATTCCGACTTACGGTTGGCACAGTCTATTTTTGCTGGGTGGCTGGTCACCTCTGATCTTAATGATTTTAGTGATTTTCGTTTTACCTGAGTCTTACCGCTTTTTAATTGTTAAAGGTAAAGACCCAGAGAAAGTACGCAAAATTTTAAATCATATTGCGCCAACTCAAGTTAAAGACGTAAGCACTTTTTATGTTCCAGAAGAGAAAACTGAAACGGCTCAAAAGAAAAATGTTTTTGGAATTATGTTTTCTAAACCATATGCGAAAGGAACACTTTTGCTTTGGTTGACCTATTTCATGGGATTGGTTGTTGTTTACTTGCTTACAAGCTGGTTACCAACACTCATGCGTGAAACTGGTGCCTCAATGGAGCGTGCTGCATTTATTGGTGGGTTGTTCCAGTTCGGTGGTGTGGTCAGTGCATTGTTTATTGGTTGGGCGATGGACAAATTCAACCCGAACCGAGTGATTGCTATTTTCTACTTCGCCGCAGGTCTATTTGCGATTGCTGTCGGTCAAAGCTTAGGAAATTCAACTTTACTTGCTGTATTGGTGCTTTGTGCAGGTATCGCGATTAACGGTGCGCAATCTTCAATGCCAGCTTTAAGTGCACGTTTCTATCCAACCCAATGCCGTGCAACAGGCGTGTCTTGGATGACAGGTATTGGACGTTTCGGTGCAGTATTTGGTGCTTGGATTGGTGCAGTACTACTCGGTAACGATTGGTCGTTTACTGCCATTCTCAGTTTATTACTGATTCCAGCGACTGCTGCGGCTGTTGCTGTATTTGTTAAATCACTTGTTGCGCATACCGATGCAACTTAATGGAGGTCTATCACAATGAATGATGAAGAACGCTATAAACAAGGCATTGAAGTGCGGACTGAAGTTTTAGGTGAAAAGCATGTTGGTCGGTCTTTGCAGAACTTGAATGACTTTAACCAAGATTTTCAAAATTTTATTAGCCGTTACGCATGGGGTGAGGTGTGGTCTCGTCCAGGCTTACCACGTCACACACGTAGTTTAGTGACGATCGCAATTTTATTGGCGCTTGGTCGTGAAGATGAACTACGCATGCATTTACGTGCTTGCTTCAATAATGGTGTAACCAAAGAAGATTTAAAAGAGTTGATCTTACATAGCTCACTCTATGCAGGTTTACCTGCTGCAAACGCTGCAATGCATATGGCTGAAGAAGTCTTTAAAGAATTGGGGATAGAAGTAAGCCCAGTTGCAGCGAAAGAACAGGATTAAGGAGATAAAGATGTCACAACATAGCTGGGGTGCTTACGCCCAACGTAATACAGATGATCATCCACCAGCGTATACGCCAGGTTATAAAACAAGTGTATTACGTTCGCCAAAAAATGCATTGATCTCTATTAACGAGACTTTAACTGAAGTCACTGCACCGCATTTTTCTTCAAATCTGTTTGGCCCAAAAGATAACGATTTGATTTTGAACTATGCCAAAGATGGTTTGCCAATTGGTGAGCGTGTCATTGTTCATGGCTATGTTCGTGATCAATTTGGTCGTCCTGTAAAAAATGCGCTTTTAGAAGTATGGCAAGCCAATGCTTCAGGTCGTTACCGTCATCCAAACGATAAATTTATTGGTGCCATGGACCCTAACTTCGGTGGTTGTGGTCGTACATTAACGGATGAAAATGGTTTTTATATTTTCCGTACCATTAAACCGGGTCCATATCCGTGGCGTAACCGTATTAATGAATGGCGTCCGGCACATATTCATTTCTCTTTAATTGCTGATGGTTGGGCTCAGCGCTTGATTTCACAGTTTTATTTTGAAGGTGATACTTTAATCGATTCTTGTCCGATTTTAAAAACCATTCCTTCTGAAGATCAACGTCGTGCACTAATTGCACTAGAAGATAAAAACAACTTTATCGAAGCTGATAGCCGTTGTTACCGTTTTGACATCACTTTACGTGGACGTCGAGCGACTTACTTCGAAAACGAATTGACTTAATCAGGAGCCTTAGCATGAATAACTGGAATTTTCAGGAATTAAAAGAAACTGCATCTCAAACGGGTGGTCCTTACGTTCACATTGGTTTGTTACCACAACAAGCAAATATCGAAGTTTTTGAAAACAACTTCAATAACCAGCTTGTACAAGACCAGACCCAAGGCCAGCGTATCCGTCTTGAAGGGCAAGTATTTGACGGGTTGGGTTTACCTTTACGTGATGTGCTTATCGAAATCTGGCAGGCCGATGCAAATGGTATTTACCCAAGTCAGGCTGATACACGTGAGCAAAAAGCTGACCCAGCTTTTCAAGGTTGGGGCCGTACTGGTGCAGACTTTGAAACAGGTATCTGGAGTTTCAATACTATTAAACCGGGCGCAACTGCGGGGCGTAAAGGTTCAACTCAGGCACCTCATATCGCTTTAGTGATTTTTGCTCGTGGTATTAATTTAGGTCTTAATACGCGTGTTTATTTTGAAGATGAAGCAGAAGCAAATGCCAATGACCCGATTCTAAATAGCATTGAATGGGCACCACGTCGTCAAACACTTATTGCAAAGCGTTTTGAAGAAAACGGTGAAGTTGTTTACCGCTTTGATATTCGTATTCAAGGCGATGACGAAACTGTATTTTTTGATATTTAAGAAACACCCAAGGCTACACATGCTCGTCTATGGATGCGTGTAGCCTTTTTAAGGATGAATGATATGAACATGAAAACATTATTAAGCTTAAGTTTGCTTGCACTCCCATTTTTTACAGCTCAGGTGAATGCTGAACCTGTTGCTTTAGCCGCTCAAACACAACCTACGAGTACAGCCGTTAAAACGATTGTTCCGATTACAGCAAAAACTAAAGAACAAGCTTTAGCGCAAGCTCAAGTTATTGCAAATACGGCAGATGCTGATTTGGCAGAGTTTCGAATCGATTTACTCAGTTTTGCTAGTGATACAAAACAAGTCATTGCGTTAGGTCATGAGTTAAAAAAGATTTTAGGCAATAAGCCAATGATTGCCACAATTCGTACTAAAAACGAAGGTGGTCAACTTGAAATTAGCGATGCGGATTATGGTAAGACCTATCAGGCTTATTTAAAAAATCCGTTCATGGACTGGTTAGATGTTGAAATGTTCCGTGATCAAAAAGTAGTTTCAGAAATTGTTCAAAAAGCACATCAAAAGAAAGTGCTGGTTGTGATGTCTAATCACGACTTCCAAAAAACACCAAGCCAAGATGAAATTGAAAAACGCTTGTTAAAACAAGATCAGATGGGTGCAGATGTTCTCAAAATTGCAGTGATGCCAAAATCTAAACAAGACGTTTTCACTCTAATGAACGCGACTTTAAAAGTGAGTCAGCAAACCACTAAACCTTTATTGACCATGTCAATGGGGCAGTTAGGGACGATCTCTCGTGTTGCGACAGCCAATATGGGTGGAAGTTATAGCTTTGGCATGATTGGTGAAGCATCCGCACCGGGGCAAATTGATGTGACCAAGCTCAAACAGATTTTAAAAACCGTTCAACCAACAAACCCATAAATCATAAGGACATGATGAAATGAATACATTACGTTTAACTACTCTTGCATTAGGTTTGATGGTTTCAGGTGTAGCCGCGGCTCAAACTTATGTTGTTGACCGTTATCAGGACGACAGCAATAAAGGTTCTTTACGTTGGGCAATTGAGCAAGCTAATGCTAACCCAGCCGATGCGAGCGAAATCTTGATTCAGGCAGTGGGCAAAGCACCCTATGCAATCAAATTAGACAGCGCGCTTCCTGAGATTAAAGCACCGGTCAAAATCATTGGTACCCAGTGGGATAAAACTGGTGAATATATCGCGATCGATGGTTCAAACTATATTAAAGGCGAAGGTGCGAAAGCTTGCCCGGGCGCAAACCCTGAACAGTATGGGACCAATGTGCGTACGATGACTTTACCGGGCTTAGTACTACGCGATGTAAATAACGTCACGTTAAAAGGTCTAGATATTCATCGTTTCTGTATTGGTGTATTGATCAACCGTTCAAGCAATAATCTCATTCAACATAACCGTATTAGCAATAACTACGGTGGTGCTGGTGTCATGCTTACTGGTGATGATGGACAAGGTAACCCAACTGCAACCACGACCAATAACAATAAAGTTTTAGATAACATCTTCCAAGATAATGGCGATGGTTTAGAACTAACCCGCGGTGCTGCTTTTAACCTGATTGCAAATAACCATTTTGTTTCAACTAAAGCAAACCCGGAGCCATCACAAGGTATTGAAATTTTGTGGGGTAATGACAATGCCGTAGTCGGTAATAAATTCGAAAACTATTCGGATGGTTTACAGATTAACTGGGGTAAGCGTAACTATATTGCCTACAACGAAATGACCAATAACTCGATTGGTTTTAACATGACTGGCGATGGCAACATTCTCGATAGCAACAAAGTTCATGGTAACCGTATTGGTGTTGCGATTCGCTCGGAAAAAGATGCAACTGCAAAAATTACATTGACTAAAAACCTGATTTGGGACAATGGTAAAGATATTAAGCGCTGTGAAGCGGGTGGTTCATGTGTACCGAATCAGCGTTTAGGTGCAATTGTATTTGGTGTACCTGCACTTGAGCATGAAGGATTCGTAGGTTCTCGTGGTGGTGGTGTAGTTGTTGATCCATCTAAACAACAAAAAACATGTACTCAACCAAATCAACAAGGCTGTAATGCTCAACCTAATCAGGGTATTAAAGCTCCTAAATTAACTGCGAATAAAGGTTCAGTTGCGGTAGAAGTTAATGGTTTACCAAATCAACGTTACCAAGTTGAATTTTTTGGTAATCAAAATGTGGCATCAAAAGAAGCTGAGCAATATTTAGGGGCAATAACAGTTGCTACAGATGCACAAGGAATTGCAAAAGCGAATTGGAAGCCAACTGTAAAAGTTGCCTCAATTACAGCGAATATCACTGATCGTTTTGGTGCAACTTCTGAGCTTGGTTTTACAAGTGTTAAATAACAATAAGGAAAGCGCCTCAAACTGAGGCGCAGCATAGAAATATAGAAATGATAAAAGGGACTTAAAATGCCGAATTTAATGAAACTGAGTGTATTAACAATCGCTGTATTAGGTAGCCAATTTGCGCTTGCGAATGAGCCGTGGTCGCAAGATCGTCAATGGTTGCTTGGCGACTGGAATGGTGAGCGTCAGCAGCTAGAGCAACAGGGCTATAAATTTACAGCTTCTATTATGAGCCAAGCTGCCACAAATTTAGATGGTGGTTACAACGACAGCAATACTTTTGAAAATGCTGCACAACTTTCTTTAGGTGCAAACTTCGACTTAGAAAAAATTGCTGGATGGAAAGATACAACAGCGAGCCTAGTCGTGACTAAACGTGACGGGAATGCACTCACTTTAGAGCGTATTAAAGACCCACGTTCTAGCCAATTAGGCAATGCTCAAGAGATTTATGGCCGCGGTAAAATCTGGCGTCTGTCTCAGGCATGGGTCAAAAAAGGTTTTGTTGATAACACAGTACAGGTCAAAGTGGGCCGTATGGGTATGTCAGAGGACTTTAATAGTTCTCAATGTGAGTTTCAGAACTTATTGCTTTGCGGTGGGCAGTTAGGAAAATCAATCGGTTCAATTTGGTACAACTCACCAGTTGGTGTTTGGGCTACAAATGTTAAATATCAGTTTGCGCCTGAGTGGACTTTGGGTGTCGGTGTTTATGAGGTAAATCCTGACAATATTAAAACCGAATCAAATAGTGATGGTTTTAATCTGGATATGAACAACGTGAAGGGTGCAACCATACCAGTTGAGCTTGCATGGAAACCAAAACTTGCTGCTTTTAATGGCTTACCGGGTGAATATAAAGTAGGGGCGTTGTACTCAACAGCAGAAGCGAATGACATTAAAACTGCCGGCAAAGTTCATGATGGGAAACAAAGTTTCTGGATTAATGCTCAGCAACAACTTACCCATAAAGGTGAAGACCCTAAACGTGGTTTATACGTAAGCTTGAACGGTGTTGTAAATGATAAAGCAACTACCTTTGTTCAAAGTACACAACAACTTGCACTTTGGTATAAAGGGCCGTTTGATAGCCGTCCAAATGATTCGATTGGTTTTGGTATTGCCAATTATGTGGTCAATGATCGTGCTAAAGATAAGCAGATCGCAACAAACGAAAGTCGTGGATATTATAGCTATGATGCGATTGCATCTGACTATATTCCAATTCAAGACGACGAACTAAATGTCGAGTTGAACTATACCTATCAATGGTCTCCGGCCGTTATGTTACGTCCAAACATTCAATATATCCATCAACCTGCTGGTGTAAAAGCGGTCGATGATGCTTGGGTGGCTGGTCTTAGCGTGAAAGTCAATTTTTAACAATGTTGATGGCTGGTTAGACATAGTTTAACTGGCCCAAATGCTTGAACTATTGTGTTCAGTATATGTGGAGTAGGATCTATGTCTGAGTCAGATTCTAAGTTTCATATCTTATTCAAAATATGGTGTTTTCTATTAGGCCTAGTTTTATTGGCTACTGGTGTTTTTTACATCGTAGGCGGTGGAAAGCTAGTGTCATTAGGTGGATCTTGGTATTTCCTCGTCGCAGGGCTGTTGATTACCATTTCTGCATTTAGTATTTTTCGTAAAAAGGCGCTTGGTGTCTGGATTTTTGCGGCTGTTTTCGTTGGCACTGTAATTTGGTCGCTGATTGACGCAGGTTGGGAATTCTGGCCGTTATTCTCGCGGTTAATGTTTCCTGCTGGTCTTTTTGCTGCATTGTTATTTACCTTGCCGTCAATTCGACGTTACCAATTTCAAACTAGCTTGGCATCTTCATCTTATGCAGTGGGTGGATTAGTTGTTGTTGGTATGTTGATTGCGCTCTACCAAATGTTCCAACCACATCCAACAGTAGCAAGTTCAGGTGAAAAGCTACCTTTAGTACCAGTTGACCCTGCTAAAAAACAGGTGAATTGGGAAAATTATGGAAATGATGCTGGTGGTAGTCGTTTCGTTGCTCTCGATCAAATTAACCGAGATAACGTTCATAAACTAAAAGAAGCTTGGCGTTTTAGAACAGGCGATTTTAGCACGGGTAGCGGTAATGGTGCGGAAGACCAAATGACCCCACTACAAGTTGGGAATAAAGTCTTTTTATGTACACCGCATAATAATATTTTTGCGATCGATGCTGATTCAGGCAAACAGCTCTGGAAAGCTGAGGTGAACTCTAAAGCCGATGCTTGGGAGCGCTGCCGTGGTGTTGCATACTTTGATTCGACTAAGCCACTTGTACAACCAACTTTGGCTGGTGCAAATGCAGTAACCACAGTTGCAACCAATACGGCATGTCCACGCCGTTTATATACCAATACACCTGATGGTCGTTTAATTGCAGTCAATGCAGATAACGGTCAGCGCTGTGCTGACTTTGGTGTAAATGGAACAGTTGACTTGTTAGAAGGTCTAGGAGCTGGAACTAAAGCTCCACGTTTTGAAGTCACTTCTGCACCGACTATTGCTGGAACAACCATTGTAGTAGGTAGCCGTATTGCCGATAACGTAGCCGCAGATATGCCGGGTGGTGTTATCCGTGGTTATGACGTGATTACAGGTAAACTTCGCTGGGCATTTGACGCACGTAATCCAGATCCTAACTATGTTCTTAAACCGGGTGAAACTTATAAACGTAGTTCGGCAAACTCTTGGGCTGCAATGTCATATGATCCGCAAATGAATACGGTGTTTTTACCTATGGGTAGCTCATCTGTCGACATTTGGGGTGGTAACCGTAACCCCTTAGATCATAAATATAACACTTCTGTTTTGGCACTTGATGCAACAACAGGTAAAGAAAAGTGGGTATATCAAACTGTTCATAATGATTTATGGGACTTTGACTTGCCAATGCAACCGAGTCTAGTCGACTTCCCATTAAAAGATGGTACGACGAAACCTGCTGTTGTCATTGGAACCAAATCAGGTCAATTCTTTGTGCTTGACCGTGTAACTGGTAAACCATTAACTAAAGTGATTGAACAGCCAGTTAAGCCTGCCAATATTCCGGGTGAGCAATACAGTGCAACTCAACCACGTTCAGTTGAAATGCCTCAAATTGGTAATCAGACTTTAACTGAATCAGATATGTGGGGTGCAACGCCGTTTGATCAGCTCATGTGCCGTATTAACTTCAAGTCAATGCGTTATGAAGGTTTATTTACTGCACCGGGTACTGATGTTTCATTAAGCTTCCCAGGTTCTTTGGGTGGCATGAACTGGGGTAGCATTGCTTTTGATCCGACTCATCGTTATATGTTCGTCAACGATATGCGTCTTGGGTTATGGATTCAGTTAATGGAACAGACCCCTGAAGATATTAAGATTCAGGCGAGTGGTGGAGAAAAAGTAAATACGGGTATGGGTGCTGTGCCAATGAAAGGCACACCATATAAAGTGAATAAAAACCGCTTTATGTCGGCTCTTAGCATTCCGTGTCAAAAACCACCATTTGGCACCATGACTGCAATTGACATGAAAACACGTCAAATCGCATGGCAAGTACCGCTAGGTACAGTACAGGATACTGGACCTATGGGTATCAAAATGGGCTTAAAAGCACCAATTGGTATGCCAACTATTGGTGGACCAATGGCAACACAAGGTGGATTGGTCTTCTTTGCTGCAACACAAGATTACTATTTACGTGCTTTTGATTCATCTACAGGTAAAGAACTGTGGAAATCACGTATGCCAGTAGGTAGCCAAGGAACCCCAATAAGCTATGTTTCACCGAAAACAGGTAAACAATATGTGGTTGTTACGGCAGGCGGTGCTCGTCAGTCTCCTGATCATGGTGATTATGTAGTCGCTTATAGCTTAGAACAGTAATTAAATAAGGCAAAAGAGAGCATTTCTCTTTTGCCTTTAACTTTAATATATTTTTTGTATTAAAGCCTGAGAGTAAGTTCTATTGTTTTATATAGATAGGTTTACCAAATAGTAAAAAAGTGCTTTAACTTATTGCAAAACCTAAAATATTCCTAAGATTGATAACGCTTGAACACTAGATATAGTCGAACTGTTAGATATTTTTTCGCAATGTTTTACCTATAAATAAATCTTATTTGTTTGTTAAGTTTTGTTTAACTTAAAGTTGTGAATTTTAATTAGAAATAAACATTATTAACTTTTTAGTATTGAAAAGTAGGAATTTTTTGCCGAAAAAACAAGCGTAAATATATATTTATATTATATTTATATAATTTATAGCATTACGTTAGAATGATCGTCGCAGGTTATTACTACCCAGTAATAATTTGTATTTCAGGAATTTAAGCTTTTATTGGCTTAAGGCTCATCGCAAGATGGGCCTTTTTTTATGCGACCTAAACTATAATATTTGATTATTATGAAAATAGCCTAAGCAGCGGTGTGTATCAATTAATGAAAACAATCACAAAAAATAGTCTTTAATGACAAGAAGTGTATGATTTGATAAATTAAAGCCACTTGATAATAATAGGTGATACGATGAGATTTTTGGTTCTTGCAACTTTATCTGGTTTAGCTTTGATGGGTTGTGCATCTGTTCAGCAAGCACCGAATACACAAGAAACTATTCGTTATGCTTCTAGCCCATGCTTTGGCACATGTCCAATCTATTCTGTAGAAGTAACACCTACAGGTTTAATTCGCTTTGAAGGTAAACAATACACTAAAGCTATAGGCGTTAAAGAAATTCAAGGTAGTGTAAAAGATTATAAAAAACTTGCAGATGATCTAAAAACTTATCGCCCTGAAACGGGTACACAATCAAAAACTGCGGGTTGTCAGCAAACTGCAACTGATATGTCTAGCTATTACATTACTTGGATTCAACCAAATGGCGCAGAAACAAAATTAAGCCATTACACAGGTTGTATCTCTCCAGCAAATAATAGACTGAATAAAGTCATGGAAAAGTTGCCTGAACAATTAGGCATTAAAGATCTAATTTAATGATGAAAGCCCCAGAATATTGGGGCTTTTTCTTGTTAAGAAGAATTATATACTTGAGAGTTTTGTTTTAAGTATTTCTAAAAGAATCAGCGTATAATACAGATTATAAAAACATATATTGTTAAGAGTGGTTATATGTCAAATATTGTCTATGCCTTTTTGGGTGGTTTGTTACTCGGCATCGCAACAGTTGGATATTTATATATAAATGGTCGTGTAGCTGGAATTAGTGGATTGCTTGCTCAAATCATAAATCCAACTAAAGACACCTTTAAAAGTTCTGCATTCTGGTTCATTGCGGGATTGGTAATTACACCTTTCATATATGGTTATTTTTATCAGCCTGAAATTGAAATCAAAGCCAACACATATGCACTTATTTTAGCAGGTCTAATTGTGGGCTTTGGAACACGGCTAGGATCTGGATGTACAAGTGGTCATGGTATTTGTGGCATGAGCAGGTTATCAAAACGTTCGATGATAGCAACAGCAGTTTTTATGTTTGCTGGCATGTTAACTGTTTATATCATTCGTCATGTGTTGGGGTAATCCTATGAAAAATATCTTTGCTTTTATATTTGGTAGCTTGTTTTCATTGGGTTTAATGATCTCTGGCATGTCTAATCCTGAAAAAGTTTTAAGTTTTCTAGATATATTTGGACAGTGGGATATCAGCTTAATGTTTGTAATGTTAGGTGCTATTGCTGTGGCATTTATTCCGTTTCAAAAGGCTATAAAAAGTCCAAAAACACTTTTTAATGAACAAATTCAATTACCAATGAATACACAGATTGACCAAAGGTTAATTGTCGGGGCTTTTATTTTCGGTATAGGCTGGGGAATAGCAGGTATATGTCCAGCGCCGGCTTTAACGCTTATTGGGTTAGGACATTTTGAAGCGCTTTATTTTATTGTGGCAATGTTATTAGGAATGTTTATTTACCGAGTCTTAAATAAAGGAAATTAAACCTATGCGACAACCTCTAGTAAAAGATTTTTTTCATGAAAATACCAATACTTTTAGCTATGTTGTTGCGGATTTGGTTACGCGTCAATGCGCTATTATTGACAGTGTACTTGACTACGATGCAGCTTCGGCGACTACGAAAACAACCAATGCTGATTTTATTGTCGATTATGTTTTAACTCAAAACTTCAAAGTACAGTGGATTTTAGAAACTCACGTACATGCAGACCATATGACTGCTGCCCAATATTTAAAATCTAAATTGGGTGGCACAATTGCCATTAGTCAAAAAATCTCAGTAGTACAAGAAACTTTTTCTGCTATCTATAATTTTGATTTTAAAAAATTTAATGAAAATCAGCCTTTTGATTATTTATTTGAAGATCATGAGCATTTCAAAATAGGGGATATAGCAGCCTATAACATTCCTACGCCAGGGCATACACCTGCTTGCTTAAGCTATGTAATTGCTGATGCTGTTTTTGTGGGTGATACTTTATTTATGCCTGATTATGGTTCGGCCAGATGTGACTTTCCTAAAGGGAGTGCTGCTGAGCTCTATGACTCGGTACAAAAGCTTTATAAACTTCCTGATGAGATGCGTATGTTCTTGTGCCATGACTATAAGCCAGAAGGTCGTGATGAATATGTCTGTCAAACAGATATAAAAACTCAAAAGCAAAGCAATATTCATTTAAACCGACAAGTTTCTAAAGAGGCATTCATAAAAATGCGCCAAGAAAGAGATGCTACTTTGGCAATGCCAAAATTAATTCTCCCTTCAATTCAAATTAATATGAATGCAGGAAATTTTCCGGCACCTGAAGCGAATGGCATCCGTTATTTAAAAATTCCATTTAATTACTTTTAAAAATGGCCTAAGTGGATTCATTCAATCATTACCACTCAACAAAATAGCCTAAGCGAATAATAAAATTTATCCCATAAAAATAGCCTAAGTAAGATTTAAAGAACTTGTCTCAAATCCCGCGAAGTCTCTTGCAATAAAGGCAAAATGTGTTGAATTAAATATTCTTCAGTTGTTTTCATGGTTGGAGAAACAATGTTTAAAGCTGCAACGACTTTAAAGTCTTGCCCATAAATAGGTACGGCGAGTGCGTGAACACCTAATTCATGTTCTTCACGTGAATAACACCAATCTTGTTCTCGGATCTCTTGTAGTAACTCTAAAAATTTATCGTTTTCAATATGCGTATATTTGGTTAAACGCTGTAGTGGGTATTTTTGAAGCCAGTCCAATTGTTCTTCCTGGCTTAAATGTGCCAGTAAAATTTTACCCGCCGAGGTCGCATGAGCAGGTAAGCGATTACCCAAGTGTAAGCCGTATGGATTTACACGGTCAGTTTGTTGATGCGCCGCACTACGTGCAATAGTAATGGCTTCATAACCGTCAAGTACCATCACTGAATAAATTAGAGAGGTTTGGTTAGTTAATAGGTTTAATAAAGGCTGCGATACTTTTGGAAGTTGGGCTGCACCTAAATAAGCCCCCGAAAATTTAAGAACTTTAGGGGTTAAATAGTAATAGTGACCATCTGACTCAAGATAGCCTAGATATTCTAAGGTTAATAAATGACGTCTTGCTGCCGCTCGGGTAAGTCCGGTTTTTTCAGCAGCCATAGAAATGTTTAGGCGATGTTGATTACTGCTAAAGCTATCTAAAATCGCCATACCTTTACCGATGCCAGCAATGTAATCTTCATGACGAATAGTTTTCTTGTTGTCCTGATTCTGGATTATTCGTTCATCTTTACTCATGACAGGTCCTTGTACGATGTAGGCGTTAGTAGATCAATTTGCTTTATTGAAAAAGTTTAATAATTTCATGTCGCAAAAATTGATGCCTTAAATTATCCCTTAAATCTTCATGCCAAAACATCCCCATTTTGATATTGCTCATCTCAAATGGGAGTGAATGCAAACGAATTTCCGAACTATAGGATAAATGCTGCAAAATCATTCGGGGCATAGTCAATATTGCATTAGATTGTGCACCTAGCACTTGTAACGCCGTTGAGTAGTTTTGACAGCGCATGAATACATTTCTTGAAATTTTTTGATGTTGGTTTAAATAAATATCTTCAAGTAAAGCACCCGTACGGCGTGACGAAACACCGATGTGTCGACCATTGATATAACTAGATAAATCGACTTCTTTAAGTTGACTGCAAATGACAAATTCATCTGTTACCAGATGGTCAAAGGTAATTTTTGGAGATAAGTATTGTTCCAGATCAATCACGAAGTCGAGCTGTTGTGTCGCCAAGTCTGCCATAATATGTTTTCGATCTAGCTTCATACTCACAAACTGCAAATCTAAATTAAGATTTTGAAAATGTTGAGCAAGTCTTGGAAGAATAATAGGCTCAATTTCATCATGCACGGCGATTTTTAAGTTTTTTAAACTGGTTGGGTCAAAGGCATGTTTCTGCTGGCTAATATTTTGAATGGTTAAAAGCGCTTGCTTCACAGTGGGGTAAATCTGTTCTGCAAAAGGCGTTGCAGACATTTTATTACCTACACGTATAAATACATCATCTTCAAGTTGTTGACGTAACCTTTGCAAGGCGTGGCTTGCTGCCGATTGCGTAATATTAAGACTACTTGCCGCATTTGAAATACTTTTTTGCTCATAAATAGCGATAAAAAGCGGATATAAATTGATATCTATTCGGTGGAAAAAGCTTAAATCAAGCCCATGCTGGTTATGAATATTATTCATGATGTGTTATTTAATAAAATCATTTCATTCATATTAAGTTTCAAGTTATGTTGATGTAAAGACAAGATAATGATGTAAAGGAAAAATAATGTTTGAACTCTCAAAAACAGCTCAAGATTTTGTCGAGCGAACAAGAAGATTTATTCAAGAAGAAATAGAACCTGTTGAAGCAAAATTTTGGGAAGAAGTTCATGAGCTAAATCCGGATGGAAACTGGAAAAAATGGCAGTGGCCAGCACTTCTAGAAATGCTGAAATCTAAAGCGAAGCAAGCTGGCCTTTGGAATATGTTTTTACCAGATGACAAGCTTGGTGCAGGGTTAACAGTTCAGGAATATGCTCACATTGCCGAATTAACTGGTCGTAGTTTATTGGCGCCCACCGTTTTTAACTGTAACGCACCTGACACAGGGAATATGGAATTGTTATGGCGCTATGGCAGTGAACAGCAAAAACAGCAATGGTTACAGCCTTTACTGGATGGAAAAATTCGCTCTGTTTTTTGTATGACTGAACCAGACGTTGCTTCAAGTGATGCAACAAATATGCAAGCAACTGCACTCATAGAAGGGAATGAAATTGTTTTAAATGGCAAAAAGTGGTGGTCGTCTGGTTTAGGTGACCCAAATGCCAAAGTCATTATTTTTATGGCTCATACCCCAGATGAAAGCAAAGACCGTCATCATCAACACTCCATGGTTTTAGTGCCTATTGATACGGCGGGTGTTGAAATTCAGCGTATGTTACCTGTGTTTGGTGACTACGATGCGCCACATGGACATGGTGAAGTCCATTTTAATAATGTTCGAGTGCCTCTTGATAACTTTATTGGTGGAGCGGGTCAAGGTTTTGAAATTGCTCAAGGCCGCTTAGGGCCGGGACGTATTCACCATTGCATGCGCTGTATTGGAGCTGCTGAAAAAGCTTTAGAACTGATGATTGACCGTGGTATGTCTAGAACTGCGTTTGGCAAAGAAATTTTAAAACTCGGTGGGAACCTCGAACGGGTAGCTGATGCACGGGTAGCGATAGATCAAGCTCGGCTTTTAACCTTGTATGCAGCCTATAAAATGGATACTTTAGGGAATATGGCCGCTTTAACAGAAATATCTGCAATTAAAGTGGTGGCTCCAAGTGTTTTAGAAAAAGTAGTCGACATGGCGATTCAGCTACATGGTGGCGCGGGCGTTTCAAGAGATACACCATTAACAGGTTTCTTTGCTCAAGCGCGTAGTTTACGTTTAGCTGATGGTCCAGATGAAGTACATAAAGGCATGATTGCCAAATTAGAGTTAGCCAAACGTGGTTATGGTCGTCATAAGAAAGTATAAGTTTAAAGGAAATTAGAATGTCGGTAATTGATATAGGCGGTGAAGTACGTGAAGGTGAAGAACTTGATATTGGGGCAGTTGAAAGCTGGTTAAAGAACCAAGGTGTTGAGTTGGTTGGCCCAGCAATCGTGACCCAATATACAGGTGGTGCTTCAAATTGGACTTATCGTTTAAAGTATGAAAATACCGATTTAATTTTACGACGTCCTCCAAAAGGAACAAAAGCGAAGTCAGCCCACGATATGGCCCGTGAATATATGGTGCAAAAAAATCTTGCGCCTTATTATCCAGTGCTTCCTAAAATGGTGGCACTTTGTCAGGATGAATCGGTTATTGGCTGTGATTTTTATGTGATGGAACGCATTGAAGGAATTATTCCTCGTGCAAAATTACCGCCTGAGCTTGGCTTTAATGAAGAAGATGTTCATCAACTTTGTGTAAATGTGCTTGATAAGCTCATTGAATTACACCAAGTTCCTTATGAAAACACGCCTTTAGCTGAACTGGGCAAAGGTACAGGATATTGCCGTAGACAAGTCGAAGGTTGGGATAAGCGTTATGAAAAGGTCCGAACGCTCAACGTCCCTTCATTTAAATATGTTCGAAAATGGTTGAAAGATAATGTCCCTCAAGATTCAACGACTTGCATTATTCATAACGATTGGCGATTTGATAATGTGATTTTAGATCCAGAACATCCAACTGAAGTGATTGGCGTGTTGGATTGGGAAATGGCAACGCTGGGTGATCCATTAATGGATTTAGGCAGTGCTTTGGCCTATTGGGTTGAGCCTACGGATAATATGATTTTCAGATCGACACGTCGTCAGCCTACCCATTTGAAGGGAATGTTCTCTCGTAAAGAAGTTGTTGATTATTACCTGCAAAAAACAGGTTTGAACCCTCAAAACTGGGCTTTTTATGAGGTATTTGGCGTATTCCGTTTAGCAGTGATTGCTCAGCAAATCTATTACCGCTATTACCATAAACAAACGCGAAATCCAGCGTTTAAAGATTTTTGGATCGTCATTCATGCGTTACATATCAGAGCTTTAAAACTTATTGGGCAGCAAAAAATTCAAGAATCGGAATTTGCCCAGCAATCTCTACAGAAAATACAGGGTATTTTAAGAAAATGACCACAATTTATCTGGTAAGACATGGACAGGCATCATTTGGTAAAAGTAATTATGATGAGTTGTCTGAAAATGGTGAGGCTCAAGCGACTTTATTAGGGCAATACTTTAAGCAAATATTGAAAGAGCAACCTTATGTTGTGGCCGGAACCATGCAGCGCCACGAGCAAACTGCACAACTCGCATTAAATGAATGCTTTCCAGATGCAGTGATTAATCACAATAGTTTATGGAACGAGTTTAACCATCAACAGGTTTTTGCACGCTATGAACCGCGTTTTGAACAACCGGAATTGTTAAAAGCTGACGTAGCACAAGATAATAATCCGCGTGCATATCTTGCCAAAATATTTGAAGGCGCAATTGGACGATGGACAGATGGCGATTTTCATCATGAATATGATGAGTCATGGCCGCATTTTAAAGACAGAGTTGAAACAGCACTACAACAACTTTGTGATGAATTGGCAAAAACCAAACCTCGCTATGCAGTCGTTTTTACCTCTGGTGGTGTGATTTCTGTAGCAATTGGCAAATTACTTGAACTGAGTCCAAATCGAACTTTTGCCTTGAACTGGGCAATTACCAATACAAGTCTCACCACTTTACGTTTAGTTGGAAATGAAGCTCAGGTTTTAAGTTTAAATGAACATCATTTTATAAAAGCTGAACGTCCAGATTTACTGACATGGATTTAAAAATAAGGATAAAAGCATGGCAAAGACAATTTTAATTACAGGTGCAAGTTCTGGGTTGGGTGCGGGTATGGCTCATGAATTTGCAGCGAAAGGCTATAACTTGGCGATTTGTGCACGCCGTTTAGACCGATTAGAGACTTTAAAAACCGAACTTGAAAATGAATATGGCATTCAGGTGATTGCAAAAAGTCTAGATGTGACTCATTACGATCAGGTTTTCGAAGTTTTTCGTGCATTTAAGCAAGAGTTTGGTTATTTGGACCGAATTATTGTCAATGCTGGAGTCGGAAATGGTCGTCGTATTGGTAAAGGCAATTTTGAAATTAACAAAGCCACCGCTGAAACCAACTTTATTTCTGCTTTAGCACAATGTGAAGCTGCGGTTGAAATTTTTAGAGCGCAAAACGCAGGCCATTTGGTGGTGATGTCATCCATGAGTGCCATGCGTGGATTACCAAAACATTTATCGACCTATGCAGCAAGTAAAGCTGCGGTTGCTCACTTGGCTGAAGGTATTCGTGCTGAATTACTGGATACCCCAATTAAAGTTTCTACAATTTTCCCGGGGTACATTCGCACTGAAATGAATGAAGGTGCTAAACATTTGCCATTTGAAGTAGATGCTAAAACAGGGTGCAAAGCACTTGTCAAAGCTATCGAAAAACAACCAGTGAAAGCTTATGTACCGCAGTGGCCATGGTTACCGATGAGTATTGCAATGAAGGTTTTGCCTTTAAGGTTGGTCAATAAATTAGGATAAAAATTACCCCCTAAATTTTAGGGGGTAATTTTTTATTTTTAGAACTTCTTGGTGTAATTGACAAATAAACGGTCTTCACCAAAGTCATTGCCATGTTTGATGTTGTAATCAATACGAATGTATTGCAGGGCAACGCCTTTTAAGTAAGGTTGTTGAAATGCATAGTTCAAAATGACATTTGACTCAGTTTCGTGATTTTTCTCGCCATTGGCTGCCTTGAAGTCATGGCCATAAACATATTTCACCATCGCGTTTAGGCCCGGTACATAGTCCTTAAAGTCGTAGCCGTACATCACATGGTAAGACTTTTCATCTTCTTTAAAGAATCCGGTTGCGTTCCAGTTAATGAAATAGGTTTCAGGTAAGAAGCCATCTGGTAGTGGATAAGCTGATTCACCCATAATTTGTTGGTAGCCCAAACCAAAGGTATGGTTTTTCACTTTTACAGTTTCAAGTAAGCCGATGTTCTGCGCATCAATATCAAAAGTATTGCCATCATCTTTGGCATTGAAGTATTTAAACTTGGAAGTTAGGGCAAAAGTTGGCTGCTTCCATGTATGCTCAAGTCCCACATAATGCTTGTTATACAGATCCTCTAAATTACCAAAGTAATATTCGCCTTTGAGTGATGGCGTAAATTGATAACGCAGGTCAATATAATTCAAACCATCAGATTCTTTAGTAATTCCATTTGCAGTGAAAGAAAACTTTTTAAAGTCTTCTTCATTTCGTGGCGAGACTTTTTCAACCCGACCAATTTCGGCATAGAGTTGATCTGAAAGTTGAGACTTTAAATTGGTTCCCCAATACGAAGTGAGTAACTGACGACTGGCATCGACAGCCGTTACAGGCAAGTCTAACCAAAGCTCACCAACGCTTAATAAAGTTTTGTCATAGCCAAGTTTTAATGTAGCACCGTATTTTAGATAGTCTGATGCCTGAGATTGTGTTTCTTTATTAAAAGGCAAAACTGTATCGGCGACATGTTTATCTGAACTCAAACGAACAGCGTATTGAACAGAGGCATCGGCACCAATCGTGATTGGCTTGTCTGCTATTACTAGTGGGGTGTCATGCATTTTCGATTTATAAAATAAAGAGGCTGCCTGAGACCAACTGCCAGTATCTTTTAAGGCATCGTTATCAAAATCGCGGTTGATATAGGCATTTTTTAAAGTGAATTTCCATTCATCTTCAGTTTGCTGATTCGGGTTTGCAGCCCATGAATTGCTACACATCAATACTAAAGTTGTTATAGCTAAAGGCTGCGGTTTAAAGCGTTGAAATAATTCCATAATCCATTTCCAAAATAGATGCGCCAGTCCTAGGCATTACGTATTGTGAAATATTTGTGTAGTACTCCCTAAGTTCTTAAAGGGAGCACTGTTAAATAGCGGGTGATTTCTTCAATTAATTTAATTTTTCAAGCTTCATACTTTCACTAAAGAATTTGCAGCCTTTGAAAAGTAAAATTAAAGCCAGCACACAAGAGGACCCACCAACAATAGATAAAGATGAGCCAACCATTAAAGGATTAGCAAAAAATTTATCTGTAATGATTGCAACCAATGTTGTGCCAATACCTAGCCCAATTAAGTTACTGATCAAAAGGAAGAGAGCTGAAAGGCGTGCTCTAAATTGATTTGGCGCTAACATTTGTAAGGCTGTTGCGGAAATCACCAGAGGGAAAGATGCAAAGAACATTGCTGGAATGAGTAGGCTCACTGACAACCAAAGCTGATCTGTTTGGGTAAAAAATGAAATTGGAATAATAAGACCAACAATACCAATTACACCCGTAATCATCGGAGCATCTTGGCGTCCTTTTTTGATAAACCAATCATTTAACCAACCTGCACAAAACACCCCTAATGTATTTGCAATTAACAGGATGGTACCGAGCATGTAACCTGTTTCTGTTGGAGCGAGTTGAAACTTTCGGATATAAAATGCGGGTGTCCAACTAGTAAGACTGTAGAGCGCCATAGCATAGAAGGTAAAACCTAAATAGTGACAGGCAAAAGTTTTCGAATGCTTTTTAATAAACTGAAGACATTGTTTAAATTTGACTTGATCAACTTGTCCGTTTTGGTTGAGCTGCTGACCTTTACGTGCTGGGTCTTTAACTGTCAGAATAAATAACAAACCAATAATGATGCCGGGTAAACCCACCACTAAAAAAGCGATTTGCCATGCCTTAAGTGCGCCTAATAAAGGAACTTGAATTAAAGTCACGCCTTTAAGTAAATTAATGACATAACCGCCGACTAAAAAGGCAATACCACCACCTAAAAATGCTCCAACAGAATAGATACCAACAGCGCGACCTAGCTTGTCCTTGCTGAACATATCGCTAAACATTGAATATGCAGCAGGAGATAAGGCAGCTTCGCCTACACCAACAGCCATACGACTTAAAAATAGTTGAATAAAGTTTTTACTTAAACCACACGTGGCTGTTGCCAAACTCCAGACAATAATGCCGATTGAGATAAGCTTTGGGCGTGAAAAACGGTCGGCAATATAAGCTAAAGGTAAACCCATTACGGCGTAAAACAGTGAAAAGGCAAGGCCATGTAATAGACTAAACTGGGTATCTGAAAGTTGAAGATCGGCTTTGATCGGCTCGATCATAAGTGCCAGAATTTGGCGGTCAATAAATGAAAATATATAGGCCAACATACAAAGTATGACCACGTACCATGCATATGCATTGGTTTTCTTCTGTGTCCTTTCAACAGCGATATTACTTTGGTTCATACACTTAATCCTTATGTATAAAACGCTTAAAGAAATTGATATCTAACTTTTATTATTCCTCTCAAGTTTTCGATATTTCCCCCTTTAGAAATGAATAATAAATAGGCTAGAAATGAGTAATTTGGTCTCGTACAGACCGGAAGAGTGCGTCTAAACCCGATTAGGAGTTAATGGGTTTTTAAAGATCATGGAATTATTATTTTCTTTTTATATGTAAAATTCCATTACTTGTTGAGTATGTTAGAATACCTAAAAAGTATGTTAAGTAAACAGATAGTAATAATTTATTGAATTAAGATGCTGATTTTTATTTATTTTTTAATATTAAAACTTATTTTGATAAAGAGCAGCGAGAAAAGAAGAACTATTTTCATGCTGCTCTTGAGCGTATCTAACCCGATATCAAGTCAAATAATTAACTTGATGGCATGAGATCAAATAATTTCTTCAACTGGTTATTTAGATTGTGGAGTTCATCTTCTGAAAAAGCATTCAAAATACCGGCCAAGGTCACAACACTAATCTGATTAATCTGTTCAACCAGCTCAACGCCTTTGGCAGTTAATTTCACCATTGAGATCCGTTCATCCGAAGTAGAAGAGTAGACTTCAACAATTTCATCTTCAACTAACCGATATACAGCCTTGGTTGCAGTGGTTAATTTTAAAGTAGAAAGATTAGCAATATCAGTAATGCTTGCTTCTCTAAGGGCATTAGTACTTAAAATAATTTTACGGCGTGTATTGTCGATACCTAGTTTTTTTATTGATTTTTCAATAAGTTGAGAATACTTTCCATTCACTTGGGAAACCCAAAAAAAAGGGAAATTTTGAATACTCGACGGTTCTTTATTAGGAAGAAATTGTTCTAAATGATCAAGCATAGCTAAGCAATAACTTAGAAAAAAAGGGTAATCCTATTATAAACAAAATTTTGCATATTTCCTTGAGTACAAATTATAAAAAATACTTGACAATTCCATTAAATTTTCTCATATTTTAATTAATAGATAAAAATACATGGAAAAGTGAATGAATATTATTAGTCAAGAAGTGCATAAAGGAAGTGGCAAGCTCAAGGTCATGGTGAAAGACACAATTGATATTCAAGGTCTAAAAACCATTGCTGGCAGTCGAGCTTTATTAAATGTTGAACCTGCTCAGGATGATGCTGAGGTCGTTAAAAACATTTTACAAGCAGATTGTGAAATTATTGCGAAAACGAATTTGCATGAATTGGCTTTTGGCATTACTGGCATTAATCACGCTTTTGGTACACCCATTAATCCAAAATATCCTGAACTTATTCCTGGTGGCTCTTCAAGTGGTTCGGCTGCGGCTATTGCAGCAAAACAAGCTGACTTTACTTTAGGTACCGACACGGGTGGCTCTATTCGTATGCCTGCTGCATGCTGTGGAGTTTTTGGTTTAAAACCGACTTTTGGTCGCGTGAGTAGAAAAGGCGTATATCCACCGTCCAGTTCTTTAGATTGCGTTGGTCCCTTTGCAAATTCAGTCGAGATGATTGAAAAAGCCATGCAAATTATTGATCCAACTTTCAAGCCTTCTGCATGTACTAGCACACCAAAACTTGCGGTTTTAGATGTAAGCGCAGATGAGATTATTTGGAACTGTATTCATCAAGCGCTTCGAAAAGCCAATTTACAGACCACTTTAGAAAAAGTTGAACATTTTGAAGCGGCTTATGATGCAGGTATGCAGATTATTAATTATGAAAATTGGCAAGCTTTTGGTGAGTTAACCCAAACAGGCTTAGTTGGTTCTGATGTAAATGGTCGTTTATTAAAAGCAGCACACACCACCTTAGAGCAAGTAAAACAAGCCGAAGTTGTGAGAGTGCAACTGACTCAAGAACTCGATGCTTTATTAGAAAAATATGATGCATTGGTTCTACCGACACTTCCGCAAATTCCACCGAAAGTTTCTGAAGCTGAAAACACAGTCGCTTTTTTGAATCTTACGGCTTTAGTTCGTCCATTTAATTTATCAGGACATCCCGCCATTTCAGTGCCACTTGAAACCAGTGAAGGTTTACCTGTGGGCTTACAGATCGTATCGAAGCATCAAAACGATGAGCAATTATGCGCAATAGCTAAATTTTGTGTTGATGCAATGCAATAAATTACAAGGAGTTAGATGATGAATAAGTTATCTAAAATGGAGTTTGCTTCTCAAGACAAAGCAGTTGATTTGGATGCTTTGTGCCAAGAAATTCGTGAGCGTGCCTGTACCGGTGAATTTGATAATCAGGCGTATGTGAGCCAAGACATTATCGAAAAACTTAAACAGATTGGTGTTTACCGTGCATTAGTTCCTAAACGTTTTGGCGGTGAAGAATGGTCACCACGACAGTTTTGTGAATTGATCGAAACTTTATCTAAAGCTGATGGTTCAGTGGGCTGGGTGGCAAGTTTCGGTATGAGTCCTGCGTATTTGGGAAGTTTGCCTGAAGATACACTTAAAGAATTGTACCAAAACGGACCAGATGTGGTGTTTGCTGGAGGTATTTTTCCACCGCAACCTGCCGAAATTACTGACGACGGTGTAGTGGTTCGTGGACGCTGGAAATTTTCAAGCGGCTGTATGGGAGCAGACATTGTTGGTGTGGGGATTTCACCGCTTAAAAACAATGAAATGCAAGGTTTACCACGCATGGCGGTGATGCCTGCAAAAAAAGCCAAAATTGAAATGACATGGGACACCGTTGGTTTAAAAGGTACGGGAAGCCATGACTTAGTTGTCGAAGATGTATTGGTCGAAAAGAAATGGACCTTTGTACGTGGCGAACCGTCAAAACTAAGTGAACCATTTTTTAAATATCCGTCACTCTCTTTAGCTACTCAAGTGTTAACGGTGGTGGGTATTGGTGTTGCAGCTGCTGCATTAGAAGAATTTGAAAAATTAGCCCCGGGTAAAGCTTCCATTACAGGTGGGTCAGAAATTGCAAATCGCCCAGTGACTCAATATGAGTTTGCTCAAGCAGATGCAGAGTTTCAAGCGGCAAAGTCATGGTTTTATCAAACCATGGATATTGTCTGGAATGAAATTATTGCTGGGCGTGAAGCAACTGCTGAACAAATTAGCGATATGCGTCTGGCATGTACCCATGCAGCGCGAGTTTGCGCCAAAGTCACCCGAAAAATGCAAATGCTCGCGGGCATGACAGCAATTTATACCAACAATCCATTTAGCCGTTTTGTGAATGACACCAACGTGGTGACTCAGCATGCCTTCATGGGTGATGCGACTTTACAAAATGCAGGCTCAATCAGTTTCGGATTAAAGCCAACCCCAGGTTATTTATAAGTTTAATTTTTTAAAGGATATTGAGATGGAAGCTAAAAAATCATTACGCGTTTTGTTCTGCATGGGTATTAACCAAAACTTTTTTGACGCAGAGCCAGCTGAAGCTAAAGCAGTTTGGGCAGCGTTTGGTGAAATGTGGAATGGCATTCATGACTTACCGGGTGTTCATGTTTTTGGAAATCTTGATGATGACCAAAGTATGGTTGGTCCAAGTGCAGGTTGGCCGTGGACGACATACTTGCTTGCAGATGTTCCAGATATTGAAACCGTACACGCGGCTTGTAATTTGTTTAGAACTACAGTGGTTGGCGAAGGTCCATACAAACTTTGGAAATATTGCAAAGTTGAAGCTCGTGTTGGGCGTGAATTGATTATCCAACGTTAAGGCGACCGCAATGACTGACAAAGTGAATATTGCAGAAATCATAGAGCGGCTAGAACAGTTAGAAGCGCACAACGCTATTCGTAACTGCCTGAACCGTTATATGGAAATCTGTGACGAGCTCAATGCAAATACAGATCTTGATGAACTCATGAATCTTTTTGATCAGGACTGCATTTGGGAAGGTATTGGTGAGAAATATGCCAAATCGTTTGGTCGATATGATTCTTGGCAGTCAATTTACGACATGTTTAAAAGCTATACCCAAAAAGAATCTCACTTTGTCATGAATGCGCACTTTGTAAATTCAGAACAAATTTACGTAAATCAAAATGATGCAAGTGCTTCATGGCTGATGTTGCAAACCTCAACGTTTAAAGATGGCCGTAGTCATCTGAATGCAGCAAAGCTCAACGTGAAGTTTCAAAAGCAAGCAGATGGAATATGGAAGATTAAACATTTCCAGACACAGAATATTTTCAGTCGTCCCGTATCGCATTGGCACAGTGAAGCCGAACTGCCAGTACCTTCCCAGGAATGACCCAGGACATATTTAAAAGGACTATTGATATGAACAGTATTATCCCAACGCATAACATTGGCACTGATTACGAAACTTTAGTTAAAAGTGACCGTGCCCATACTTCTCTTTATAAAGATGAGCGCATTTTTGATGAAGAAATGGAAAAAATCTTTTATAGCACTTGGGTGTGGGTTGCTCATGCCAGCGAAATTCCAGAAGGTGGAAGCTATAAAACCATTAATATTGGTAAGCAGCCTGTTGTAGCGGTACGTGACCGTAAAAAGAAAGTCCATGTACTTTTAAACCGTTGCCGTCACCGTGCCGCAACCGTATGCGAACATAAAAAAGGAAAAACCAATAGTTTTGTATGTCCGTACCACGGTTGGAGTTATGCACTTGATGGTAGCTTACGTGGTGTGCCATCTCCGGAAAGCTACGGCGATTGTTTAGATAAGTCTGAATTACCGCTGGTGAGTCTACGTGTAGAAGAATATAACGGCATGATCTTCGCTTCATTTAAAGAAGACATTCAACCGCTTGAAGAGTTCCTTGGACCTGCAAAAAAATGGATTGACCTGTTTATGAAACAAGGTGCGGGTTATCCAATTAAAGTGTTGGGTGAGCACCGTTTCCGTTTCCCTGGCAACTGGAAAATCCAGCTTGAAAATACCACCGATGCATATCACTTCCCGTTGGTACACAAGTCATTCTTAAGCTCTGTTGATGAAAAAACTGAAGAACTCTTTAACTTCGAAAATCAGCCGGGTTTTGTTGAAGACTTAGGTAATGGTCACAGTGTCATGGTAATGATTCCTGAACTGGTCGATCTAGATGAAGAATTAATGGAACGTCCAATTCAGGAACGTTTTGAAGACTTGGCTCAAGCTTTGCGCGACGAAGGTCATGAAGAATTAGAAGTGCGCCGTATTGTGCGTGCAGTCGGTGGCTCTGGCTTTAACTTAAATTTATTCCCAAATATTGCATGTTCAATGGCGTTCTTCCGTGTGTTACAGCCAATTTCAGTTGCTGAAACAGAAATTCATCACTCGGTGATTACGATGGACGGCGGTCCACAAATTGCCAATCAGTACCGCTTACGTTTGCATGAACATTTCCAAGGTCCATTTGGTTTTGGTACGCCAGATGACTCTGAGGCCTGGGAGCGCGTACAACACGGCGCCAATGCGGGTAATGATTTATGGATTATGTTGAATCGCGGTTTACCGGGCGAAGTCAAAACTGAAGATGGCTTAAAAAGTGATGTCAGTGCTGAAACAGGTATGCGCGCAGCCTATCAGCAGTGGAAAAAGATGATGACGGCTTAAGGAGAGAGCAATGAATATGAATCTGCAATTATTAAATGAAGTCACTGCTTTCATCTGGGCTGAAGCAGACATGTTAGACCACAGTGAATATCGTGAATGGCTCAATTTATGGAATGAAAAAGGCGTTTATATCATTCCAATTGACCCAAATCTCACTGACTACGAAAACAATTTAAATTATGCCTATGACGATAACCACATGCGCACTTTACGTGTAGAGCGTCTTGAAAATGGTGAAGCAATTTCTACAGCGCCGAAAGCAAATACGGTACGCAGTGTTTCTCGTGTACGAGTTATTCAAGACCAAGATAATGAAATAGTTTTACGCTGTGCTCAAAACTTACGTGAGTTCCGTAAAGAAAACCTAAAACATTATACCGCAGATATTACTTACCATTTGGTTCGTGATGCTGATAAGGGTTTTAAGATTAACCGTAAAATCATTAACTTGGTTAATTCTACCGATACCTTAGCTGGTATTAGCTACATTCTTTAGGAGCGGTAACATGAAACAAGTTGTTTTAGTGACAGGTGCTGCTTCTGGACTCGGTAATGTCATTGCTGAATATTTTGCGAGCCAAGGCCATCAAGTGATTTTGTCAGCCAGTACGTTTGAAAAGGCCGAAAAAGCCAAGGCGCAAAGCCAGCATGCACAAAATATGTTCCCAGTGAAATTAGATATTTCAGTCGAAGCAGATTTTCATGCCGTGGTGCAGTGGATTGAAGAGAAGTTTTCTAAACTTGATGTGTTGATTAATAATGCAACTGTCACCAAGGCAACTCCGGTATTAGAAATTACCGCAGCCGATTTTGATTGGGTGACCCAAGTCAACCAACGCGGCACCTTTCAAGCTTGTCAAATTATTGGTCAATATATGGCTAAGAAAGGCTATGGACGCATCATTAATATGGCGTCTTTAGCAGGGCAAAATGGTGGCACGGCAACGGGTGCACACTATGCGGCAACCAAAGGTGCGATTGTGACGTTAACCAAAATTTTTGCTAAAGAATTTGCTGCAAAAGGGGTGACGGTTAATGCGATTGCACCGGGACCAATGGAATCACCGATTGTTCATAGTGTGGTGTCAGACGAAAAAATGGAACAGTTCATCCAGAATATTCCGGTTAAAGCCTTAGGAAGTATGCATTTTATTGCTGAAACTTGTGGGTTACTTGCGAGTCCAAATGCGGGGTTTGTGACTGGTGCAACATGGGATATTAACGGTGGTTTATTCATGCGCTAAGCACGTAGCTTAAGCATGAAAAGGGAGTTGAATCATGACTACACTTTATGATGTTGTCGTTAAAAATCGCCATGTTGAAGGTGGAAATATTGCAGTCATGGAATTTGAGTCTGCAACTTCTGCAACATTGCCAAAAGTTGAAGCTGGTGCACATATTGACGTGCACTTACCAAATGGGATGGTGCGTCAATATTCACTTTGCCAAAATCCAAATGACGAAGGTAAGTTCCGCCTTGGAATTTTGCGTGACCCTGAATCACGTGGTGGCTCAGTCTCGGCTTTTGATGAAATCAAAGATGGCATGCAAATTCAGGTTAGTGAGCCAAAGAATTTATTTCCACTTTTAAAAGCCAAACACAGTGTATTGATTGGTGGTGGAATTGGAATTACACCGTTAATCACAATGGCATATCAACTTGCCCATGAAGGTGAATCATTTGAACTTCACTACTGTGGCGCCAGTGCTGAAAACTGTGCTTTTGTTGATGAAATTAAAAATGGTGAGTTAGCAAAATACACAACCTTCCATTTTAAATCCGAAGGTGCAAGCCACAGAGCATTTTTTGAATCTGCCATTAAAGATATTGATCTTGAAAGCCATATTTACACTTGTGGTCCAGTCGGTTTTATGGACTGGGTGATTAACCTCGCCACGACTCATGATTTCCCTGAGCAGCAAATCCACAAAGAATATTTCCAAATTGAAACTGACACTTCTGGTGATTCATTTGAGGTGGTGGCTGAGCGTAGTGGAAAAATCATTATGGTCGAAGCAGGTGAAACCATTTTGCAGGCTTTAGCTAAAGAAGGCATCGAGATTGAAATGTCTTGCGAGCAAGGCGTATGCGGAACCTGCATGTGCGATGTGATTGAAGGCGAACCCGATCATCGAGATGTTTATTTTACTGACGAAGAAAAGGCCAGCAATGAGCAAATATTGGTGTGCTGTTCACGCTCTAAAACACCGAGATTAGTTTTAGATATCTAATGCTCTCGCGATTTATATGGATATAAGAGAAGTTTAGGAGAAAGATGATGAATGTATTACAACAAATAGATGAGTTTACGGTCGATCCACTACAGTTCCGACGGGCATTAGGAAATTTTGCAACAGGCGTTACTATTATTACTGCACAAAATGCACAAGGTGAGAAAGTTGGAGTCACCGCAAACAGTTTTAACTCGGTGTCACTCGATCCACCACTTATTTTGTGGAGTATTGATAAAAAATCTTCAAGCTTTTCGGTATTTGAAGAAGCGACACATTTTGCCGTCAATATTTTATCGGGCACGCAAATTGAGCTGTCTAATAAGTTTTCGAGACGCAATATTGATAAATTTGCAGACACAAACTTTCAGCTTGGTGCAGGAAGCGCACCAATTTTAGAAAATTGTTCTGCGGTGTTCGAGTGCGAACGTTATCAGGTTATTGAAGGCGGTGACCACTGGATTATTGTTGGTAAAGTGGTTCGTTTTCATGACCAAGGTCGAAGCCCGCTGGTGTACCATCAAGGCGCATATTCTTGTGTAATGCCGCATCCAAGCCTTCAAGTGAAACAAACTGAAGAGAATGGCGTAGACCAAACACATTATGGGCACTTATATAATAATGTCTGCTATTTAATGAGTCGTGCTTTTAAAGCTTACCAGACTGACTATATTCCTAAGCAGATGGCTTCTGGTTTCCGTACCAGTGAATCACGGCTCTTGCTGGTTTTGGCAAGTGGTACTGCTTCAAGTAAAGAAGATTTACCGCGAGATATTGCTATGCCAATGCAAGAGGTTGAGAGGTCGGCCGAAATTTTAAAATTTGAAGGATTGCTGGTTGATCAGGATAATTTGTATGCATTGACCGAGAAAGGTAAACAAACGGCGCAGTATTTATTTGATATTGCCGATAGCCACCAAAATGAAGTGTTTAAAAAATATTCTGAGGAACAAAAGGATATTTTTATTACCATGCTGCGAGACTTTGCAGGAGTAGCATAAGCCCCATTAAGCTGATAAATTGAATTGATTTATCAGCTTCTTTACATCTAGCTGACTATAATCAAAAGAATTCCAAGGATAAGGAATTTTTGGCACACAATTTGTTTATCAATAAAACATGATTGCAAATAAGCCAAGACAGTGAACTACAGCGAAAGAAAATATTTCGCGGTGGCACGTGTATAGAGAGGTAAGGGATGAACCAATATGTAAGTGATGCATTGTTGAATTGGACACACCATATCAAGAATGTTTGCGGAAATTTTGAAACAGATTTTGATGGCACCCGTAATTTATTCATTGGAGAAGTTCAATGCTTTTTATTGGGTGATACCGAAATTGCTTTTATCAGAAATAATGCAAATAAGATTGTCCGAAAAGCCGATGAAATCGATCGAGTGAATAATCGTTTTTGTTTTTTGATTTTGCAGTATTCGGGAAAAATGCTGCTCGAGTATAAAAATGAGACTCTTAGCCTGAATGAAGGCGATATTGTGTTGGTCGATCCGGTCGAAACCATTTCGATGTACCCGCAAGGGTTGGTTAGCCAGATTTCAGTGCACTTGTCGCGTGAAAAATTACTTAAAGAAAATATTAGTACTGAATATTTTGGAAAGCTGATTACTCAAAATATGAGTGGTTTTTTACTCAAGAATATTTTGAAAAACATGTCTGCTGAAAATATTAAACTCTGGTATGCAACCGAAGATGGTAATGCTTTTGAAGATGCTCTAATTGCTTTAATCAAACCTACAATTAATTATAAAAATATTAATAGCTCTAATAACCTGATGGAAAAAGCTGAGCGCTATATTATAGAAAACTTAGCAAAACCGGATTTAACACCTAAATTAATTGCAGAACATATAGGGGTGTCGCTACGTCATCTCTACCGTTTATTTCTTCAAGAAAATTTATCTATTAACAAATATATACAGCTAAAACGCTTAGAAAAAGTCAAAGCAGATTTACTCGATAAAAGAAATAAACAAAGCTCGATTACCCAAATTGCCTTGAAGTGGGGTTTTTGGGACGGCGCTCATTTTTCAAAAATCTTTAAAAAGACTTACGGTATTTCTCCTAAAGAATTTAGAGACGGTGTGTCGGCTTAAACCTTTCATTTTTTGATGTCATTTTTAGACAAGTTCTGGGTCATTCCTGAACAAGCTAGCCCTATGTAACTGTGTTGAAATTAAATTCATTAGAGCAGGTTAGATAAGCTTAATAACTATAGAACTATTAAGTTGGTCTAATGAATTTCACTCACAGGAAAGTGCATTTTTAACTGTCTGATTCAGATAGTTCAGGGATAGATGAAAAGGATGAAACCAATGCGTAAACAACGATTATTGAACGACATACAAAAAATATTGGCACTTAACTTATCAATAGCTGCTAGCTTTTGGGGATTAAATACTCAAGCTTATGCTCATGGTGGAAAGGCCGAAATGGTGTCACTTTATCAAAACATGAGTGAGCAGGGCGCCAAAGTTGTAAAAGATGATTTTACCAATACCTATATGATTACCAAAGGTTCTATGGTGGTTCGGGCCAAACCCAATTCAGATCAGGTTTTGGTGAATGGCAAACCTTTCAAGCTCAGTGTGCCTTTACTAATTAAAGATGGTAAGCCTGTTATTGGAAAAGACTTTTTTAATGAAGTATTTCAGTCTGGTTTAGATCAAACTTTCAAAATTGAAAATACCTTTCATCCTCTTAATAGTTTAAATTCTGACGAAATTAAAAAGACATTTGATGTCATTAATCGCTCGAAATACGCCTATAAAAATATGCGTTTTGCCGAGTTAAAGTTAAAAGAACCAGAAAAAGCTAAAGTTTGGGATTACTTTATTAATCACAAAGAATTTAAAGACGCTCGAATTGCATCTTTCATTTTATTAAAAGGCAATCAAGCGATTGAAGGTGAAGTTAATCTTAACACTCAACAAGTCACAAAATGGAATGTACTTAAAGACACTCATGGAATGGTGTTGCTCGATAATTTTGAGGCCGTACAGCGTGTAATTGAGACGAGTAAAGAATATCAAGACGCGTTACGCAAACGTGGCATTACCGATGTGAAGAAAGTGATTGCTACACCACTAACTGTTGGATATTTTGGCGGTAAAGATGGTCTGGATAAACAACTTAATATATTAAAAGTCGTTGCTTACCTAGATGTAGGGGATGGTAACTACTGGGCGCATCCTATTGAAAATCTAGTTGCTGTAGTCGATTTAGATAAAGAAAAAATTATTAAGATTGAAGAAGGCGCGATCATTCCTGTGCCAATGGCAAATCGACCTTATATGTCAAATAAGCCCGTAGCAAGTAAGCTAAAACCACTCAATATTACTGAACCAGAGGGCAAAAACTTTAGCATTACTGGTCAAACCATACATTGGGGGAATTGGTGTTTGCATGTGGCGTTAGATTCTCGTGTTGGCTTACAGCTTTCAACAGTGACCTACAAAGATAAGGGCGTAAAGCGTAAAGTCATGTATGAAGGCAACTTGGGTGGAATGGTGGTTCCATATGGCGACCCTGATATTGGTTGGTATTTCAAATCCTATTTAGATTCTGGTGAATATGGTATGGGTACGCTTACCTCATCTATTCTTCCTGGAACAGATGCACCCGACAATGCAGTTTTACTTGATGCTGTGATTGCAGACTACAAAGGTCAACCACAAGTAATTCCAAATGCCATTGCTGTATTTGAACGTTATGCCGGACCTGAATATAAACATCACGAAATTTTTGGTAATCAAGATGCCAGTGAAGCCCGCCGTGAACTGGTGGTGCGCTGGATTAGTACAGTTGGAAACTATGATTACATGTTTGACTGGGTATTTGCCCAAAACGGTGTGATTGGGATTAATGCGGGTGCTACAGGTATTGAAGCCGTAAAAGGCGTTAAATCACGCACCATGCATGACAGTACCGCAAAAGAAGACACCAAATATGGCACTTTAATTGACCATAATATTGTGGGGACAACGCATCAGCACATCTATAACTTCCGCTTAGACATGGATGTAGATGGAGAAAAGAACAGCTTTATGCATATGGACCCTGTAGTAAAGGCCAATGACAAAGTTGGTGCTCGTACAAGCACAATGCAAATCGATAGTAAAGTCATTACTAATGAGCAAAATGCGGCTGAAAAATTTGACCCATCTACGATTCGCTTACTGACTAATTTGAACAAGGAAAATAAATTAGGTAATCCGGTTTCTTACCAATTGATTCCATTTGCAGGTGGCACACACCCTGTTGCAAAAGGAGCCAATTTTTCTAAAGATGAATGGTTATTTAAACGTTTGAACTTTATGGATAAGCAAATTTGGGTGACTCAGTACAATCCAGACGAACGCTACCCTGAAGGGAAATATTCAAACCGTTCAACTCATGATACAGGGTTAGGACAATTCATTGGCAACAATGAAAATATTGAAAATAAAGACCTTGTGGTGTGGATGACAACAGGTACAACCCATGTAGCACGTGCTGAAGAGTGGCCAATCATGCCAACAGAATGGGTGAATACACTCATCAAACCTTGGAACTTCTTTGACAGCACCCCGACTTTAAATTTGGGTGAACAAGAGCAAAACACACAGCACGACCATCACTAAACGAGTAAATGATCTAGAGTGGGTAATGAATCGGTTACCCACACTTGAGCACGGTTAGGCCGTTCGCAAAAAAGGAATTTCTCAATGAAAAATTTATTTTCTCAGGTTGTGAGAGGGACTCTCTTTGTCTCATTTTTTTCAACTGTGCATGCCGGTGAGCTTGAAATTAAGCCAACTTTTGAAGCAACTTTTGGAGCTTTTAGTAGTGGTAAAAGCTATAACGGTGAAAATCTAGATGATGAAAGAATCAATTGGCAAGAAGGTCATCTTAAATATGGTGCTAAAGGACAATACACTTTTAAAAATAATCAGCTCTATGCAAGCTTGAGCGGTATTAGCTCGGCAACATTTGGTGATGGTGACGCAGGCCAGAATAGTAATGGAAAAGAACATAAAACAGATGTGAATGAATGGATCATTGGTTTTAAAGACGGCACCAATAAAGATGAGTTGACGACCTATGATTTAAGTATCGGTCGACAAAATATCATGATTGGTGACGGGTTCTTCATTGCAGGTGATGCGTTAAACCTCGGTAAAGTGCCTGCGGACGGCACACTAGACCGGGGTGGAGCATATTATCTGGCAGCTCGTCGAAGCTTTGATTTTACAAGTTTGCTTCAATACAAAGCGCAAGAGAACACAACCTTAAAGCTGGCTTATTTAAAATCAAATAACAAAGCACAATTTTCACCTGAACTCTTTGTGACTGATCTGATATATCAGCTTAAAGATAAGGGCGTTGGGTTCACCTATTTAAATGTATTAGACCTTGATGATGCTGAACACGTTTCAGGGCGCGAAAATCTTAAAAATTATGCTTTACGTTTGAATTATCAACCTTTACCAGAATTACAGCTCAAAACTGAGTTTGTTGTGCAAGATAAAAAAGATGGCCAAGAAAATGCTGGTTACTTAGCGCTGAACTATAACTTTTTATCTTCAAAATATACACCTTCATTAGGCTACCGTTTTAGCCATTTTTCAGACCAATACGACCCTATGTTTTATGGAAATACTGTCGGCTTTGGCACATGGTTTCAAGGTGAAGTTGCCGGAAATTATGCTGGGCCGTTCAATAAAAATGCAGATATTCATCAAGTTTCTTACAGTATGAATCTAAAAGAAAATTTTATGTTGGGTGCTCTGGCTTATAAGTTCAAAACAGTAAATAAGTTTTTAACTAATGTAGATGGACATGAACTGGATGTCTTTTCGGTCTGGTCAGTCAATAAAAAATTCAATGTTATTCCTTTAGTTGGGCTTTATAAACCGAAACACGATATCCATAGTGGCGGTACACAAAACTACGATGACAAAACCAATGTCTATGCGCAGTTAATTTTGCAATACATCTATTAATAGATCCTTTTAAATGAATTGAGAGAAATAAAAATGAGTGAAGTTCAGATTTTAGCAAGCGTACAGCAATTTATGGCGCGTCAACATGGACATTTTATTGATGGAAAATTAGTTGCTGCTGAGCATTTAGATAAAGTAGATATTGTAAATCCATCGACTGAACAAGTGGTTGCTCAAATTAGTATTGGTAGTCAACACGATGTTGAAAGTGCCGTGAAAAGTGCTGAACATGCTTTTCAAAATGCTTGGGCCGAAACTACGCCGTATGAACGTGGCGTTAAACTAAACAAGTTAGCAGATTTAATTGAGCAATATGGTGAAGAACTTGCTCAGCTCGAGACTTTATCTACTGGAAAACTCATCAATATTTCCCGTCATCTTGAAGTCGCACAATCTGTTATTTTCTTAAGATATTTTGCAGGGTGGGCAACTAAAATTAATGGCCAAACCATGCAACCTTCTATTCCATCAATGCAAGGTGAAAAATATACAGCTTTTACTTTAAGACAACCTATTGGTGTGGTTGCAGGTATTGTGCCTTGGAATTTTTCACTCATGATTGGTGTTTGGAAAATTGGTTCAGCTTTAACAACTGGCTGTACCATTGTGCTTAAGCCAAGTGAGTTTGCCAGCTTATCTTTATTACGGTTAGCCGAACTTGCCATTGAGGCAGGTATTCCAGCTGGTGTGATTAATGTGGTTACGGGTAAAGGCAATACAGGACAATATTTAATTGAATCGCCACTCGTTAAGAAAGTCTCGTTTACAGGTTCAGTACCAACGGGCATTGCCATTGGTAAGCTCGCGATGAGCAGTGATTTAACCCGTGTCAGTCTAGAGTTGGGTGGTAAAAATGCCATAGCCGTTTTGGCTGATGCAAATATGGATGAGATTTTACCAACCTTGTTGCAAGCAACTTTTGTGCATCAAGGTCAAGTTTGCGCATCTCCAGAGCGTTTTTTTGTACACCACACAAAATATGATGAACTGGTCGAGAAACTTTCTAAAGCACTATCTCAATTCAAAATTGGGTCAGCGATGGATGAGGGAAGTATGTTTGGCCCACTGTCTAATCAGCCACATTTTCATAAAGTGAAACATTATTTAGATATGGCAAAAGCAAACAACCAGATTATTGCAGGTGGTGAGGTTTTAGATCAGACAGGATATTTTGTACAGCCGACTTTGATTTCCTTCAAAAATACTGATGATCCATTATTTTCAGAGGAAACCTTTGGACCAGTGGTTGGGGTAATGCCATTCGAAACCGATGAAGAACTTATTCAGCTTATGAATCAGTCACGCTTTGGTTTAACTGCAAGTATTTGGACAAATGATCTGTCCAAAGCTTTGCGTTTAATTCCTAAAATTGAAGCAGGGACCTTGTGGGTCAATATGCATACTTTCTTAGATCCGTCAGTTCCATTTGGCGGCGTGAAAGCTTCAGGAATTGGCAGAGAGTTTTCAGATGCATTTATTGAAGATTACACCGAGTTAAAATCGGTCATGATTCGGTATTAATTTAAAGAAGTAAATGCAGATATAAAAAATGGCCCTTATAGGCCATTTTTTTGAATCATTAAATTAACCTAATAAAAAATCCTTTAGGATTTTATTAAAGGCTTCTGGCTGTTCTACGTTTGAAATATGAGAGGCATCTATTTCTGCAAGCTTTGATTGGGGAATATGCTGCTGCATAAATTGACCATCTGCAACAGTCGTTACAGGGTCTTGAGTTCCAGCAATCACTAATACAGGAATTTTGATGTCTTTTAACTGCTCACGGACATCCGCTTTAGCCAAAGCCTCACAACAATTGGCATAACCCATTGCGCTGCCAGCACTTAAGTCGTTACACAGGTTGTTGACAATTGAAGCGTGACTTTGGATAAAGGGATCTGTAAACCATCGCGAAGCTGCTGTGGCTGCGATTGGTTGTAAACCTTGCTCACGTACTAATTTTGCACGGTCAAGCCATGCCTGTTCTTGTCCAATTTTAGCGGCAGTATTTGCTACAACCACATGACTAAAACGCTCAGGGTACTGAATTGCAAGCCATTGACCCGTTAAACCGCCCATAGAAATACCACAAAAAGCAGCTTTGCTAATATTCAGATGGTCGAGTAAACGGACAACGTCTTGACCTAATTGCTCTACAGTGTATGGGCCGTCAGGCGTAGATGATGAACCGTGACCACGAGTGTCATAGCAGATCACAAAAAATTGATCTTTTAACTCATTAAACTGCTTTTGCCACATGCCATAATTGGTGCCCAAAGAATTGGAAAACACCAGAGCAGGGGAAGATGGCTCGCCAAAGGTTTGATAGTTAATTTGTGCTTCGGCAGATTGAAAAGATGGCATTTGTTTCTCCTTAATGTGCTTCAACACGTTCAATAATCAAAGCAATACCTTGGCCCACACCAATACACATTGAACATAAGGCATAACGTCCGCCTGTTTGCTCAAGCTGGTTTAAGGCTGTGGTCACAAGACGTGCACCTGAGGCACCAAGCGGATGACCCAAAGCAATTGCACCACCGTTTGGATTGACCTTGTTGCTATCATCTGGCAAACCTAAATCACGGGTCACTGCCAAAGCCTGTGCCGCAAAAGCTTCATTGAGCTCAATTACATCCATCTGCTCTAAAGTCAGATTGGCTTGTTTAAGAAGTTTTTTGATTGCAGGTGCAGGAGCAAAGCCCATAATGCGGGGTTCTACACCTACTGCTGTTGAAGCAATGATCTTGGCACGTGGTTTTAAGTTGTAAGCTTGAACTGCCTCATCAGATGCGATCAGTAATGCTGCTGCACCATCGTTAATGCCCGAAGCATTACCCGCAGTGACAGTGCCATCAGCCTTTACAACTGGTTTAAGTTTGCTTAAACCTTCAAGTGTGGTCGATGCACGTGGATGTTCATCGGTATCAATCACAACAGCATCACCCTTACGCTGAGGGATTTCAACTGCCACGATTTCTTTAGAAAAAAAGCCTTTGGCTTGCGCGCTTGCGGTGCGTTGTTGGCTCGCCAAGGCAAACTGGTCCTGATCTGCACGATTTACGTTGAACTTTTCAGCGACGTTTTCGGCAGTCTGAGGCATGGTGTCTACACCATACAATTCTTTAAGTTTTGGGTTAATAAAACGCCAACCCATAGTGGTGTCTTCAATCTTCTGGCTACGACCAAAAGCACTGTCTGACTTACCCATCACATAGGGTGCACGGCTCATGCTTTCTACACCACCTGCAATCACCAAGTTCGCTTCACCCGCTTTAATGGCACGGGCAGCAATGGCAATCGCATCGAGTGATGAACCACACAAACGGTTAATAGTGGTTGCTGGAACCTGATACGGTAAACCTGCAAGCAGTGCTGACATACGGCCGACATTACGGTTGTCTTCACCGGCTTGGTTAGCACAGCCATAGATCACATCATCGACCTGTTCCCAATCTACATT
>NZ_JAKTII010000022.1:0-172661 GCF_027855175.1 Acinetobacter sp. AOR14_HL | reverse complement strand
CTGAACTGCACCCCATAAGTTAGACTTTTTAAACTTATAAGGTGTGACCTATGCCAGTTCCAAAGCATTCAAAAGAGTTAAAACTCAAAGTAATTCAGGCTTATTTAGATGGTAGTAAAGGCTATAAAATTCTTTCCAAAGAGTTTAATGTAGATCTCCAAACCATTCGGTTATGGATTGAAAACTATAAGGCACATGGTACTGATGGGCTTAATATTAAAATTCAAAAAACTTATTATTCTTCAGAATTTAAAATCAATGCAATACAAATGCTTCTTGATAAGATACCCGTAAGAGAAGTAAGAAGACGGTTAAATCTGAGCGGGACGTCAATTTTAAGAAGATGGCTAGCTCTGTATCATAAAGAAGGGATTGCTGGGTTTAATACTAAACGGACTTATACCAATATGACTAAGCAAGATAAAACTAAAACAGTGAAACCAACAAGAGATGATAAAGACAAGTCTCAGCAAGAGCTCATTGATGAGCTTACAGCTTTACGCGCAGAGGTCGCTTTTTTAAAAAAGCTAAAAGCCTTAAAACTGAAGCAACGTACTTAAATTCAATTTGTACTGCAGACAGTGTTCAAATTATTTCAGAATTAAGGCAAATTTATCCATTAAAGCTCTTACTCAGTATTGCCAAGATAGCCCGTAGTACTTATTTCTACCACATGAAAGCTATACGCTCTAATGATAAATATACTGAGTTAAAACAGCAGATTAAGTCCATATACCATAAGCATAAGGGATGCTATGGCTATCGTAGAATTACTCTTGCTCTGAAAAGTACAGGAATAATGATTAACCATAAATGTGTATATCGACTCATGAAAACTATGGGACTTAAATCACGTATCAGAGCACTAAAATATCGCTCATATAAAAGTGGTTGTGTCGGGATAGTGGCTGATAACGTTTTACAACGGCAATTTAAAGCAAATCGACCAAATCAGAAATGGGCAACTGATGTAACGGAATTTAATGTGAACGGTGAAAAACTTTACCTATCCCCGATTATAGATTTATTTAATGGGGAAATTATTACATTCCGAATCCAACGCAAACTCAATTATGAGTTAGTAAAAGATATGCTCATTCATGCTTTGGCTAAACTTAAACGACATGAAAAACCAATTCTCCATTCCGATCAAGGATGGCAATATCAAATGGCTCATTACCAACAGCAATTAAAACAACAGGGTTTAATTCAAAGTATGTCTCGTAAGGGAAATTGTTTGGATAATGCTGTAATAGAAAGCTTCTTCGGAATATTAAAATCGGAGTGCTTTCATGGTGAAAAATTTCAATCAATTGATGAATTAGAGAAAACCATACAAGAGTACATTCATTATTATAATCATGAGAGAATCAAGGTGAAGTTACAAGGTTTATCCCCTGTACAATATAGAAATCAGTTTTTAAAAACTGCTTAATTAGCTGTCCAACTTTATGGGGTCAGATTATCCTACCGCAACGGGAGGGAACGAGGAGATGCTCACACAAAACTATCCCTCAGAAAGGAATAATTCTGATGCTGTTGTAATCGGTCCGCGACGACCGTCTGGCAATGTAGGCCAGCAGGCAAAGAATAGTGCTCTGTCCTATTCCAGTCAAGCATGCAAAATGACATTTGTTTTAAATTAGATCATTAAAAAAGTAAGGCTAAATAATGAGTGGTTTATTGTTAAGTGAGGGTTGTAGAGGGGTGATTTTTTTATCTAATGCAGTGCTAATTTTACAATATCAACGGGGCGCTAGGGATCCATTGCCTCTTTAATACAGCTTCGTTCCCCGTATCATAATACTTACCTGACTTACTTATGGCTTTGGTTTTAAATCTTCAACCCATACATTAGGTACACCTGCAAAATAATCTCTCAATCTATCTTCCACGTGTTCTGGTTCCCATACCGCTGCACATTCTAAATCTTTAATTTCCTCATATGTTGCAGGCAGAATATTACCTTGGTAATAAATTGAAAACTCTTTCGTAATCACATCCTGCATGAAATATTTATTTGGTATCGCCAAATCTGCTTCAATAGGCTTGTTGTCAATCACTGTCCATTGAGCAGAAGTAATAGCATATTTCATTACGGCCACTCGAAATAATTCTTTTGCTGAATAAATCTTATCGAGATTAAGACTAGAAATATTATCTGTAAAAAAGTCATAAAAAAGTGTTTCCTCTTTATTTACGACCCAACCAAATGCATATTGACCATTTTTTAAATCAATTTGTAATAAAGCACCCTCTTTAAACCTTTGCTTTTTCATTTACTATTCCTCTTTAATATTTCTAACTCCACTAAAGTTGGATCGCGTTTATATCCTTTACTATTAGGATGAATGTTGGTTATTTTTTATTAAATATCAAAAAATTATTCATCAAACTTAGTAAAAATATTTAATCCTCTATTCTAAAGAGTCGGGTTCCAATGCCACGAAGGATGAGGGAATAGAAATAGTTTTACTCAAATTTTCCTTGGCCCAACGATTCGTATAATGATCAAACTCAGGTTTGTAATAACGATAAATTACGACCCGATGACTAGCTTAGAAAATTGAAATTTTATACCTACACTGCTTAAAAAATTTTTAATCTTATCCATAAATTTAAGATCACCCACAAGAGGATCGAAACGATAAATAAGTTCTATAACAAATTTTTTGCCAATAGCTTGTTCATACTTTTCATAAACATCACCACTCTCAATGAAATCAATATACTTATTTATTTTTTCTTGCAGGATATAAAGATGCTCATCATCCCCCCATACCAAATGATCAGAGATCGTTAACACTATATCTCCCTCTGGACTAGTGCTAATAAAATCTATACTTTCCAAATTATCTACTGTCATCATTTTCTCTTATTTATTTTGGCCAAACAATTTCCACCTTTTAGGATTAACTAGATAACATAAACTGATTGAATAACTCTTTAACCTTTGACGTAGTGTTTGTTTTACCAAAAAAGAATGAAACTTGATTTGGCTCAAACTTTATATGGAAAAGTACAGAATGCTTTTCCGTTAAAAAATCTTCAAAAAATGGTATATTATTAGGCTATGTTATGGGTGCATAAACACAAAAAAGTTGCAGCAATACAGGTAAAAGGCTGGTATACGCCAATTTAAATTACAGTACGCTATGCAAATGGTTAACCATTCAAATTAATATGCTCTCTCTTTAATGAGAATAAATCTGGGCTCTCGTGCTGTAATAAATCCTCAAATTTGCTCCAACCATTCTTAGCTACGTAGTCCAACTCATTACTGTAAATTGGAATTAACCAAACTATTACAACTGGCGATGACATTTTATTAAAGGTTGCAAAATCATCATCTAAGAATACTGGCATAGCACAATATAAAGCTTTAAAACCTATCTTATCAGCTATATTTATAGGAAGCACAACAACTTGCCCACGGAGAAGCGCATTATGATTACTAAGAATATGCTCACTCATAAAAAACATAAGTGAAACGATCTTTTCAGGTGTATCCAAACCGGATATAGGTAGAATCAACTCATGTCGAACATTCTTGGTATCAGATATTCTTAATTCGTGATTACTTAGACCTATAGTTAAGAATGTATCTACTTCATCATATGGACTGTTTTTAAAACATACAACCTGAAGTCCATCTGTTGACCATTGATCTCGCCAACCATATGAAATTTTACCAAGGAATTTCTCTGCATGCTCAATAATTGTCACAACTTAACTCCTTAATTATCTATATGAAGGACAATCTATTAGTCATTTAATAGAACTTAAAAATAGTAAAAAACAGATAAGGTCAGCCCTTATCTGTTTTTATACAATTTAGGCAATATTTTTTATTAACTTTATTCTCTTTAAACGCTTTTATTAATTTAGTTAAGTTGTACGTACTATGGCTCTACCCCACAAATAATCACACATTACGGCGCAAGTCTATAACAAGTAGACGTAAATAAAGCGACTCTGTTATTTAAACCGTCTGTTATCAACACTTCATAATGTGCGAATTTTTTACTACTGCCGACCTTGGTTGCCGTTGCAATTAACACCCTATCTTTAGCACCGCTCATATAGCGAATATCAGCCTGTAGGCCAGTATATGGCGCATCCCCTGCGTTACAAGCCATCGCAAAAGCAATATCGGCTAAAGAAAATATGACACCACCATGCACGCCGCCCAATGCATTCATGTGTTCGTCTTTCACATTAAGCTGACAACGCGCTTCATCAAAACTGCGATGCAGCACTTGTACACCCAATAAGGGGCACCTCGTCCCCATCTCATTTTTTAGCACTCAATGGCATTAACAGCGAGGCCGCCTTTTGAAGTCTCTTTATATTTCTCAGACATATCTCTGCCTGTTTCCTTCATGGTCTGAATCACTTTATCGAGCGTCACAAAATGCTCCCCTTCATCATGAAGAGCCATTTGTGCTGCATTAATGGCTTTTACCGCAGCAATTGCATTTCGCTCAATGCAAGGAACCTGAACAAGACCACCAATCGGGTCACACGTTAAACCTAAGTTATGTTCAAGGCCAATTTCAGCTGCATGTTCCACTTGTTCAGGTGATGCACCTAAAATCTCTGCTAAGCCCGCCGAAGCCATCGCACACGCTGAGCCCACTTCACCCTGACATCCTACTTCTGCACCAGAAATAGATGCATTGAGTTTACATAAAATGCCGACTGCTGCTGCACTTAGAAAAAAGCGAACAACTTTGTCTTCAGAAAAATCTTTAGAAAAAGTCACGTAATAATATAAAACTGCTGGAATAATCCCTGCTGCACCATTAGTAGGGGCTGTCACCACTCGACCACCAGCAGCATTTTCTTCATTTACGGCTAACGCAAATAAATTGACCCATTCCATGGCATGAAAAGTCGTCACAATCAGGTTTGAATTTTTCTTATTTAATAATTTATCGTGAATTTTTTTGGCTCGGCGTTTTACGTTTAATCCACCTGGTAATATTCCTTCATTGATTAGCCCATTGTGAATGCACTGCTGCATCACTTTCCAGATGTCCATAATTTTGGTGCGAATCTCACTTTCACTACGCCAACTTTTCTCATTTTCAAGCATTAACTCACTAACTGATAAATGATGAGTTTTACATAAGCTTAAAAGTTCAGCCGCACTATGAAATGGATATGGAACCTTAATTTCACCAGTCTCAGACTGGGTTTGTGTTAACTGCCTTTGGCTAACAATAAAACCGCCACCAATCGAGTAATACGTTTCAGCATATAAAATTTCTTTCGCCTCGTTATAAGCAATCAGTTCCATTGCATTTGGGTGATGAGGCAAAGATTCATCTAAAAAAAGCAAATCATGCTTATAGTCAAAAGAAATACTCTTTTGCTGATCGAGCTGGATGGCTTTATTTTCAAGAACATCTTCAATCAAACTTGTACTTACTTGAGTATCGATATGTTCAGGATCAAAACCCATTAATCCTAAAAGAATAGCTTTATCTGTCGCATGACCAACACCAGTTGCTGCAAGCGAACCATATAACTTAATCTGAACTCGAAACGTCGTTTGGAGATCATTTTGCTTAACTAAATCATCCACAAAACTACAAGCTGCTCGCATTGGCCCAACCGTATGGGAGCTAGATGGGCCTACACCAATTTTAAAAAGATCAAATACACTTATAAACACGGGGGTCCTACCTTCAATTCATTATTATTCGTTTATTCGTCGTTATTGTGTCCTTTCGGATAACTCTAAAACTATCATTAAGCCGAGTACAAATCACGAATAACTATTGGCTAGCAGTGCAAAAAGACAACGGTTGAACAATCAACATCAATCGGTTTAATCAAAAATATAAATTGTGGAGCTTTTATCCCCCTAATAGATGTTCCGGAAATAGTCTTTAAATAAGTACGCCAATTTGTATAAATAAAAAACCACAAATATTAGCCATTAGTCGCACCTCTCTATTTTTATTCATTTTTGCTGGTAAAGTGTTTTACATGGTTTGATACAACCTACTTAACTCAGATGCATAATTCACCTGTTCTTGCATCTGATGTTTTTCAGCCTCTAGTCCGCTAGAGGCTTTTTTTATTATTGATTTAAAGACTGATATATTAAATTGATAGAAATAATGAAAGAGAAGAAAAATGAATCGCATTGTAAGATTGAGTGTTTTAAGCTTTCCGGTTTTATTCTTAAGTGGATGTATTGGCTGCTATAACCCAACAGGTTGTAACCGTGATGATTCGCCTTATTTCTATACAACTCAAATAACTCAAGCCAAAGGTGTAACTGTTCCAGTTGGAACAAAACTGGTTTATAAATCTCAAAAGTCAAAACAGAAAAATGAACAAACTGCTCCACTTAAAGAAGAAAATATAACAGGAATAAAGTTACCAAAAGATAGCGCTATGCTTTGGGGTGGAATGCCCACCAATCATCTCCTTCAATTTGCTAATTCTGAAATGCAAGGATTTACCGCCTATCGAGCACAAGAAGCCCCCACTGTATATTCCAATCAATTTTTAAAACTCTGGAAAGAGTGTGATAGTGATTTAGATATCTCGATCAAAAATAAAAATGACTGGAGTTTTAACCCTGCAAATATGAAAATTATTGGATGCGGAATTAACTATCAAGAAAGAGCTTCGTACAACACCAACAATTCAAGCCAAGATAAAGTTGATATTTTTCTAATCAACATTAACAAGGCCTTACAACAACTGCCTCAACAAAAAGAATATCCAGTCATTCACTATTCCCAAAATTAAAGTCGCAAAAAAAGCCCGCATTTCAGCAGGCTTTTTTATTTCAAAATTCGGTCTATTAGCTTTTAATTAAAAGTTAGCCACAAGTTGCGTTCGTAATTTTTTTAGAAGCTGGATCGATAGTGACTGTAACTCGGTTTGTACGATAATCCATGGTCATTGGTTGACCCGGAGCAACTTTACGCACAATTTCTGATTGAGTCTTTTGTTTAATTTGATCATCAGTAAGGCCAGATTGCCCTACTAATTTTTGAGCTTCTTCTGCTACACAGTTGGCTTGATTATCACGGAATAATTTCCATTCTTCTACGACTTGGCCATTTGGTAAATGACAATAGCCGACCTGACCATTTGCTTCATTTCTAATTTCTAATTTTCCACCTTGTTCAACACAATATTGACTAGCTGGATTTGGTGAACCAATTTTTGGTGGAGTCGGATCTTTATGTTGTACAGACGAGCAAGCCGTTAATGAAACAAGTGCCAAGCCAAGAAAGAGAATTTTTTTCATAATTTTTTGCTTCTTACTAAAAAAACTAAAGATATCAAAAAATTTTATATTCCATGTCACTTCGTTACAATAAAAAACTCACTTGAATGTTCTAGCAAAATAAATTTAATTTATTGGAAATTAAGATATTCCCAATTAAAACTATTTTTGAAATATTCTATTCAGGTCTTTCTAAAATTCGTGGCCCCGACCCTTCTAGTCCTAAAATATCTTCAGGATTTCTTAGTGGACATTGCTCTAATGATAAACAGCCGCAGCCAATGCACCAGTCCATTTCATCTCTTAACCTCGTTAATTTTTGAATTCGATCATCCAGATTTTCTCGCCAATGACTTGATAGATCTTTCCATTGCTTGGCTGTTAATTTGCTACCCACAGGATACTGACTTAAAGCCTCTTTAATTTCATTTAAAGGAATACCCACTCTTTGAGCGACTTTAATAATCGCAATATATCTTAAAATAATTAAGGGATACCGACGTTGATTACCATTTGTTCTTATACTTTTTATAAGCCCTTTCGCTTCATAAAAATGTAGGGTAGAAACAGGAACTCCACTCCTTTTTGCAACTTCACCCACAGTCAAAACTCGACTAGAGTCAGCTTTTTTATTTTCACTCATCATGATTGACCTCAACTTTACTTGAGGTTTATAAGAGAGCGCTTTTATTTTGTCAAATAAATAACAGAGATTTTCTTATACGCTATGAGCCACTCTCCCCAAGGTATAGGTCTTATCTGTATAAACTGATGACAAAATGCATCTGATAATTAATTCAATCTATAAAATAACTTGTTGTCATTTAAATTTAAGAAATTAGTTTTGTAGAGTAACCGGACATCCACAAATCCAAAACATGTTGTAAACGAAAGGCATGGGTGCGCCTAATGGATAGACTTTTATCTGCTCAATCTTATAAGTTTTTTTACGTGACTCAATGTGTAATATATTATCGTAACGGGCAACCACAACTCCCTTCTTATATAATTTTTTCCTTTCATTCTTTGCGTCAAATTTATATACCAAAAAGTAAACTTTTTCTCCTACACCGATCTTTGAATGATTAACCATAATGTAACCATTACAATACTTACATTGCCAATCTTCCATATCTCAAATTATCACACACTTAAATTAAAAAAAATACACTGAATTTTATAGTATAGATTTATTAAAGATATAAATCTAAATAAATATTTTAATTGAAAAAATAAGGTTTATTTGTGACACATATCACAATAAAAAATTCAAATTATATTCAGATACATCAATCACTTATAAAAAAAATATTTAAGGTTTATTATTTTTGAATATATAAAACCCATCTACAATTTATTTAATCATATAGTATATTTAGCAATAACTTTAAATTTAATTATAAATCTAGCCTCAATATATAACATGACATTTATTTAATTATTTACATTTAACTTAACCTTCAATATAAAAATAGATTTCTTTAAAATATTAAATCAATTTCACAGTAAAATTGAAAATAATTCATTTCACATTATACAAATAATAAATATATAATTAATGGCATTACAATTTAATTTTTTTATTATGTCAACTCAACGTTTAAAATTAGAACTCCCTTCTGGACACGATCAATTATTACTTCACTCTTGTTGCGCTCCTTGTTCAGGAGAAGTTATGGAAGCATTAATCGACTCAGAAATTAAATTTTCAATATTTTTTTATAATCCTAATATTCATCCAGTAAAAGAATATTTAATCCGCAAAGAAGAAAATATTCGTTTTGCAGAAAAGCATAATATTCCATTTATCGATGCAGACTATGACACTGATAATTGGTTTGCCCGAGCAAAAGGGATGGAAGATGAACCTGAACGCGGCATTCGTTGTACCATGTGTTTTGATATGAGATTTGAACGAACTGCCCTTTACGCACATGAACACGGCTTTAGTCTCATCAGTAGTTCGCTAGGAATTTCTCGTTGGAAAAATATGGCGCAAATCAATGACTGCGGAATTCGCGCTGCTGCTCACTATCCTGAAATTCAGTACTGGGACTATAACTGGCGTAAAAATGGTGGCTCAAGCCGTATGATTGAAATCAGTAAACGAGAAGAATTTTATCAGCAAGAATATTGTGGCTGTGTATATTCTTTACGAGATACTAACCGCTGGCGTATGGGTAATGGGCGTGATCGCATTAAACTGGGTGTTAAGTTTTATAGTAATGCCATGGAAGAAGATTAATTTTTATTTCTCTTTAAGAATTAATTAAGTTATTCCGAACTATATTTGTTTTTGATAAAAAAACGGCCACATCTGGAGAATGTGGCCAAAAGGTGTACTAAATAAGCTTTGATGTAGTTAGATTAATTGTGCTAGCTTAAAATAATATTAATTAAAATTAATTTTTAAAATTTTAATAAAATTTCTAGTTTCATATAACCAATTGATCACCATAAAAATTTGCATTTAAGTATTTGAATAATGATTAAATTTATGTAAACAGCATAACTTAGGCTATTATTTAGCTTTTAAATATTGTGCAATTTTTTGAATGTTTTCAATAATTTCATTAGGTGTGTGGGCTGCATAGCCAATAAGTACAGCGGCCTTCTTGTTTGGCATCTGACAATATCTTGATAATGGCTGAACAGCTAAGTTTAGAGCTAAGCACTGATCAATAAATTCTTGCTCTGTCCACGCACCTTTTAACCAGCACACTGCATGGATACCTGAATCGGTTGGTTGAACATCGAGCACATCTGAAAGATGCTCATTAATAGCTTTAATCAATGCTTGTTGGCGCTCATAGCATGCTTTTCTAACTTTACGCACGTGCCGAGCATAGTGGCCTTTTTGTATAAATAGAGACAAAGCAACCTGCTCTAAATAAGAACTTCGAACATCCGTGTAATATTTGGCCGCACTAAAGGTTTCAATCAATGCTTCAGGCACAACCATGAATCCTAACCGAAACTCAGGAAACATCATTTTGGTAAAAGTACCAGAATAAATAACTCTTTGCTGCTGATCTAAACCCTGTAAAGCTTGAATAGGATGTGTGCCATAGCGAAACTCACTATTATAATCATCTTCAAAAATCCATTTCCCTTGTTGGGATGCCCAATCGAGTAACGCAAAACGGCGAGCTAGACTTAAAGTTCCACCTACAGGAAACTGATGTGAGGATGCGGTATAAACAAGTTTGCTTTTTGAATAATGATCTGTAATGTCAGAGATTCGCATTCCCGCCTCATCACTCTCGATCAAATTTACCTGAGCGCCAAAACTTCGAAAAATATTAAAAGCTGCGTCGTAGCCTGGTTCATCTAGGCACACCTCATCATTTGCTTGAAGTAAAGCGTAGCCAGCTAAATGAATTGCCTGCTGCGTCCCATTTACAATAATGATTTGCTGTTCATTGCAGTTCAGGCCTCGGGTGGAACGTACATACTCACAGATTGCCTGACGCAATGGTAAATAACCTCGCGAGTCGTGAAATTGGCCCAGTTGATAATAAGATTGTCGCCAAGCTTTTGTTAATAATTTCCCCCAAAGCTGATGAGGAAATAAATCAATACAGCCCACTCCCACATGGAACATTTTTTTCTTTTGACTTGACCATGACTGTTCTCGCCATGAAGTTAATAAACCTTCAAAATTCGTATTAATATTTAAGGAATGGTGATTGGTTAGCGTAGTTTTTTTTGAATTTTCTTGAATATGTATTAACTGATCTGGCACAACCTCAGCAACATAAGTACCAGAACTTGGTTTAGTAAATAAATATCCTTCATCGAGTAACCGCTCAAGCGCAGCTAACACAGAGTTTCGTGAAATCGACATCATCTCTGCTAAAGCACGACTTGAGGGTAATTTTGTTCCAGCACTAAGTCTTCCATCTAAAATAGCATCACGCAAAGCAGAATATAGTCCATCTTTAATCTGGCCCTTTGGCAAAATCAAATGTGGAAAAGATGCAGAAATCGAAGTTGCCATAACAAACTGGTACTGTAGAAAATATCAAAAGTGTATCTTATAAAAATACCACTATCAAAACTACACTCTTGTTTTCGATTTTCTAGAACTTTAAAACAGAGTGTAATTATTATGCAAAATCAAGATATTCAGATTGTCCCTGTTCAGCAGCAGGACTATTCAGAATGGAAGAAATATTGGCTTGCTTATCAAAATTTCTATCAGGTAAATTTACCCATTCATGTTACTAAAGTGACTTGGGAGCGCTTTTTCGATGAACATGAACCCGTTTATTGTGCTGTTGCCAAACAAGGCGAGCAAGTTTTGGGAATTGTGCATTATGTTATTCATCGTTCAACATGGGCAGAGAATAATTATTGTTATTTAGAAGACCTTTATGTTTCACCTGAAGTCCGTGGGCAACACATTGGTAAGCAACTCATTGAATATGTACAAAAGCAGGCAATTGAGCATAACTGTGATCGTTTATATTGGCACACTCAAGAAACTAATCACACGGCTCAAAAACTCTATGACTGGATTGCACAAAAACCAGGAATTATTGAATATCGTATGCCTTTAATCTAAATCAATTGCAAACACCAAAAGTTTTAATTCTTTTGGTGTTTTATCTTAAACATACTTTATTTAAGACCAACATAGTTCCCTGCTTAAACCTTAGCGAATGAGCTTGATGACTCTGTCATTAATGATGGTGCATTGATTAAACTGTGCAAAGCACTTGATCTCTTGCTCTAATTCAAAAAAGAAATGCTCTTTATCTTTGATTGTTTTTTCTAGATGCAGGCTAATCACTTCTAATTCTTTGATAGACCGATGTGCTTTACAATCTATGCGGCCCACTAGCTCATCTTGATAAAGAATAGGTAAGCAAAAATAACCAAATACCCGTTTGGCCGCTGGCACATAGCATTCGATCCGATAATCAAATTCAAATAAAGATGTTAAGCGGTCACGATGAATAAGCGAGTTATCAAAAGGCGAAAGTATTTTTAATCCAAAATCAGTATTCACGTTTTGTTCTATTGCAGCTACATCGACATATAGAGTTTGTCCATCGTCAAGTTTAATCGCTGATACTACTCCTGCGTCGATCTGCTCCTTCAGCACGACACGCATAGCTTCTTTTAATTCTTTTCCCTTTAAATGAACCAATTGCTTCCATGTAAATGCACCATGTGCTCGAAGCGTTGTATTAAATAAATACTGCGCATATTCACGAAGCGTAGGCATACTTAAATCAATATTTTCAGGTAAGCAACGTTCAGTCAAACCATAGACTTTTTCCATTCCGTTACGCTCACAGATCATCAGGTCACCCTGCATATATAACTGCTCAAAAGCACGGCGACCTGGACCTGTATTCCACCAATTTCCCAAACTCTTTTTATTATTCTTATCAATATCTCGTAGTCGAATTCTACCTTCTGCACGAACGCGGGCTAAGATTTCATTCATGAGATGTTGATCACCTCTATTGAAATAACGGCTTTCCCCTTTCCTGACCGACATCATGGCAGGCAGTACATAACGGTAGTCTTTCATAGGAAGATAAGACGCTGCATGATACCAATATTCAAAAATCTGACGCTCTCGAACCAAATTATTTAAATAACTTAAATCATAATCAGGCACTCGACTCCACAATATATGGTGATGAGCACGCTCAACGACTGATATGGTATCAATCTGCACATATCCCAAATGCTCAATAGCCTGTAAAGTCCCATCCACACCTTTTGCAAACGGGCTAATCTTTCCTAAGCCTTGATTAAATAGAGCCAAACGTTTTAAAGATGAAGTCATAGAAAGCTCAATTGACTAATCACTGAATCGATTTTAATGTCCTGTATTTTAGGTTCTGTAAACATATTTTTCTCTTTTTAATTTATATCATTCAAGCTTTCGGCAATGAGTTTTTCTGCCATTTCTTGAGTTTTTCTTAATCCCGGCATACGGAATTCAGTATGTCCATAATCTTGGATAGATTTCCAACGTCCGCCCCACGTGAGACCAACCGATTCAGCAACTTGTCCATATAAACGATAACCTTGCATAGCCCACGGGTCTCTTTCAGAAATAACCACTTTTCCATTTCGTTTAAAGGCTACATCTGCCGCCAAACCAAATTGATGGTAACTCTGATAACCTTTTGCTCTTGTTGTATTTGGATTACCTGCCAGCATATTCTGACGAGTAGGACTACGATAACCTTCTAATAAAACCAACTCATAACCATACTGTTCTTTCATGATTTTAAAGACCATGAGTAAACGCTGCTTATAACGTGGGTTCATTTTGCTCCATTTACGATCTACTAGACTGGTATCTAAAATAGCTCGCCCATCGAAACTCGCATTATCAATAGGTGAAGAATTAATAGCGCCACTACTTTGAGAGGAATATTGTTGCTCTAATTGGGTGGCCTCTACAATCGCAGCTTCAATTAGGCTTTCATCCACTTCTGGCGGTGGCGATAATATTTCACCATTCAAAAGTGCATAAATTTGAGGATCTGTTTTTTTCAGATATTCAGCCTCAATTCGAGTTGAACTAATAGGTCGAGTAAAAGCAAACACTAAAATACTGGCAAACAAGAAAAAGCCTGCAATGACAATCCACCACTGCTGTAAATGCCAATGGGATTGTAGCTTTTCAGGCGCAGCTGCCTGATTCATTGTTTGAGCAAATTGTCTAACTTGATTAAGCTGCTTACGGCCTTGTGGCAGTAATGACAAAACAAAATCTTTGCTTCTACTCCTTAGCTCATAAGACATTAAAAACGCTAAACCAATTGCCAAGCATGTAAAGCAAAAGAAAATGAGAAAAATCATCATCAGTTCATTAATTCACGGCAAAAGGACTTCGTGTAATTTTAATATCTACCGATGCTTTAGGTGGTTCAACCTCAGCTTCTGGCTCGGCTGGAGCTTTATTCTCAACAATTGGTTTAGCCTGTGCCGCTTGTTGTTGCTGCGGTTTACTCACTGGCTTTTGCTGAGCTGGCTGTACCTTCGGTTGAGCCGTTTTAGCTGCACCCGTCTGTAGTTGAGGCACAACCTGAACTTTCTTTTCACCCGTGAGCTGTTCGTCAAATGGAGAAACTCGCTGTTGATTGACAGTAGCAGGCTTATGCTGAGCAGGTTTAAAGATATTACTTAATTCATTATCTTTAGGTTGTTCAAAACCATCACGGCTCATTGAATCTGTTTCGTTGTCTTGACTGACAGCAACCTGATTTTGTTCATCAGAAGAATGAGCAGTTTCTTGATTTAAAATCTGTTCTTCTGTTGATTTACTCTCAATTGCTGCTGATTCTGAAGAATACGGTTGAGACAAGAACAGGAATAGCGAGATGCTGACAAACACCCCGGCAATAACACCAATAACAATATAAAGTATTGGTGATTTCGGCTTTTTTTTATTCGACTGTAACACTCGAATAGAAGTTGGTTTTTCCTGAGCCATTTCGTACCATCATCAAGGTAAATAAATTGTAATATGTGCTTGCTCTTGAGGAGCAGAAATCACATTTTGATAATTAGATAATGCTTTATCATTTTGATTATTCAGCATAAATCTTAGTCCTGCAAAGGTAAGTAATGCAAAAATCAATAAAAAGACCAAAATCCAGAAGAATGGTACTTCGCGATGAATAATATTTCGGATCTGATCGGGAATGGCCGAGAACGGCGAAAATGCGAGCTTTTTCCCTTTCAAATAATCAATTTCGTCACCCACTCGTGATACTAAGTGGTTGAGACTTTCCGTAGATTCGATTCGGTACTTACCCTGAAAACCTAATAAAAGGCAGTAATGAAATACTTCTAAAGCAGCTAGACGTTCTTTTCCACGGCTACGTAATTGTTCCAATATTTCAAAGAAACGATAACCCGCTAACTGAGAGCCAAACAAGCTCAATTGTAACGGGCTAATTAACCAAGCATTTTGCAAATTAAAATAACTCGCGTCTTGTTGCGTTACGATCGTTTCATCAATCAAAGCACAGAATGCATATTTAGCATCATGAATATCATCAGCTGAAAATTGCAACTTTTTGGCTTGTTGCTCAAATTGATTGAGTAAATTTAAGATTTTTTCACGAAACCGCTGCGCATCTGCTGGTACATACTGATTTCGAATCAAAAAAACCAAATAAAAGCCATCATGCAATAAGTCAATAAGATTGATTGCCTGTAGTTTTGCTTGAGACTGGCTATTATTGCTCCCGCCTGTTCCAATTTGCCCATCATCAAATAAAGAAGGAGCACCTGTGGATTGTGACATTTTTCTCTCCTTTATCGTTAAGCGTTCATGACCGCAATCAGTTCAATACTGATATCTTGGAAACCAGCCGGAACATAAATACAAATCGTCTCGGAATCTAACATGCGTTGGTATAGCTCATGATGCGGTTCAATTTCAAAATAGCTCACACCAGAACGTACCGGTATAGCAGTTGGAACTTGAATTAAGTGATGCAATGGAATTGCAGGCAATGCTGCAACCACACGTTGCTCTACATCTAAAGTACTACCGATTTTGAATCGTAAAGGTACGATCTGGATCAACTCATGTGTCTGCATTGCGCTACTTGATACTGCAATATAAAGTCGAGTGTCTCGAGTAATCTTATCGGTCTCAAGACTTCCCACCCAATATGAAGGACGGATTTCTTTAAGTGCAATACTGATGTAACGACTCGAAATAATCGTATCGAGTAAATCACGCAAAATCGTATCTAACTGCGAAAAACTTTCTTGTAAATTATGGTGTTTATAGGCAGGTAATTGATCGACATCATAGGCCGTCGAGAAAGTTAATAATGAACCTGCTAAACGCAATAATTCAAAGAACAAACGCTCTGGATGAATTTGTGGATATTGCACAAAATGATTAAGACCAGCATGAGCTGTATTTAATGCATTCACTAACCAGAATGAAACAATATCACCAGAACGGAATTCAATTAACTTCTGTTCATTTTCTCTGTTATTCGTTTGAATCGTCTTAATTTTTGCCTTAATAACGTTCAGTGTTCTTTTTAAATTTGAAATGAGTGTTTCAGATGCATCCACATGCAAAATTGGTGGAATAAATTTTCGATCAATTTCGAAAGCACCTGAGCTTTGACGCTTAATCTTTCCAATAGGTAAATATAAGAAACCATCTAAATTATGGTCAGGATTACTATGTACATCTAATAGTTTAAAAACAGCACGACGGCGTAACAAACTAATATCTGCTTCGGTAGCACTCGTAAAAAGATCATGTGTTTCAACAAGATGAGATTGATATCTACCCTTTTGCGCTTGGTTCTGATCAATCAGATTTTGCTTATTTGCTTGTAAGAGTGGCAATGCTAAATAGATTAGCATCTCACCACGTAAATTAAGATCATCCAACAAAATTGGCTCAGGCAATAAATCATAAGCAGGTGCCTGATAAATTTCTCCGTCTTGCCAGATCATCTCTACAGACTCTAGAGCAAGAATATGTGTGCTCAATTGAGCCTCATCGAAATTTAATTTCTGAATACCATATGAAAAAGGTACAACCGCTCGAACCGTATGATTCAACCGTTGTTCATGATAGGTATCTTGAATTTGGAAATGTTGAGGTCTTAAAAATAAACCTTCGCCCCACAGGACTTTTTCAGCTTTAAACATATGTCTTTACCAATCTTTATTCGTATTCATTTTTAGGCTGCACACCTAACATTTCCTGAACCATTTGTAATGGATGCTCATCTTTAATGACTTGTGCTAACCATTCATGTAACGGCATTTGACTCCATTTAATGGTTTTTTGAAGCATATAACTCACAGGGCTATGAGGCTCATTTGCTTGAAAGTAATCCGCGATTTCTTGTAATACTTTCATTGCTTGCTCACGATTCGCCAAGTGAGTTTGTGCTTGAGGCTGAAAAACGGGCTGATCTGACACGATTTGTACAGGCACCTGATTTTCCATAGATGAGCTTGTAATAACAGCAGCCTGTTCTTGGATTGGTGCAAGCCCACTACCAAAAGCTTCTGCTTTATAAATCTTGCGTAATGTGCTGTGAATGGTTTCAAATGCTGAATCGATTGCACCAAAACTCGGCGAGTCTAGTCCCATTAAATGGTCAAGGGTTTGCTTTAAAACATCCCATTCAGTTAAGACTGAACTAAAATCTTGATAATTAGAGTATTGAAAAGTTTTAGACGTATTAAAAATAGCTTGATCGAATTGTTCTAACTCCGATGGCCCCGACTGACTATCGTAATCTTCAGTTTGTTTACGACGAACATTTTCGTGATATAGAAAATTATCGTAATCAAGCAAATTATAATAAGGAGCTGTATTGGTTAAAGAAACTTTCTTTAACAACATCGGAAGTTGATTAATTAAACCCTGTAATAACCCAATACGTTGATCTAAGTCATCATCTTCAATGACAGGATGAATTTCCTGCCAGTATTGATTCAACATGGTATGACTTAAAGTTAAACCTTTAGCCATACCTTCAAAACCATAAAGATGAGTCCAAGCTTCTATGAGCCAAGTTAATAGACGAATATCTTTAGTATTCTCTTTTAGCAAAACACTCGTTTTATTTGATACAAAGTCCCAGTCGGCCTGTTTGCGTTCAGCAACCCAATCACCTTGATCTAGCAATAAATCATCTTGTGTTTTCGCTTTTTTTATTTCATGAAATTCATTAGAAAATGAAAAGTCGTCACCACACGGTAAGCTATCACTAATGGGTTCAAGGAGTTCAGAAATATCAATATTCATCTAATTTTAGCTCTATTCAATTTTAAACTTCTGATTTCAATTTTTTACTCGTCCTTTTTTTAGCAGCTTTTGCAACCGGATCTAGTAAATATTGAATTTCGTCATCTTTAGCATCAATCATGATAATTTTTGGCAATTTTTGCTCTGCTAAAGCCACCAAAATTTCTGTAGCTAATGCAGGTAACACCGTAGAATTTAAAATATTATCGACATTACGTGCACCACTATCGACTTCTGTACAGCGGCTTAAGAGCAGCTCTACCAAATCATCAGAATATTGGACTTGTGTACCGTATTGTTTCTCAATTCTTGCTGTGATCTTGCCTAGCTTATGTTTAATAATTCGTACGAGTAAATCATCATGCAATGGGAAATATGGCACCACTCTCATTCGACCTAAAAATGCAGGCTTAAATTGCTTATATAAACTTGGTTTTAAATGGTCAATCAACTCTTCAGCTGTTGGCCATTCTTCTACAGGCGTATTTAAGCAAACTTGCATAATGGCACTTGAGCCAGCATTTGAAGTCAACAAAATAGTGGTGTTTTTAAAGTCAATTACTCGTCCTTCACCATCTTCTAAAGTACCTTTATCAAATACTTGATAGAACAGTTCCTGAACATCACTATGCGCTTTTTCAATTTCATCAAGCAACACAACACTGTAAGGGTTACGGCGAACAGCTTCTGTTAAAACACCGCCTTGACCATATCCCACATATCCAGGAGGTGCACCTTTAAGCGAAGATACAGTATGGGCTTCCTGATATTCAGACATATTGATGGTAATTAAATGCTGCTCACCACCATATAATTCATTTGCCAAAGTTAGTGCAGTTTCAGTTTTACCTACACCACTTGGGCCCACCAAAAGAAATACACCTTGTGGCTTATTCGGATCTTCAAGTCTTGCTTTTGAAGTTTTAATGCCCTGAACTAATTGTGTGAGTGCATAATCTTGACCCATTACACGCTCGCCCAATTTATCTTCAAGCGTTAATATTTGTTTAATTTCATCATTAACCATTTTTCCAACAGGAATTCCGGTCCAATCAGAAATAATTTCATTAATGATTTGAGAGTTTACTCTTTCAAATACTAATGGTTGCTGACCTTGAATCTCAGCAAGATCCTTACGCAGTAGATTAATCTGATCATAAGCTTCAGATTCATTCGTATGATTCTGTGCTTCTAATTCCTGAATTTTATGGACAAGTTCTAATTCTTTTTTCCACTGCTCTTGGGTTTCATGAATCTCTTTTTGCAAAGATTCTAAATTAGCTTTTAAAGTTTCCAATCGTTCATGATGAATTGGAATCTGACGATGCTCATTTTCTAAAATTTGCTGTTCAAGCTTTAAGTTATGCTCTTGAGCCTTTAACTGATCAAGTTTTACAGGTTGGGCATTTTGGGTCAACGCAACACGTGCTGCTGCCGTATCAAGCACACTCACTGCTTTATCCGGAAGTTGACGACCACTAATATATCGGTGCGAAGAATGAACCGCTGTCACGATCGCCTCATCATCAATTTGTAATTTAAAATGCTGTTGCATGACTGGAATCATTGCACGCAACATATCTACCGCAACGTCTTCGGTTGGCTCTTCTACTTTTACAACCTGAAAACGTCGGCTTAATGCAGCATCTTTTTCAAAATATTGTTTGTATTCTGCCCATGTTGTTGCAGCAATCGTGCGCAACTCACCACGTGCAAGTGCAGGTTTTAAAAGATTCGCAGCATCATTTTGCCCTGCTTGCCCACCTGCACCAATTAAGGTATGCGCTTCATCAATAAACAAAATAATAGGATGAGCAGAAGCTTGAACTTCCTGAATAACCTGCTTTAAACGATTTTCAAACTCACCTTTAACACTTGCGCCAGCCTGTAACAGCCCCATATCCAGCACATGTAAATGGACATTTTTTAAGGCGTTAGGCACTAAACCTTGAGCAATTTTTAAGGCTAAACCTTCGACCACCGCTGTTTTACCAACCCCCGGTTCTCCCGTTAAGATCGGGTTATTTTGGCGTCTACGCATTAAAATATCGAGCATTAACCGAATTTCATATTCACGCCCAATAACCGGATCTATACCGCCTTGTTTCGCTTTTTCAGTTAGATTAATCGTATATTGATCAAGTGCTGGTGTTTTAGCAGTTTTGGTATTCGTTTCTGTTGCTTCAGCTTCACCAGAAGGTATTTTTGTTTCATCTTGTTGTTCAACACTCTTCTCACAAATTTCAAGAAACTTATGTTTCATTGAATCAATTGGTAAGAGATCAAATAAACTCGAAGCACGAGTCGCAATTTGATATAAATCAGATGCAGTTAATAACGCAACTAATAAATGACCACTACGAATAACTGGATGTTGCTCAGCCGAAGCCAATAACCAAGCTTGTTCGAACAAACGAACGATTGATTTAGCAAAAATAGGAGTTCGATTATTACCTTTCGGTAATTGAGATATTGTCTCTTTTAAATCATCAGCTAAAGCTTCAGGTGAAATTTTATATTTCTTTAATAAAATTTTTAAATCATTCTCTAGAGATTGATTAAGTAGCTCTAAAAATAAATGTTCAATTTCAATTTCGTAATTTTGTTGAATAACACAAGCATTAGCCGATTTTTCTAAAGCAGTACGCGCAACTGTAGAAAGTTTTGTAATTAAAATTTTTAAATTACTCATCATTACTCTCAATATTTTTAAATAATTTAATGCTTAAAATCATAATGTCTGTATATTAACAAAATTCAGCTTTATCAGACAAACTACTCATCATTTCAAGCGTTAATATGTTCTAGTAGATATTTATATCTATATAAAAATATCTCTACCCTTATCCTTGATTAACTAAACTCTGTTTTGGTAATAATTTACAACCGCATGATAATGAATCATTTACGCGCGCTCCAGATTTTCCCATAACAAGCATATTCGGATCACCCGATACAATCGTAGAAACCGTTTTATGTAACGGACAAGTTGCCTTGTCTCCTACACACGCAATTGCAATTCCATCAATTAAAAACGTACTATTACCAGAAATGACTTGCCCTCCACCTGTGGTTGGGCATCCAATCGTAATGTAAGGGCTAGCCATGTTCTTCTCCTTATATTTATAGAACGGTAAACTCAATTCGACGGTTTTTCTTTCTTCCTTCTGGAGAAGTATTATCTGCGACTGGTTTAGAAGAACCTAAACCTTCCGCAGATAAATGGTCTGCCGGAATACTCTTACTAATTAAATAGTTTTTCACTGCCAATGCTCGATCTTGGCTAAGTTTTAAGTTTTTAGTCGCATCGCCGGAACTATCTGTATGTCCTACGATTTTGACTTTTTTACCGCCTACTTTATTTAAAGCAACAGCCATCTCATCTAGAATTTTTTGACCGGCATCAGTTAATACTGCACTACCAGATTCAAACTCAATAATTCGATTCTTAAGTGCATCATCAATAATTTTCTGTTCAGCTTGATTGACTGATAACTGTGAATACAGTTGATACGGAGGCTGAACTAACCCTTGAAAAGACTGAATGGTCGGCTGAATATCTGCTGGATTCAGCATTTTTCCACTCAACTCAAATCGAGTACCGTTTACGCTTAACTTACCTTGTGAGACTTTTTTAAGATCAGGTGTAATGACTCGTGTAACAGAATCACTCCATCCATTTGGAGCAGCTACCGGTCTAACTTGTATTTTATCTACAACCTGATCTGCACCGTAAACAGACTGCATTTTTAATAAGATAGCCTGTTTACTAGCCTCGTTAGGAACTACACCTTCTACAACAATGGGCTGAGCCAAAGCATAATTAGCAACAGCATAGATAAAACAGCCTTTTATGAGCTGTGAAAGTTTAGTTTGATATCGTTGATTCATTATTATTCACCCAAAAAAGTCTGTCTAAATAGTTTTAAGCCTTGATTTAAACTTAATTGGCGTTGGCATAATGATTGTTCTAGCGTCGCTAAACCAGCATTCTGCTCCAAATAAGTATCAATCCACTGAGCTTCTATTAAAGAAACCCAGTGTTTACTATCCATATTCTGAGTAAAAATATCGCTAAGGGCTAAAATATCAGCACCTTGAAAACCAAAGAATAATACGGGTTGCTCTCGATGTAACAAGCCTATAAGTACTTCAGTATTATGTTCCTTTAAAAACCGACAAATAATACTGACCCAAAAAGCAGCTATTTCATAACTGTAAGCAGGATTATTAATAGGCAAAATCAGGGCTTTATTTAACCGACTAGTTCCATTTTGTAAAATTGGCTGTAGTAATAATCCCAGCCCAATCATACTTTGCGCTAATTCATAAATACTTAACTTCATTAACTGAGCAAATGAGTGCATCGTATGATTTTCATAAAAGCCTACACATTCTCGTTCAGTTAAAACCTGAATTTGATTTTGTAAGTGACCTAATTTTCCAAGTAACAAATCTGAATCTTTAATGCCTTTTAAAGCGCGATTGTTTTGAAATAAATCAACAAGCACATGTTTATAGCTATATGGTGCATATAACAAATTATCATACGGCAAATCAATTTCTAATAAATGGCTCAGCACCATTGGAAAAGATCGACCTGAACTATCTTCACTTGCGAGTAGATTCGCAACCAAAAACATATTTTCTTTTGGATTGGCAATAAAGAAATCCAGTGAAGGCAACGTGCTATAAGCTTCTTTAAAGTTGCCCGATTGCATCGCATATTCCAATGCTTCAGTAATCCACTGATCAAGCAACTGTATTAAAGCATTCTGACCTTTTGTTTTTAAAAAGTCGCCTCGTGCAGGACTTTTGCCATAATACAAAGGAGTGGTTTTTAATGTTTGCATTAGTGCTCCTCCTTTCGCATAGAGGTTATTTTCCATGTCATGGTTTAACTCCCGCAGAAGGCTGAGCGAATGCTGCAACAGGATTTTCTGTTTTTGCTGGAGCCGCTTGAGCTGGTGCCTGCTGAGCAGACACAACTCGAGCTGCTTTATCGGCAGTGACTTTATCAACCAGTTGCATACCTGCGTAACCACGGCTTGAACCAATGCTGCCTGAATTACTGCTGATTAGACGGAAATTCATTTTCACAACTAATGATGGGTCGGTCTTACTACGCCAAAGCATTTCAAATCCGCCATTTTGTTCTTTACGTTGAGCACTATCAATTAAACGGTTAATACCATATTCACCTGGCTCATCAAAAATCGTGTGCGTTTGACCTTGTAAATCCACAGCAGTAATACGAGCACCCGGAATGCTGCCTTGGTTTGGCCAAATGAAGTTGACCCACTGCTGCACACCATTTTCATAAGTCATACGCTGACCATCAATATCAACGGTATATGAAAGCAATTGTGGATTTGGAATTGGGTAGAACTGGAAGTTAGATTGGTTGGTTGCTGGTGCTGCTGGAGCTTGAGCATTCAACTCACCTGTTGCCATACCATTCGCTGGAGTAACATATCTTTGGAAATTCATGACGAATTGAGGATTTAAACTAATTCCTAAATCTTTCCATGTTTTAGACGTTAACGTATAACCACGACGGATCACAAATGGATCAAGACTTTCTTTTACAAAGCGTGAAATACTACCGTTCTCGCCCAAGATTTGACCAATTTCACTGCTTGTAGCTTGCAAAGAAGCTGATGAATTAAATGGATATTTCTTAGCAAGATTTGCTGTAAATGGTTGATAAGCTTGCATTACCCACAATTTATTAATTTCATCTTGTGTCGGTGTAATTAAACTTTCAAAAGCCTGCGTAAGTGGACTAACCACCAATTTTTGTAGTAATCGCTGATCAATTTCATTGAAACCAACCGCCATTTTTTCATCTACAATTTTTTGCGTCTGGTTAAATACAGAAGTTTGCTCATTCAGGGTTTGCTTGACTAATGTCATCGCATTAGGCCCAACTTCACCTGCATTCTTAAGCTCGTTAAACTTGCTACGCACTAGAGCTAAATTTGTCATATATTCATCAAGTAATGATTTACCTTGTTGATCATCGCGTTTGCGAACCAACTGATAGAACATTTGATATTCTTGAGAAATAGCACCCTGAGCATTAGTTGCCACTTGATTGGCAACCTTATCATCATGATTTAAAACTTTACGTTTAAACCACGCAACAAATCCTTTTTGTGGAGCTGCGAGCTCTGCTTGCACAACTGGATTATCCCAGTTTGTTTCGATTGCCACTCTTTCAATTAAAGTACGAATTGGAGAGTTCTGCGGCTCACCTAAAACATCAATATTTTTTACTTGCTGAGCAAATTGGCCAGCTTTAGCATAATGAATACCACTTAGGAATTTTCTCCATTCCGCAATATATTCTTGCTTATAGAGTGCCGTCAGTTGCTTTCTAATTTGTTCAGGGCTGCCTGAGAAAGTTAAATCATCAGATTGACGGCTATTTAACACCCAGTCTTTACTATCTGTTGGCTTATCTGCCGCTTCTTCAATCGCTTTTTCTACATAGTCATTCCATGCTTTTTGAGTAAATACGCCTGGCAATGCATAACTACCCAATACAACATTTTTATTTGCCTCACCCACAATTTGACTGACAGTCAGCGCAGGGAAACGTACCGCAGCACGCATTTTTATTTCATTATAAACACGATCACGCGCAGGCATTCCTCTGACAACAGAGAGCAATACTTGGCGTGTTTGATCAACAATTTGCGAATCTGCATCTAAAATTGGGAACTCTTTATCATTTGCCAAAGTCATTGCATATGACAAAATCTGTTCAGCTTCCTGAATCATATCTGCACGTGGCATTTGGCCTTTATTGGCATCAAGCCAAGAACGCCAGAAACGTGTAACCTGATCGCTTAAATGACTAGCATCCATGTATTGTGGATTACTCATCATTAAATATGCTTTTAATGCATTGTACGCATCTTGAGGATTTGTGTCTGAAGGTTCCAAATATTGTTGAGACTGAGCAGTTTGTTTAATCTCAACATTCGTATGATTGGCTTTTAATGTTGCTTCATTATTTTTTACGCGTTGCAAATATTGAGCAATGTTTTGCTGTGTCGGTGTTAAGACAATTTGCTTAACGCCTTTTAAATATTCCGCTTTTAGTTTTTCACGAAGCTCATTGCCCTGATATAAACCAAAACTAAACTTAAGTGGTCTATTTTCATCAAACTCATCTAACTGCTGTAGACGTCTTTGAAGAATAAGTAAAGCTTCTAACTGGGTTGATAATTGCTGGCCTGAAGATTTTTCTAATTGAACAACCTTATTTAAATCTGCTTGAACTTCACCAATCAATTGCTGGTTATTGCGATATGACCAAACCCAAACACCAAGAATAATTGAAACACCTGCTAAAGCGCCAATAAATGCAATGTAACGCTGACGTTTTCTGCCAGCATTTACATGCTGTTTAACAAGATCTTTATCTTTTAAAATAACATCTGAAAATAGACCATTTAAGAAATAACCGTGGTTAGGGGTAATTTTTGAATGATCTTTTAAATCACTTTGAGCAATTTGAGTAAGCTGGAATTCTTGTGCAATTTGCTCAGTCATTGGACTTTCAATGACACCTTCCTGCAAAGCACTAGTGAAGTAGAACCCACGGAAAACCGGTTGAAATTGATATGGATTATCTTCAAAAAGTGTCGCAATAAAGCTCTTTAAAGCTGGTTTTAATGTTTTAAATTCTAATGGGAAAGTCATTACACTTGGAGAGATATTCTGCGAATGGCGGCGACTTAAATGAGTCGAACTTACCCCTTTTAAACCATCGTAAAGAATATTGTAATGTTTCTCGAATAAATCTACGGCATTGTGCGAAGAACTCTGTTCATAAGGAAGAGTCGCACCCCAAGCTTGGTTATATTCCTGAGCTTCATAAAATTCAAAAAACTCTGTAAAACCTGCAATCAAATCCATCTTTGAAAAGACTAAATAGACAGGAACAACGACTTCTAAACGTTCAGTTAAATCTTGAATACGAGCACGTAAATTTTTAGCAAGCTTTAACGAGTTTTCAGGACTTTGACTAATCAGCTCAGCAATGCTGACAATTAAAATTAAACCATTGACCGGAGCTTTAGAACGGTTCTTTTTTAGAATATTTAAGAAACCTAACCACTCAGAATGATCTTCGCTATAAACAGAATAACGACCAGCTGTATCGATTAAAATACCTTCTGTAGAGAAAAACCAGTCACAATTTCGAGTACCGCTTAACCCAGCAGATACCATTTTTTGATGCGTTTCTTCGAATGGAAACTTTAAACCCGAATTATAGATAGCTGAACTTTTACCTGCAGCGGGGTTACCAATAACCATATACCAAGGAAGTTCATAAAGTGCAGCATTCCCTTTTTTATCACCCAACTTAGATTTACGAATCAGTTGAATTGATTCTTTCATTTGTTGATTAACAAGCTGAAGCTCTTCTTTATCTTTATTTTTTCCGTACTCAGCTTGATTATCTTTTTCAATCGCTTCAGCTAACTCTTCACCTTGAGCAGCATGTTTTCTTCGTTGAATAAGCCAATAGATACCATAAACAATAAGACCCAAAGCATAGGCAGTCGCTAAAGCCCAGAATATATGACGGGGAATTGAAGTATATGAAGACATCAATACCACGAACAATGACAAGGCGATAATTGCTTTAGGATTCGTGATGTACTGCCACAAGTAGCCTAAAATTGTATGCATTCTATTCTCGTTCTAAGTCCAAAGTTTAAATTAGTTATTCAACACCACCACATCATCTTCTGAATTTTCGGTGACATGCTGCACAAATGTATGTGCTGACACCGTATTTTCACCAAAGACAAAAGGAATGATATGTTCAGGGAAATGCATACTCAGCATAAAGCCATAAATATCAGCTAAATTTTGGGTATGCCCTAATGAAGATTTCACATAAATATAGTGATGCGGTTCTACAGGTGTTCTAAGAAAGTGTTGCTGCAATTTCTTCGAAACTTTTATATCCGTCTGATCTGACAATATCAGCACATAAGGTTCCTCACCCTCATGCTGAGGTAGATCATTAAATTCAAAATTATTAAAAAGCTGTGCTGTATCTTGTTGGCCCACAACCACTTTCAGATTTTTAGTAGGTTCTAATTCTTGAATTTTTACTAAAGGATCTGCGAGTAAACAGCTTGCTGCAAATTCAGAAGGAATATAATCTTTAATCATCCAAGATTTTTCATCGACTAGATCTTGATCAATTTCTGAATCAGCGACCACTAAAAAGAACATCTCATGCTCTCTTTTATGAATACCTTTTAATAGGTGTATCAACTCTTGGTAAGCTAATTGCTCTCCAAAAAAATGATATTCAATATGAACCTTTTGCGGAGCAATACCAATCTCAGCAAAGAACTCTAAAATTAATTCATTACTTTGATCATCATTCCAGATATGTAGTAAATCCTCCGAAAGAAGGATGTGTAGATTTAAACGATTTAAACGGTAAACTTCGACTACAGGCATTTCAACATCATCATATTCAGACTCGGGATCAACCCATGCCGGATGCATATGATATTCACGGGCTTGTTGCGACTCATAAAATAAAGTTGAACGCTTTAAATGCTCTGCAAGAAGATATAAGTTTTCTATATTTTGTTCTAATTGTTGTTGTATTAATGACATCATACGAACTTGTCGTGGAGATGAGTAATCACTCTCCTCATGATTGTCTTCATCCAAGTCTTTAATACGATAAGATAATAGAGGCAATCCATAAGAATTTAACAGTTGATCATCTAACTCTGGGCTTTTGAAGTTTTGTAGTTGCTCAATAATTGATTCATTCTCACCTAATGCATGTACGGCAAAAGCAGAGTAAATATTAAAATCTAACTGTTCGAGTGGTGCTTCACTTACAGTAGTTTGTTTTTGATTAGCATCATCTTTATTTTGATTTATAGCTTGTTCTTTTTTATCTTTGTAAGTTTTATAGGCACTGTAAATTAACCAAGGCGATAAGATCACCAAGGTAATAATTGCTGGCAACAATAAGAAATAAAGGAAAAAGTCACCTTTATCAGGGTTATATTGAACATCACGCCAGTAGAAAATAATAATTCCACTAACCACTGAAAAAATTGCAATAAATGAGAGTAATATTTTTTTAATCATATTCTCTCTCCAATAAGGCTATAGCAGGTTTCATGACTATGTACGTTTGGTTGTCGTGATATGAGAAAAGAACCCTGCCCTAAACCATTCTGGTTATTCTTAGTTAGACAAATAGGTTGTATTTCTGACTCATCTAATACGAGTCGAAGATCTATCGATAAAGTTGGACTACACCAAGTTTCTACAATTTTTTTTAGTTTTAAACTCAACTCTTGATTTGGGAGGAAATTTAAATATTGCTGACGCTTTAGTGGTCCAATCTGAATTTCAATTTTTCCATCAATTTGCTGAATGGTTTCCCCACAAAACGTATTAATACCAAGTAAGCTCGGCTGACTTCCACCTAAAGTCGTTAATTGATCACTCGCCAACTTAAAAGATTCTTGTATAAACTCTTTAATCGTAATTTCATGCTTAAAAATACAGGACAGCATCGTTTTTAATGCATGAACTGTATTATTCTGGCCCTGCATTAATCCAGAAAACTCTGCAAAATAGTCATCAAGCTCTGTTTGCTGATGTTGGGAGCGCACATAACCATTCAATGCATGCAGAATATCTAAATAATCATTTTTATATTCAGTCTCATATCGAATCGGTAAATTATATGTAATGCTGGACTCTACATATTGAGCAGTAAGCTTATGGTTAAATAAACTCAGAAACTCTTTAGTTTCAGCTCTTTGCTGCCGTGGGGCCTGTTTAATCTTATTGGTATATGTATAAGGTAAAGCACCTTGTATGCCAGTAAGACCAACGATTAAATTCGTGATATAAACCCTTTCGTCCGTTAATTCTAAATTTTCAATTTCTGTAGCAGGAAAATTTAAATTAAAGGATGTCTCAAACTTGAAATGATCACTCCAAGATGAACCAACTGCGCGACTAGAGTCATGCCTTAATAGACGTGTTGCCTGAATAAATTCAAAAGACTTTGGCTTTGTAAATAACTCAGCTGTTATAGAAGAGTCTTGCCACCAACGTTCTGACTGCATTGGTATAACTCCTGCTGAGATGAATAATCCTTAACAACCAAATCAACAAAACTATTAATTTGAACCTTTAAATTAAAAACACGACTTAACAATTGGCTAAAAATGTATAGGCTATGCCCTCTGAATACAGATGAATCAATTTGCAACTCGGCCTTCACGCCCCTTACAAACATTGGGAATGGTTTACCATCTACCAGTTTGTGAGTAAGTGAAAATTCGAGATGTTTAATTGATTCAATAATTAGATAATTTTCTTTTGATAACGGTAAGTTATATAAAGCAAGTAACTCTTTAATATGAGATACGGCATCACCTTTCATTAAAGCCAAACTATTTAATGAAAGGTGTGAAATGACACGCCACTGCTCAGTCTGGCTTTGTCCAAATTGATAAGGTTTAGTGGGCCTTTTTAAAACAATGGCACGTCTGGCCAGACTACTATCATTTAAGTTCAATATATTATTAGACTGCCCTAATGCTTCATGTGGCAAGTCACGATTTGAACATAACAATTTTGTACTAATAAAATCTGAACGTGTTGAAGAAGGATTTAAATTTTTAGAAATAATTGAATATCCCATTTCAACAAAATTTGGTTGTAGTTTTTGATAGTTTACCGAATAGAAAAAGCAAGCCTTATCTGCATGGTAGTGGCTCATCGCAAAAAAAGGCAGCACCGGAACATAGCTTTCTTCATGACTGGTTTTCTCACGCACCATATTCATTTCAGTAATTGAATAGACTTGATAAAACTCAGGATGATGTGCATCTGTAATTAATGGATATTCTAATTGCTTATGTACAATTTTTTGAGGTTCAGCATATTTTTCAAATAAATTAATAACTGGTGTAGTAAATAATTTAAAGTTAGCAACATTCAACTCAGAATAATTTCGAACTACGGCTTGATCATTTAAATTTAATTTAAAATGGATAAGGAGTTCAAAATCACTCTCTTCTAGAGATAGATTCTTTAAAAAGTCTAAATCTAGCTTAAGATAATTGAATTTTTCAGGAAAACAGAAATACTCCATGAGCAAACGATACGCATGATGAGTATGCTGATCGAGTGGCAATAGACTTTCTTGCTCTGAAAAGCCAGTTAACTCAAATGGATTTTTACCCAGCTCAACAATTTTCTGACCTATTTTAATAGCAAAAGTTGTTTCCGTCTTAAAAATACTGTCTAGTACTTGAAGCGGAAAATTAGAAATTGCATCTAAATAAATAGGAAGCTTTTCATTTATTAAACATAAATGAGCATGGTTAAAAATTTCAAACTTAAAAGTTAAAGTCGCATTTTGACTTAAATGCATATGTGCACTAGGTGTACTTTTGAACTCTAGCGCTTGTAAGGTTATTGGTAGTAATTTGATTTCTTGCGTAGTATTAAATTCACATTGAACCCCCTTAAAACTGCGAGACTTCAAGACTGTGTGTGCAGGAACAACATGAGCTTCTGTGAGCTGCTTTATTTTATTTATATCTTCAAAACTTACCACCGAACAAGCAGGAAAGTGACGTAAGTATTGAGGAAACATCACCTCAAATAAAGAACGTGTAAATACGTCATAACTATCAGCAAGTTTTTTATCAATGCGAGCAGCAATTAATGAAAACGCCTGTATGAGACGCTCAATATGCGGATCATCAATTTGCTCTTGATTTAACGATAAACGCTGAGCAATTTTCGGATATTTTTGGGCAAATTCTCGAGATTGCTGACCAAATTCCTGTAGTTGTTTTTCGTAAAAAGGTAAAAGCTCTTCTATCACAACACACCCACTACGCTTAGGTTCTCGCCGAAATTACATATTGTTGCGTTGTCGGTTTTAGCAATGCATCAAAAACGACAGGTTCATACAGTGGATGAATATTTAGATAAGCCTGAATGCTTAAACACAATGCCCCCATATTATGCCCATCCAACAACATCTCTACCCGTATTTGTCTTAATCTGGGTTCATGAGCTGCAATTGATTGTTCAATTGATTGGCAAATCTTGTCTCGATCTAGCGGATTGGCTGTAGAAAGCCCCACAAAATCAATAATCCCGAACTGAAGTATAGATTTTTTAACTAGCGGATAATCATCGACCACGTGGTCCAATTTAGCGACTCGACTATTTAGCAAGTCTTCTAAATCTTTCGCTACCGATTCTCTTAATTGCTGAATAGAAAGACCTTTTGCATAATCTTCACTTTCAGGAATTAAACGATCAAACAGAGTTGAACGAAATCCGTATGGATAAAGCCGATCTAAATTCATTCGAGTTCACAACAAGCATGCTTAAAGACAGCAGAGGCTAACTTTATGTCAGCCTCCACCAAATATTCACTTAATAATTATGCTGCGTAAGAAGCAGTATTATTAGAAAGTGACCATTTCTTAGTAACAGCACCTTTAGCAGTACCGTTAATATCTTGTTGGTTATATGTCCATTCAACTGCTGCGTATTTCAAACCAAACGCTTCAGTTGGAACACCTTCTTCATTAACTGTTGGAGTTACGCTAGAAACTAGAACATGCTTCAATTTAATTTGTAAGTACTTGATGCGTTTGTCACCATTCGCACGATAAAAATCAATTTGTACTTCATCAAATGTATAACCAGCTGAACATGCTTCCCATAATTTCGGGCTAGTTGCATCTAGGTCTTTAATAAAAAGCATATCTGAATGTTCAACACGTTCAGCAGTATGACCACCAACACTACTTGAAGTAGCAGATTTAGGTTGACGAATGTTGTGAGACCAAGAGTTAACCTCTAACCAGCCTTTGTGCTCAGAGTCACGAGATTCGCCATCAACTTTATACTTACCGCGAAACTCAACGTATATATCTTTCATTTAGAACTTTCCTATTTTTAATTTAAAGTTATTCTTTCGCTGACCTTTATTAATTTGAGGACTGAGGTAACTCAGTGACAAGTCGCAAAGAAACTGACAACTCGTCCAGCTGGAAGTGTGGTCGCAAGAAAACCACAGATTTGTAGTGACCTGGTTGAGCAGGATCTTCTACAACTTTTACAGACGCTTCACGTAAAGGGTATTGAGCTTTTGCTTCTTGTGAAGCACCGTCATCTAGTAATACATACTGTGACAACCACTCATTTAAGAATGCTTCAACATTTCCAGCAGAAGCAAAGCTACCCACTTTATCTCTCATCATCGCTTTTAAATAATGAGCAATACGTGAAACGGCCATGATGTACTGAATTTGACTTGATAAAGCAGAGTTTGCATTTGCTGTATCATTGTCATATTTTTTAGGTTTTTGAGTTGATTGCGCGCCAAAGAAAGCAGCGTAATCGGTATTTTTACAATGTACTAAAGGAATAAAGCCCAAATCGCTTAGTTCTTTTTCGCGGCGGTCAGTAATAGCAATTTCAGTTGGGCACTTAAATACCACTTCGCCATCTTGTGTTTTAAAAGTATGAACTGGCAAGCCTTCTACTAAACCACCACCTTCAACACCGCGAATTGCAGCACACCAACCATGCATATCAAATGCATTTGTTAAACGAGTACCGAAAGCATAAGCCGCATTCATCCACAAATATTCGTTGTGGTTTGCACCTGAAACATCTTCAGCAAAGTTAAACCCTTCTGTAGCTGTTCCTTCTTTTGGATGGTAAGGAAGACGACCAAGCACATGCGGCAATGTTAATGCGACATAACGAGAGTCTTCACTGTCACGGAATGAACGCCATTGAACATATTCAGCCGTTTCGAAGATTTTTGAAACATCTCTAGGGCGATCAATATCGGTAAATGACTCAAGACCCAAAATGCTTGGGCTAGCCGCTGAAACAAATGGTGCGTGAGCTGCTGCTGCTACATGCGAGATTTGCTCAAGCAAATACATATCAGAAGGCGTACGGTCAAACTCAAAATCACCAATGAGTGCTGAATATGGCGCACCACCAAAAGACCCATACTCTTCTTCATAGATTTTTTTGAATAAAGTGCTTTGATCAAAGTCTGTAGCACCTTGAAAATCTTTTACCAACTCTTTTTTAGTCGTATTTAACATACGAATTTTAATGAGCGGATTAGATGGTGTTTCTTGACAGAAGTAGTAAAGACCACGCCAAGTTGACTCAATCTTTTGAAATTGCTCATTGTGCATGATCTGACTTAATTGATTTGAAATCAGTGCATCAATTTCGGCAATACGCTTATCAATTGATAAAGTCATATTTTCAGAAACTGTAATTGTTCCTGCCATTACTTCTTTAGCAAGTTCACCAATTAAGCTTTTTGCACGCGAATGTTCTTCTTCATTTCGGGCAATACGGCTTTCTTCAACAATCGAGTCTAAAAGATTAACTTGTTCATTTTCAACAAGTGACATTGCTGCAGATTGAGTATTATTCATGATCAGCCTCCGCACTTAATTTACGGATCTGATCAGTACTCTTAAGCACTTCATCAAGTAAGTCTTCTAGACGCTCACTGTTCGAAATCTTATTTCTCAAATCAGTTAAACGCTCGCGTGCTTCAACCAGTTTCTTTAATGGGTCAACCTGTTGAACAACATTTTCTGGGCGAAAATCTTCCATTGACTTAAATGTTAAATCAACTGCAATTCGCCCACCCTCTTCAGTCAGCGTATTATCTACCTGAAAAGCTGCTCTTGGAGACAATGACTCCATAACTTCATCAATATTATCTAAATCGACATTGATGAATTTTTTATCTTTTAATTTTGTACGTTCAAGCTCAGATGCTGCCGAAAAATCACCCATCACACCAACAACAAATGGTAGTTCCTTCGCTTCTTTTGCATCACCAATTTCAACATCATATGTAAGCTGAACACGTGGAGGTCGAATTCGCTGAAGCTTCTTTTGTACGCTTTCTCTCTTAGCCATAAGATTCTATTCCTGATTATTTAATTAAAGGGTCAAAAGGCGAACTTTTTGATTTATTAACATTGGCTACAGGGGCAGTTTTTTGTTTAACCGCAGTTGCTTTTGCTGGAGTTGCTACTCGCTTAGTTGCTGTTCTGGAAGTAGTAACTCTGTTACGTGTTACAGTTTGTTTTTTATAACTTCTTCGTTCGTTATCAACTGAACCACCTTCTGTAGCAGCCTTAACATTTGAAGTATCTGGCGCAGGCATTGAAGTATGAATATTTTCAATTAACTGTTTAGCAGGTGGGTACGTTACATCATTGCTTAAATACCGCATTTCCTGACTTCGCATTTGCTGCAATGAGTTATTTGCAATGCTTACACCAGATAAAAATAAAACATCTGTTATTAATGAACCGCGTATATTTTGACTTTGCAATTGACTTGCCAAATTCACCGCTTTAACTGGTTGATTGGTCTGATAAAACCGCATAGCTGCTTTAGCTAATAAATCATTTTTTTGAGTCGTATTATCACTATCACAAACTTGCTTAAAAATATTCAATAGCTCAGGATCATTTTGGCCTTCTGCTAACGGATTCTTTTTAATACAACTTTTTTTAAGTTTTACAGGCTCTAGTTCTGCTGCTTGAGCACCTGATAGACCGATAATGTTTCCAGTCAGAAAAAGTATCAAAATACTTCGTTTCAACACAACTTTCATTCCTCTGTTTTCTTATTTATTCAAGGCTTTACTGAAAAGTTAATATTGAGAAAACATTAAAAAATCAGACTATAAACCTTATATTCAAAAAATTTATGCGCAGTTTATCATATAAACAAACATATTTTATATAAAAATCATATCAACTTAAACTAAAAGTAAATAGTTAAGATGGTTATAAAATATAGCTTAATAAAGTTATTCTTATAAAAATATAATATTGTTATTTTTTGTAATTAAAAATAAGTAATTGATTTTAATCAAATAAACAAAAATAAAAACTGAATGAAAAATTTATTTAAATATCATTCATTTAGTTTTTTTGAAACATTTGCTTAACAATATTTAAGTTTATATTAACTACAAGGTGCTTCTATTTGGTTACGAACAAACCATCAAAACTTAAAGTAAAAAAGTGCGCTACAAAAAACCATAAAACTTGTCAAGACTAATCTGTCTATTTAGTATATTTTTTATTTAACTTTGTGAGAGCAAGTAGAATCAATAAAACTCATAGATTTATGAGTAACTATTTTTACTTTAAGGTCAAGTTCTCGGGTGGCTCAAAACTACACTCAATATCAAGAAAATAAACTATTTGGCGTTATAGTTTTAAAGAATATTGCGAGTTTTTAAGTTTAGATAAAGGGAAAAGGCCTTTCACTCAAAAGAATTTTTATTTAAGTATAAATTTATATTTTAGACTTCCAATAATTAGCTTTCTCAGGATTATATTTTAAGCTACTGCTTTCTGCGTAAATATCATATAACAACGCCTTGGCTGATGAATTTCCATTGCGTACAGCCATTTCCGCATATCGTATTGACTCATCTAAATTTTGTTTCATACCTGCACCATTATAATATTTAAGAGCAGTATTATATTGTGCTAACGCATGTCCATGATCAGCCGCACGCTTAAACCAGACAAGTGCTTGAAGCGGATCTTGCTCTACCCCCTCACCTCGCTCATAAGCCAAGCCCACATTGTTTTGTGATTCAAGATCTCCCTGTTCAGCAGCTTTTAATAACCATTTAAAAGATGTTTTGATGTCCTTCTCAACTCCATCACCTATATATAATTGAGCAGCAACTACCGTCTGGGACTGTATGAGTCCTAATTCAGCAGATCGAATAAAATATTTAAAAGCTTTTGCTCTATCCTGTTTTACATTTAAACCTTTGTAATATGCCAACCCAACATTGTGAATTGCGGAAGGGTTTCCCTTTTTAGCTCCTTCTTCAAACCACATTAAAGCTTTTTTATCGTCTTTTTTAACAACTTCATTACCATTTCGATAAATCAGACCTAATTGAAGCATGGCATTTGAGGAGCCTAATTGTGCAGATTTCTCAAATAGTTCCAATGCTTTCTTTTGATCAAATTTTTCACCTTCGCCTGTAGCATACATGGATGCCAATACAAAAATAGCCTCTGCATCATTTGCTTTTGCAGCCTTTTCCAGATCATGTTTAGACTTATATTCAGACACACCTTTATAATCTTTAGTCAAAGTTCCGTGAGTGTATTCTTCTTTCTGTTGACTGCATGCAGATGTTACTAATATTAAAGTAATGACAAACAATCTAAGCTTCATAAAGCAACCTTTTACTTCAAAAATTTTTCTTATCAAAATAATCTTCTGGATAAGGGTCTTTACCTTTTAAATTTTTTCTATAATCCATAACACTGATGTTGATTCCATCATTAATTAAATAATCATTATAAAAATCCTGCTCTTTAGGATCTTCAAAACCTAATTTTTCAAATATTTGTTCAGATAATGTACCAAAATTCTCATACGATTTTCTATAACCAAAATAATTTACAAAAGCCATCAATGGAATACAGATAAAAATACTTATAAGTATCCACATTATTAAATATAGAAAAGAGTCCCAAGAGTAATTGAAATCAAAAATGTAAAAAAGTAAAAGCATTATTGACATCCCTCCCCAACAAATTAGGGTGAAATAATACGTTTGCATAATAATCGCTTTATAGCCCTTTTTTACTGAACGACCCATTTCATAGATCATATAAAGCAAACCAGATTTAGGATCAAGAATCGCATAAACCTGATAACGTCCATCAACAGGGCTGTCACTAATTACAGCTATCAGTTCATCATTTTCTTCAAAACGAACCGTCGTAAATTGCCCTAGTAAAGAATGTTCTTCTATTTCCCCCGTAAAGGTGATGCCATCTTTAGCTTTACCTGCCATTACTAGTATAGGAGCGCTGGTAAGCAGCGAACTACTTTCCGCGAGTACACCTGCAAAAGCAGTTCCAGCTGCGATCCCACTCACATTTTGATTTACAGGTATTTTGGACTTGGCTTTTTCTAAAGAATGTATTGGGCCTTTAACTAGCTTAAGGTTTAATTTAAGTTCCACTACTATTCGCTTGTTGTATTTTTACTAAAATAATCCTCAGGATAAGGGTCTTTCCCTTTCAGATTTTTTCTATAATCCATAACACTGATATTGATTCCATCATTAATTAGAAAATCATTATAAAAATCTTGTTCTTTGGGTTCATCAAATCCGAATTTTTCAAATATTTGTTCTGATAAGGCTCCAAAACTCTCATAGGACTTTCGATAACCAAAGTAATTAACAAATCCCATAACGGCAATTACAAGAAACAATCCCAAAAAATCCCAAAGCATTAATTTTAAAAATAAATTCCAAGAATAGTTAAAATCAAAAAAATAGAAAAGTAAAAGTACTATTGTCATTCCTCCCCAGCAAATAAGTGTAAAATAATAGGTCTGCATAATAATAGCCTTATAGCCCTTTTTTACCGAACGGCCCATTTCGTAGATCATATAAAGCAAACCAGATTTTGGATCGACAATTGCATAAACTTGATGACGTCCATCCACAGGTTTTTCGCTAATTACAGCAATCAATTCGTCATTTTCTTCAAAACGTGCTGTGGTAAATTGTCCTACTAATGGATACCCCTCTATTTCACCTATAAAAGTTATACCATCCTTAGCCTTAGCAGCCATTACCAATATAGGTGCACTGGTAAGCAACGAACTACTTTCCGCGAGTACACCTGCAAAAGCAGTCCCAGCCGCAATTCCACCAATATTCTGATTCACTGGAATTTTAGACTTAGCCTTCTCTAAAGAATGGATCGGACCTTCTACTAGTTTTAGATTTAACTTTAAATCTTTCATCTAAACACTCACCACAGCACTATTAAACTCTTTTTCCTCTTCTTTAACGTCTTTAAAGGCATCTTCACCATTTTCTGCTCTTAACTTAAATGCACACTTCTGACACCAATCTTGCATCGCATTATCCAAAACATAGTTTTTTAAATAAATTTCCAAGACAACAAGCGCAATACCCACCACACTTAACATTGCACCTGCTTGTATGGCTCGTACACCTAATATTGCACGTCCAAGTGCATAACGCTCAATCGTATAGTGTAAGGCTGTATTTCTCATAACTGGCAAATTCAAAAATGCACTAAAACCCACCACTAAAGTAGCAAATGAAACTGCTCCTTTTACGAAATTCAGAGCAAAACTATAAGGATTACCTTCTTTTATTGACTTTCCAAAATTCTTTAAATCAATAATTAATGAAACCGTTGCACCTGCAATCGCAAAATATGCCCCACACTTAGCAATATACGCGGCACGCTCTGCAAAAGAAAACTTTTCCATTGAGCTACTACCCACTTCTAAAATAGCAGCTGTTGTTGCCATCATGCCTGACATATATGACAAAGTATTATCTACTGATGGATCAATATTAAACTTAGAAATCTGTGTTCCTAAGTTAATCAGCTCAAATATTGCAACCACACCAGATACACGCAAACCTGCACTTGGTGAACTATTTGCAATAATCCGATCAATTTGTTTGGCTGCTTTACTTGGGTTGGTTGCGGATGAAGAATACTTTTTCCAGTTGTTCTGCACCATTTCAGGTGTCAGCTTAATCCGACCCGTTAAAGTTTGAACGGGAATAAGATAATACAGAGAGTTCTTTGCAACATGCTCAACCAATGCCCCACTATGGGCAAAAGTATAAAACGTTAATCGCCCAAGTTTTTTTGCAAATTCTGAACCTGGCGTATATTTCATACTCCATTTCACTGCGCTTTGGGTCAGTTCAGACATCCAGTAAAACGTTTTTAATAAACTGAATTTTTGTCCATGCAACATATAACCATTATTGGTTTTATCTGCCGCCCATTCTTGCCAAGCTTTATCTGCGGCAACAAATGCTGCAATCGCAGTTTTAGCTGCATTTTGTCCATCATCCCAAGAAATATCAATAATACTTGGTGCTGCTGCATTATATTTATTTTTTAAACTTTCTTGGTTATAACAAATTGCCCTCATGTAAATATTTTCTTTGGCAATTTTTTCTACACCTAACCAAGTTTCAAGTAATGCTTGTCCACTCTGCACCCCACTCATCCCATTAATCATATCCATCGCATGAATATAAAAAATATTTCCATATGGAACTTGCACTTGATCATCATAGGCATGAAGGGCATTGATCACAGCTTTAGACAATAACCATTTAATATGATCATCTCCTATGGCTCTTGCTCCAACTAGACATTCTTGAATTAATACATTAATTTTTTTATCAAAATTTGATTTAGCCACCATATCCAAATTTGGCTTATATTTTTGAATCCAAATCTGTTCTCCGTCCCTCCTACTTAATTTACCCATATCTTCAGTATAAATACCTTTATTTGCCATTTGCTTCTCTTGAGCTTTCTTTAATAGCCTTTCTTGTTCTTCTTTTGATTTTCTTTTATATATTTTTTCTAACTCATAATTAATATCATCAGCATCTGTTAAGTTCTTTGGTAGTTCATCCCACAAACCCATTAATACTTGACTTTTGGTTACCTGAGTGCTCAATTGGCTACGTTCATTTAACAATCTATTTTCTAAACAAATTTTAATGCTATCAATACATTGAGAACTATGTAAGCGATGCTCGTTTGTAAAATCCCCTTCTTTTTTTGCTAAAAAATCCATTACTTTTTTAAATTCTGAATTACGCAATGTATTTAATTTTCTTGTAATTCCTACAGGATCATACAATGCCATACAGGCAAGTGATTTAGGCTCATCTTTGAATTTATTTAATGTCGCATCGATACGGTTTTTACCAAAACTGTTTAGATTATAAACCGTAGTTTTAAATTGGCTTGCAGCAATACAATGTTCTTGCGCACTTCCACCATTAATTAAAATTTTCTGCCATTTTCCGTCTGTTACAAACTTATCAGCATTTTTTTCATACTCGGATATTTTGGCTTTACTCATAGGCACATGCGTATGAATAATATATGCAATTTTCGCCTCATCTTTAGGATTACTTTCTACAGCTATCACAGATGAATTAAAACTGTGACCTGCTCCTTTACATGCGAACTCTGGAACACTTTTAGGTGCTTCTTTACCCACAGGGAAATAAGACAAATGTCCATTTGGGGTAACTTTATATCCAGCCCATTCCAAAGCTCCAGATGTTCTTTTTACTAAGCGATAGATATAACCAGTATTAATCATCTCAACTGCATATTTGAGATGGCTTAACTGAATATCTTTGACATTTTTACCTAAGGTTGCAGGTAAAGCGGGTGGATTATCTTTAACAACGGTGTATCGTAAAGGTAAAATATTGAAGCCTTTTTTACGACAAAAATTTGAACACTCTTTCTGGGCCTGCCCCGCACTACTATTTTGCATGTTTGCAGCAGTTGACTGTTTCGCTGATTTTGCAATTTCACTTTCTTCAATCTTCTTATTAATATTTTTAGCAACTGTTGGGTTGCGTATATCGCCCACTGCTTTGGTTTTTCCCATAACAGGAATTTGACTCTGCTTCTGTTTTTGCTGAGCAATAATCTCATTAAATGAATTATTTGATTTTGACTTGCCCAATATCATTTTTTGATTTTCTGACATCTTTTTATCCATTCAATTCTTTAGCTATCTGTTCATATAAGTCTTTCGTTACATAATCCATAGCATCTGTAAAAGACATTTCATTCATTACACAATGGTCGTAGAGCACATTGGTTACCACAGGATGCTGTATAAAATTTTTATGTATAATTTGGCTGTACAAACCATATGTGACTAAATCTAAATTATTTTGAAGACCATAATCATGGTAAGCCTCTTTAAGATTTTGATGGATTTCAACTGGATGAATTTTTATTAGATCAACTTGTTCAAATTCATTTAATTGTTGAAATACATTATTAGCAATTTCAATTAGATCTAAATCTATAGATTGCTCAAGGTTCACTTTTGTTAGATTCAAGATTGATCGCGATTCATCATAAGACTTAAAGCTAAATAAACCTTTTGGATGCAAAAAATGCCATTCTTTAAAGCCATTTAATAAGCCATCTACATATTCTGTTTTAAAAATCTCATCCAAGTAGATCAGGACTCTAGGATCATACCAACGGAAAAGAATTTTTTTACCTTGATCAGAAATTACTAATTTAGTTTTTATCTGGTCTCGTAATTCCTCAAGTGAGCGTGTCTTCGCCACGCCAAACCCATGAACAAAATAGCAATCATTCGTAATATTTTTATTTCTCGATAGATTTTGCAATAAATCTTCTTTAACCTGCTCAAATATTTTTTTATCATCAATACATATAAAAAAGAGGTTTGATTTTGCAATTTCTTTTTTTTGCGCTAAAGGGATATATGCAATATTTTTGTTTGATAAATTATCTATTACCTCGTTAAAAATAGAATCATTCAATGTAGTATCTAATAAAAAAATGATCTGACCATATTCATTCAAAATTTGGATGCACTGTTCTTCAATTTTAGAAGTAATATCTTTTAAATCTTCATATTGGGTTGTATTAGAAATCGACAAACTCATGATAAATCTACCTTAGCCGAACCATTCTGAGCGGCTTGAGCCTGCTTCGCAGAACAGTCTGGTAAATCAAGCGCAGGTGGATTTATCGAGCCCCCTCCCATAAACAAATGTTGCCCTGCTTTCACCTCAAGCTTACCGCCCGTAACAGGGAAAATACCCGAACCATTCAACTTAACTTGAGACCCATTTGCAGTCAGATTAATTTCAGTTGGACTAGTAATAAAAACCGTGTCTTCGGTTGAAGTAATTTGCACGCCCTTTCGAGCAATCACATCTAAGCCATCACCTTGTGCCTGAATTTCAACTTTACCTTTACCAGCAAAAAGCCGAGCACCTTCTTGGGCGGCAAATAGACTTATTTTTTGACTCGCATGACCCACTATATTTTTTTGTGTACTGAGATTAATACTGTCACCAGCACTTTGAGTGAACTGACCATTTGCACTGAGATAGATATCTTCATTAGTGCTTATACCGATACTTTTTGGAGATGCCAACAGCATCACTGCCGATTGAAACTCAGCAGCCTTTTTAGGGTCTTCTTGTTTAAGAACCTCTAAGAAAGTCTGAATATTCTCAAGCATATCTAACGGGTCAGTTTGCTGATTTTTAGCAACTTCACTGAGTGCTTTGGCATTGTTAAGGCTGCCTTCGATTTGTTGCTTAGCTTCATTTGCGTCTAGGTGTACGCCTCGAGCTTGGTCCTGTTTATGGGTACTCATGAGTAAGCCACTGCCTGCTCTGACTGCACCCCACTGGTCTGTTCTTAGTTCGAAACCTTCACCTCGGCCATCACTTGTCGCGCTTTCTTTTGGATGGCTTAAGTTACCGAGGTTGAGCTGACTGACAGCATGACTACTTTGTAGCTGGGCACTGATTTGCCCTGTGGTGTCATCAAAACGCAGTTGGTTAAAACCTTTACCATCGACTTCTTCTGAGCGAATCCCGCTCAGTTTTTTGGTATCAGGTAGCTGGCCTTTCTGGTCGAACTGGGTTGGGTGACGTTCAGCCTCATGAATACGTCCCACCACAAATGGACGGTCAATATTGCCATCAAAGAAATCGATCACCACAATCTCACCCACGCGAGGCAAGAAGCGTGCGCCATAACCAACACCCGCCCATGGGGTTAGTACATCTACCCAAGCCGAGTCGGTATCATTGTCGTTACTTCCTGCTCCACCGTCATGGCTATGGTCGTCAGCTCTAGTAAACAGAAAACGGACTTTAATTCGTCCCCATTGATCTACATGGATGCTCTCACCCTCTAATCCAACCACTCTAGCGCGCTGTGGGTAAGCTGCTGGTCGGTGCTCTAACGGATGATACTCAGGAACAGTTTTAATATTTCTACGCGACAAAATGAGCTCATTACCCTGACGCTCAGTCTGGTCATTTGGCCGTGATTGATTGTTTTGCCATTGGCTTTGACTAAAAAGTTGATTGATTTGCTGTTGCAAATCTTTAGGCAAATTATTTTGCTGATAGAAACTTTTCCCAATAATCAGGAACTCTTTGTCTGATCCACTATGCGTATCTATTTCAGGATGTTCATTCAATTCAAACCAATAGCCAACTTGCACATCACGTACCGTAGTTTGTGCACGGAAATATTTTGATTGAGAAGCATAATAATCAGATAGATTTTGATTGAGTTTTTCTAGCTGTTGGTGACCCGATGCAGTGGCTTGGTCTTCTCCATTTAAGTCTTGCATCCAAGCAGGACTCATGTGCCATGCCTGCTCCAGACTTAAACTTGTATTATCCTGATTAGCACTATGACTGTGCTTTGACTGAACACTCCCCATGCCTTCTTCTTGACTTAAGGCATCAGCCTGCCAGCGTTGCACATGCACGGCTGTAGATTGCAAGTTTCGAGTTGGCACAAGGCTCGTCATACTATCTTGTTGTTCAACTGCGCTACTACGGTGATAACGGATATTTTTTCGGTCTAATGCTAAATATGATTCATTATTATCAATTAAACGTAATTTTTGCGGTTGAATCTCATCTGAGCTATTAGTGACAAACAACTGAGCTTCATCAATTAACCAGTTAATGCCTTCACTACGCCAAAGTCGGGTTAAAAAATCATAATCCGTTTCATTACTTTGCATAACAAAAGGTCGAACATCGTAGTTTTCAGTTAAACTTTTTAAATCTAAAGTTAAGCTAGACGCGAACAATGGGCTTTTGTTCTGCCATTCTGTAAATAGAATTTCAGTGATATCCCGTACACTTTTATTCATAAACACGCGGCTATTTCGGCGTTTATGCCATAGTGTGGTCGGGTCTTGTAGTTTCAATTTATACAGCGTTAATGAACCATCACTCTGCCCCTGACTGGCTGCAGTAATAATTCCGCTAGTTCTAAATAATTGCCCCTGATCAGTTACCTGATCGACTGCAACCTGACAACCAATAAATTGTTTTAATGAAATATGCGCATTAGTAGAGAGACAAAATAGATCGACAGCCAGCCCTTCATTTAACTGATGCTGCCCTTCAATACTTTGTAAAAAGACTTGAGTATTCAACGAGGGATTAGAAAACTGAACATGAAGCACGCGTTTTTGCGAGCTGATACCCAAATCTTCTAGAATTCTATGTATATGAGATAACATCTTTTTATGAAAATTTTGTCAGGATTGGCATTATTTTATAAAATACAGACACATCTGTCTATTTTGTAAAGAAAAACTTAACCATATGAATACAAGAATGGTCGAAAATGCTCACCACAATAAATATATAAAAAGTGAATTAATAACTTAAGCTGTTAATTCACTTTTAAAGGTTGTTAATTTTTTAGTATTCCAAGAAATTAATTAACTATATTTACAAATTTTTGACTTACTACATAAATATAAGATTTATCCGTATCTCTAGTAATAAAGAAGTTATCTATTGCAAGATCTTTTTTTATAAAGTCATCTTCATCTAATAAATTGTTTTTTCTCTTAATATACATAGCATAAATATCTGCCTCTTCATTCCTCACATAGCACTTATAAAAATCACATTCATCTTCAAGGATTTCCTTCATTTCATTAAAAAATCTTTTTGAAAATAGTAAAATTCCAGAAGATGAATAATAAAAATCAATCTCTAATATCTCATTTAATTGATCAGAAAAAATATTTTCATAATTTAAATTCATTCTAGGATTTTTTAAAAATTGATCACTTAAATAAAATTTAAAATAATCAACGATAATTTCTTGCTTCCCTTTTAAATCAAAAGAAAAATCTCTATCATTATACTCAGACGGATAAATGATATAAAAAATCACAAAATCTAAAAATTAGTTAATTATATATGCCTCATGACCTATATTTAAGCCATTAAAACTTTGAACAAAGACTATAGCAGAATTAAAGATTCTATATTTATCTGCTTTCCATGCGTCTATGATGGGTTCAATATCTATTTTTCTTTCTATACACCAACCGTAATTGATTAAATATTTTCAATATTAGCACTTAAATCAAAATTGGATACTTGCATTTACTTCTTCCCTATTAACGCTTTGTATATTAAAAGGTGATTAACAACACCCTAAAATTAACAACATACTCACCACCTAAACATTATTACATATAATATCTGAGATATTTTCCTTTAAACTTTTTATATCCCCACACTCTTTTTCAATTATAGGTGAGTTCCAATTCATATCTTTTATCAATACAATTTTAAAAAAACCATCTACCTCTAGATCTGGATACCATCCTACATCCAATATTTTATTGTTATTAAAAGAAATTTGTAATAAATCTTCAGACAAGTCAAAAACTGTATCTTTATTTATTTCAAAATTATCATCAATCCAAGAAATAGAGTCATTACTAACAACTCCATCTTTAATATCAATATTCCACCAAATGTTCATTTTCCAATTATAATTCCAATATTTATAAACCACATAAATTATGGCTTTGCTTTATCTCTTTTCCAAATGATTATTTACAAACACTAGATGATATCTAATTGACAATTTAACTAGTTAAATTAATCATTAGATATCATGATTACATTCTTTTAAATTTACTTTTTAGCCTCCCCAAAATTTATATTTTCCAATGCTCTTTCAATATCTGACATATCATCTACACCTAGATCATTATTAAATTTACTAGATAAAATTTTTCTAATACTAGCCAACCTATCACACACATTATTATTATCTATAAAATTAGTGGTTTCTTTTGCATATTCTTCATAAGAATTAGGAAGAGTTTTAGCATAATAGGACCCAATTTTATGCAATGAAATTAACATAAACTCTATCTCTTGTAAAACATTCAAAACTTCATCACCTGTGTATACTAATTTCCTATTAACTTTTAACACCGTCTACTCCCATTAATAACTAAGCCACATAACTAAAAACACCAACTCTCATAGCAATTTGTTCTGTTTAGCAATGTAAAAAACAAAAAATTCAACTCCAATATATATTATTCAAATTATAAAAAATATTAAACTTCAATTCCACTTACCACAAAAAACAAGACTAAAAACACATAGCCTTGATTTAAATAGTTCAGACAAAATAAATATTATCATTTATTTTTTTCAAAAAAATTATCTATATTTTTAAATATATCAACCTCACTAATAGACTCATCTAAATTATGACAAACATCTATCAATATAATATTTAAGAACTCACAAACATCCACAACATTATAAAAACTAAAATTCCTCATAAAAATCAATTTATTCTTTTTTGAAATCTCATACAACCCCAACCCAACCTCATATTCAAATTTCGTATACAAACCCTCCTCAATCTCCGGATAAACAGAAATATCAATCACAAAACTATATGTTAAATTATTAATTATTCTCTCTAACTTCGCATAAAATATATTTTTATATAGATAAATTTCTGACATCTTAAATTTATCATCATCATTTAATTGATTTAACCAATTGCAGCTAACTTCATAAAGATAGTTTTTAGAAATATACCAATTTGAAGGAACCTTTAAAGGTAATAAAAGTTCTTTATCTAAAAAGTATTCCAAATTATTCATATTCATTTTACAGCCTTTTTCATGTAAGATTCATAACGTTGTTTCGATATAGGATGCCCATGAAACTCATTTGTTGATGAGACTTCAATTCTCATATATTGAGTTTCCCGACCTTCATTAAAACCAATATTTCTTCCAGCATCATAAATATAATAATGTGAACCTTTATTATCCCCTAAATCGACTTTATAACCTTTATTCAGACCTTCTTTTTCTAGCCTATTTCTAAAGGCTGTAACTTGTGCCACATTAGATTCACACTTACTCATATCCCAATATTGTGCTTCTTTTTTAGAAATATTTTGTGCCTGAGTTTTACATTTAGCCATCGTATGTTTTATATAAGGGGCTGAACTTGAAGTCTGCCTTCTTGCTCTCTCCTCTTTAATTTTTCCGACAGATTTAAAATTTAACCCCGTTGGATCAACCCAACTAACAGGATTAGGACCGTATTGATAATGATTATAGCCGCCCAACAATCCAATTGGGTCTTTACTAATAAACCGCCCTACATACGGCGAATAATAACGATAACGGTTGTAATGAAGCCCTGTTTCACCATCAAAATACTGACCTTGGAAACGGATGTTATTGCTAATAATTTCTGAATTTTCAAAGAAATCCGACTTAGCTTGCTCTACCTTACACTCACCCCAAGCTTTATATTGAGCTTTCCAAACAATAGCACCCGTCTGGTCACTCATTTCTTGCGGAGTACCTACGTGGTCACAGTGATAGAACCATACATCATCAAAACCTTGGCTTTGTTTTACCGTATTCCATAAGGGGTCTTTATAAATGCTATATGTTTTTTCTGTCCAATCTTGTGTTTGGTGTAGCTCAATTGAGTGACGATAAGCCGCTTGCAACAAAGGCACAAAACTATCTTTTTCGTAGAAATAGTGTTTAGTTATATCAGCGCTAGATTCATACGCTAAAGTATCACCATCCCAACCATAAATAATGTTCTGCTCTTGCCCTGTATGGTGGTGCTTACTTCTTTTTTGAATACGTCGGCCTAACGCATCGTAACGATAATGCGCCGTGTATTGATTGTTTCGGCTACGTACAAGACGTCCCAACACATCCCACTCAAGATTTAAATCACCTTGTGATGACTTTTGTCGAATCAGTTGCCCAAAAGCATCATATTGATATTGTTGGTCAAGATATTCCTGCACCACGTTATTGACTAAGCGGTTATAGCCATAACCTTTTTCAGTAGTAGTGTGTTGTGAAGTTTGCTCTTTGGTACTGTTATAGCGATCTAGAATATTACTTGCTGGGTCAAAATTAAATGTCTCTTTTCCAAGTTTACTGGTTGCCTCTAATAAACGCCCAACAGGATCATATTTATAATGAATGGTTCCACGACGAGTATCCTTAATAAGGGTTAACTCACCTGTTTTATCGTAGTGATATAAGCGTTCAACCAATTGATTAGTATGCTGGATAGCATTATTTTGGGTTTGAGCTTGATAGCTGTTGTCATGCCCATTCAACATTAATTGCTGAGTTAAACGTCCAACTTCATCATAACGTTGTTGTTGGCTAAGACCATTTGCATAATGGCGTAATGTCTCTCTATGTAAATCATCACGCTCAAAACTAACAACATCTTCCCCATTTAAAGCCATACCATAGACATGTCCACTTCCATAAGTGAGCCAATCTATTTTCTGTCCATCTGGTCGGATGGTTTTGGTTCGATTATTTAATTCATCATAGACATGTTTCCACACAGCAGTTTTCTGTGTCACAACGTCTTGATGATGCTCTTTTATTAAATTGCCTGCGGCATCATAAAACCACTGTAAGTTACTTTCAGCATTTTTAGCCTGAACTAGATTACCTAAGCCATCATAAGAAAATTCTTCTGTTTGTTTTTCTTCAAGCTCTTGCCCTTGATAGCCATATCCTGCTGTACGTTGTTCTAAACGTCCCATGCTGTCAAAAATAAATTGCTGAATACGGTCTTTAGGCGCGGCACGATCTTTGAAATCTTGACCATAGGCAGAAGCGACCTCAATGCTACTAGTTAAACGACCATTATATTCATCGTACGTATAAGCAGTTTCTTTGCCATCAAAATCAATTTCTTTTACTAATCGCCCCGCAGCATCATAGACAAACTCATAACTTGCACCATTTTCATTAATTAAACGTTTCAAGCGACTTAAACGGTCCCATTGATATTTTAAAGTTTGATTTAATGGGTCAATACGCTGAGTAATTAAACCAGCTGCATCATATTCATAACGTGTCTGCTGGCCTTTAGGGTCAATATGAACTAATAATCGACCTTCTTCATCATGAATAAAATGCTCTTCAGCTCCATCAGCATGTTTAATTTTTTCGAGCTGTCCAAAAGCATTCAGTGGTAAACCTTTTGCTAGAGGCAGCCTTGGTTCAGCAGTTAATTCTGTATAGAAATATTCAACTTTTTGCTTTAAAGCATTTTCAATAAATTTGACGCGCCCGCGATCATCATAGTGCCAGTGAGTTTCTTTACCAGAACAATCCGTATACGTAACCAAGTTGCCTTTATCATCATATTTAAGTGTCTTCTTACCGCCTTTAGCATCTTTAATGGAAGTTACCAATCCCATCGCATTATAGGTATAGGCTGTTTCATGCTTCAGCGGATCAATTTCTTTAATTATATTTCCTGAAGCATCGTATTCTTTAAACCAACGCCCCTGTTCAGCGTCAACAAAACCGGTCAGATTATCTTTTTCGTCATATTCATAATAGAAGGTTGAGCCATCGGCCTGAACCAGACTTAAGACATTACCGCGTTCGTCATAGGTATATGATGTTTCAGTTCCATCTGTGGCAATATGCGATGTTATATTTTTTGCTTGGTCTCTAAAGAACCATTCTTGCAAATTATCTGGATAAATAATTCGATAGGTATAACCCGTAATACCATAATAGTATTCAGTCACATTACCATCGATATCCATGACTGAAGTTACTCGAACGTTTTCATCCCAATCTAATTTAGTAGCGGAACTATAGTCATCAGCCCATTCTTCAATCGCTTTTGAGCTAGGTAAAACGCCATCCCACTTTAAGTTCATTCCTCTTTGAGTAAGATCAGTATAACGAGTCAATAAGTGAGCTTGGTATTGATATTCATAAGAAGCAGCAAACTCATTGGTCGCCTTAATTAAATCGCCTTGCTCGTTATATTGATATGCTGATAGTTGTCTAATGAGTTGACTATCTTCAACCAACCAAGCTGCAACAACTTTCTGCACATCATTAATTTGTAATGCAACATGCGCCAGTGTTTGTTGTTGCTGTTTAAATATAATGTCGGATAAATAGCTATCACCATTTTCTAATTCATGGTCATAACGCAGCCCAATACTAAATCCATTTTGACGTTCAATGGAGACTAAACGAAACTCATTTTTATATTTTTGATAGAAGTGAGTTTCTGAAGCTCCATATGAAATAGATCTAATTTCAGATGAGACAACTGTATAAGTAAAAGTTTCAACTTCGTCATAGTAACTCTGTCCAACTTTTAGATCTGGTAAGCGAACTGAACGACCATCACCCCCAATATACTCCCAGCCCTCTTGTTCAATCGGTTCTTTGGGTTCATGAACGTTGTAACTAGAACAACGAACAATTTTGGTTGTAAAAGGTGTAATCCACCGCGCTCCGAAAATCGATTGATCATACTGATATAAGTTTGATACATACGTTCTCGAAAATTGCTCTATCAATAATGGATGAATTTGTGCATCGGTATGATTTAAAAATTCAGTACCCATGGCAAAGGTAATCGATCGTTTAGTCGCACCCCCTTTACAGTTTTTACATGCATTCGCATTATGAGTCGCTGCATGTTCAGTATTCGCCTTTTCTAATTTATTATTTTTCTTGTCATGTCTGACTTGTGTAGTCTGAGTTGGCTTAACTTGGCCTGAGGCTTTTTTTCTAAATCTAGCATTACTTAAACGTAATATTTCAAATAGCCACCCAATTGTTTGTGGCTGTGCTGTATTTCCCAAGCCTTTAATTTTAGTATTGGCAGTAATACCAATTTTATTAATCGTTGCACCTACATTTAATATCGGCTGCTTTAGATGTGCAGGAACTAAAGAAGTAACAACTTTAGCATTGGAGTTTGCTCCTGTTTTAATCAGAGCTTTTCCCAAGTTTTCGGTCATGTAAACCAAGTTTTTTCCAGCTCGTGTTAAGTCACCACTTTTTATTCCTTTAATAACACCAGCAGCTTGCTGTTGAGCTCGGTTTGCATTTGACCCCGCATTTGTAAATACTTGGCCTTTTGTTACAACTCGAACAATACCACCATTAATTTGTGTTGTGGCATTTTGAACGGTTCCACCACAAGTGGCTAAAATTGAATTTAACTGTTGTAGGCCTGTTTTACAGAATTTATCAATTTGTCCAGCAACCTGATCATTTAAATGGTTGGAGATCACTACGATAACTGCTTCTCCTAAAGCAGCTTTACCCACACGTTTAACTTCTTGACGGACTAGAAACAGGGCTGGACGAGCAGACATACGAATTGCTGTTGTTCCTGGTACAGGTGCAATCCCAATAAGGTCAATACCCATTGTGGACCAATCCATAATATCGGCATTTTGAAAACCTTTATCGTAGATATAGCAAATGTCGGAAACCACATCGATAGCAGCCATCACATTTCCAATAATTGGAACTGTCCCCATTACACTGGCTAGCAAGTCTAATGTCACAATTTTATGCGTATGACTTTTTAACCAATCATCTATTTTTTGTTTTGAATGACTAACATCTTTAATAGCAACTTCTGTTAATGGCTTAACAACTTCTGTTTTTCCAGACATTTTCTTTCTCTATGAATTCTTTTTAAAAGGACTTTGCAAATATTGAGGAAGCGGGTTAGCCAGCAAACTACCGCTATCAACAGAACTTAATTTGCTGAAGTCATTTATTTTCTGAATTGATGCAAGATCAATATTGTTCCCTATTTTTTTACCTACTTCTGAAATAGGTAAAAAGCTTTTCACTTGATCAGTCACTAATCCCTGCGCTTCTGTTTTTAATAACGGCATTAAAGCCTTTGCTCCTTCAGATTTTATGCTTTGTGCAGTTTGAATATTTTTCATAATATTCGCAGGATTGGTTAATTGTTTAGATAATTCACCAAGTTTGGACTGGGCTGTTTTACTCATTTGTGCAATTAAGGAATCTGATTGCTCATTATCCGCATCATTCTTATTTGGCCACTCAACTGGACGTTTAAAGTCACTTGCTGCATCCCAAGGATCACGGTGATCTGGTTCAAAGAAGACTTTTACTGCACCTGTTGCTAAGCCACAAACTCTTGCGAATCCTTTATCATCCAACTTGCCAGTGACTTCTTTTCCTAAGTTGTCGACAACTGTATAACTTCCACCTTTAACAAACTCACCATGCGCATAATCATGGATGAGCTCTAAAGTTCCTGGGCTACGTTTTGGCGGAGGCGGTAGTGAAGAACTGAAATTCGCACTTCCTCCCCCCATAAATAAATGCTGCCCAGCCTTCACCTCAAACTTACCACCAGTAACAGGGAAAATTCCCGAGCCATTAATCTTGAGTTGAGATCCGCCCGCCGTGATAACAATTTCTTTAGAAGCACTAATTTCAATTTTATCTTCTGTAGAAATAATCTGAACCGCTTTACGGGCAATTAAATCTGCTCCATCGCCCTGCGCTTGTATCTCGACTTTGCCTTTGCCTGCATAGAGTCTTGCCCCTTCTTGAGCAGCAAAAAGGCTGATCTTGTTTTGGGCATGTGCGATCAGGTTCTTTTGAGTAGACAGATTAATGCTGTCTCCAGCAGTTTGGCTTAACTGAGCATCTGCGCTTAAGTGAATGTCTTCATTACTGGCTAGAGCAATACTGTTAGGTGCAGTTAATATCATCAAGGCTTGCTTAAAAGCAGCAGCTTTGTCTTGATCTTTTTCTTCTATTTGTTCTATGAAGGTTTTTAAGTTCTCAAGCACTTCCAATGGATCAGTTTGCTGGTTTTTAGCAACTTCACTGAGTGCCTTGGCATTGTTAAGACCGCCTTCTATTTGTTGTTTGGCCTCATTTGCATCTAGGTGTACACCTTGGGCTTGGTCCTGTTTATGGGTACTAATGAGTAAACCACTGCCAGCTCTTACCGCACCCCACTGGTCTGTTCTGAGTTCAAAGCCTTCACCACGACCATCACTTTCCGCCTTGTCTTTTGGATGGCTTAAGTTACCTAAGTTTAATTGGCTGGCTGCATGGCTGCTTTGTAGCTGGGCACTGATTTGTCCTGTGGTGTCATCAAAGCGTAACTGGTTAAAACCTTTACCATCCACTTCTTCTGAGCGGATACCGCTTAGCTTTTTTGTGTCAGGTAACTGGCCTTTCTGATCGAATTGGGTTGGGTGACGTTCAGCTTCGTGAATGCGTCCGACCACAAATGGACGGTCAATGTTGCCGTCAAAGAAGTCGATCACCACGATCTCGCCCACGCGTGGCAAGAAACGGGCACCATAACCCGCACCCGCCCACGGGGTCAGCACATCGACCCAAGCAGAGTCGGTGTCATTGTCGTTACTTCCCGCTCCACCATCATGACTATGGTCATCTGTTCGGGCAAATAGGAAGCGGACTTTAATGCGCCCCCACTGGTCAACATGAATGCTTTCGCCGTCTAGCCCCACCACTTTAGCGCGCTGCGGGTAAGCGGCTGGTCGGTGTTCTAGCGGGTTATATTCAGGCACAGCTTTAATATTGCGTCGAACGACATTGAGTTCAGCAAAATGGCGCTGCTCAGGGTTTTGCGTGTCGAGTTGGGCTGCCTTGAGCTTGTCTTTTTTTGGTAACAGGCGCTCGAGTTGCTGTTGTAATTCTTTCGGTAAATTATTCTGGTTATAGTAGTGTTTGCTTAAGATTAAGAACCCTTTATCGGCACTGTCGTGGCGCTCAAGTTCAGGATGGTCATTAAGTTCGAACCAGTAACCCACTTGTGCATCGCGGACATTACCAGAAACGGTAAACTGCTTAGAGCTCAGGTGATGGTAAGCATTGATGTGCTGGTTAAGCTGTTCAATCTGGCTATTGCCTGAAGCGGTGGCTTGGTCTTCACCGTTTAAGTCCTGCATCCAAGCGGGGCTGACGTGCCATGCATCTTCAAGGTTTAGGCTGGCATTGTCATAGTGTTCACTGTGCTGCTGCGTGCCTTGTACGCTGCCGCTACCCTCTTCTTGTTGTAAGGCATCGGCTTGCCAGCGTTGCACATGAACCGATGTCGGCTGTAAACGGCGCTCAGCTTTGACTTGGGTAATGGTATCGAATTGTTCGGTGGCACTGCTGCGCTGGTAACGTAGGCTACGGCGCTCAAGAGCCTGATAATTTTGGTTATCATCAATTAAACGTAACACTTGCGGCTGAATGGACGCATTCGGGTCAGCGACCAAAAGCTGCGATTCATCGACTAGCCAGTTAATGCCTTCGCTGCGCCACAAACGGGTTAAAAAGTCATAATCGCTTTCGTTTGACTGCATCACAAATGGACGCACATCGTAGTCTTTACTTAAACTGGCTGTATCGAGCGTTAAGCTTGAGGCAAATAACGGACTTTTCCCCTGCCATTCTTTAAATAGAATTTCGCTAATATCCCGCACACTTTTATTCATAAACACGCGGCTATTACGACGTTTATGCCAAAGTGCAGTTGGGTCTTTTAAAGTTAAGTTATAAATGGTGAGTGAGCCGTCACTTTGACCTTGGCTCGCTTCGGTAATAATGCCCGTGGTTCTAAAAAACTGGCCCATGTCAGTGACCTGATCGACAGCAACCTGACAGCCAATAAATTGTTTTAATGCAATATGCGCGTTCGTCGACAAACACAGTAACTCAGCAACGCTGCCCTGATTGAGCGTATGTTCGCCTTCAATGCGTTGCAAGAAGACTTGATTGTTTAATGATGGGTTGGAAAATTGCACATGAAGTACACGATTCTGTGCAACCAAACCTAAACTATCTAAAATTTGAAATATTTTATTGGACATCATTATTATAAAACTGAGTCATAATCAGCGCTATTTTATAAAAAACAGACAGAATTGTCTATTTATATAAAATAGCTTATCGTCCATAACTTACATACTTTTTAGTTTATCTAAAAGAAAGACGGGCTACCAAAAAGTCTATAAATGCCCGAGTTTTGGCTGGTAAATTAGAAGTACTAGGATAAAGTAATTGAATATTTTGTAACGGTAACGAGAAGTCAGGAAATAACCGAATTAAGCGGTTTTGTTGAATATCTTCATCAACTAACCATGCTGGGCAAATCGCAATACCTAATGATGACAGCGCCATTTGATGAATTGCGGTTACCGAGTTTGATTCATACTGACTTCGAATAAAAGGTAATGAATATTGCTCGCCTAAACTATTTTGCAAAATATATTGTGAATCTTGCCAATTTAATAAGGTGTGACCAATCCAAGGAACATCTGCCAAATCGGATATATTTTCTACAGGATGGTTTTGTATAAATTGCGGAGTAGCCACAAGATAAATTGGATATTCTCCGATTTTTCGAGTTTTTAGAGATGAATTCTTTAAATTTCCTAGCCGTATAACAAGATCTAATTTTTCAGTGACTAAATCATCAAGCGATGAATTAAACGAATATTGTAGTCGTAAATGTGGGTAAAGCCGACAAAACTCAGGAAGTAAAGGCAGAATAAAGCGTTGACCAAATTCATTGGTAGATGAAAACCGTAAAGTGCCTGTAATGCTCGTACCTAAATGTTGGCTTCGCTCAAAAGCCTCATCAATCTGAAGCTGGATTTGTTTAAAATCTTGATAAAAATGCTGACCTATTTCAGTTAATGCAATATTACGGGTGTTTCGAATTAAGAGACTTGTATTTAACTGCTTTTCTAATTGTTTTATATCAATACTGACCATTGATCGGCTCAGTCCCAAAATTTCGGCAGCCTTAGTAAAAGATCCCGAATCGACAACTTGTAAAAAACTAGTAATTTGCTTGAGATTCTTTTGCACAATTCAGCCGATTGTTTGAAATTATTAAACAATGATTTTACTTCGCTTGCATCGACAATAAAAGAGCCGAATCTTACCCTGCCTGCACGGAGGTAGGTATGTCTTATCGATATAAAATAGCAACGGTGTTTTTACTTGGGTTCTTTATTGATTGCATTAACATTTTTATGTCAGCAATTGCATTACCTAATATTGCATCATCATTTTCAGTCAGCCAATCCATGGTCGCTTGGGTAACAAATGCCTATATTCTCGGCCTCATTTTAATCATGCCCATGAGCTTATGGTTAGCCACCAAGCTTGGGAACCAAAAGTTATTGTGTTATTCGATGCTGTTATTTTCTATAAGTATTTGCTTTATTGGATTTAGCGAATCGATTTATAGCTTAATCTTTTGGCGATTTATTCAAGGTATCGCTGGAGGTTTATTAATTCCCGTAGGCCAAGCACTCGTATATGCCTTATTTCCAAATCAAGAACGCCAACGCATTTCTACAATGATTATGGCAATTGCCTTAATTGCGCCCGCATTTTCACCCGCCCTTGGTGGTGTGATTATTGATTCATTGAGTTGGCGATGGGTGTTTTTTTCTAATCTTCCATTTTCTTTACTTGCCTCATTTCTAGCGTGGCTATGGGTTAAAAAAACAGAGAATGTGTCGAGTGAAAAACCAGACATAAAAGGCTTGGTTATTTTCAATATAAGCCTGTTATGTTTGTTACTCTCATTTTCCTTCTATAGTGATTACCATAACGCCTCATTCGCTCTAACTAGTTTTCTAATTTCAGTCGGAATGCTTATTTTTTATATTCGACATGCGAAAAAAATTTCCCATCCTGTTCTTAATCTTGAGTTATTAAAAAATAAAAATTTACGTAATGCATTTATTGTCTATTACGCTGTTCCCGGTATTTTTACAGGTGTTAATTTACTCAATATTTTTAATTTACAGGTTAACCTTGGCTTTAATGCAAAACAAACTGGCTCATTCATGTTGCTCTATGCAGCAGGTGCGCTAGTAGCAATGATCAGCGGTGGCCTGCTCTATCAAAAAATAGAAAAAAAATATTTACTTATTATTGGCATTACCCTTCATAGCCTTGGTATCTTTCTTTTATTTTTTATTTCAAACACTAGCTCCATAAGCTTTTTAGTATTCGCCTATTTAGTGATGGGTATGGGAGGTGGCTTAAGCGCCAATATTGCCCAAATCAGTTCGTTAATTGATTTCAAGGGTCAAGATTTACTACAAGGCAGTGTACTCTGGAACATCAATCGACAAGTTTCATTTAGTGTCGGTACTGTTGTTCTCATTTCGATATATAACTTGATGTCTGGCTCAAGCGATCTGCTTCGCTATCAACATACTTTTTTAATTGCAGCTTTACTCTGCTTACTCTCACTCATTCCCATTTTAAAGGAGAAAACCCATGTCTAATCAAATGGATCAGGCCATTCAAAGCGTGATTGACCTACACGTTTTGATCGAAAATGTATTTACAGGCCAAAATGCAGAGCAAAGTCTTAACTCACTTTTAGATAGTTTCGATCAAAATTTTAAGATGGTCACGGTTCAAGGCCACAGCATTGGTTTCGCCGAAGTGCATAGTTTATTTAGCCAAAATATCGGGAACAAACCTTCTTTAAAAATCGACATTATTAAGAGTACAGCTTTATACGAATTTGAAAATTATTGTTGGGTGCAATATCAGGAACATCAGCAAACGAGTGAAACCGAGACAGTACGGACTTCTACAGCCTGCATTAAAGTAGAAGGCGAAAAATGTTATTGGACTTATTTGCATGAAACTTTAGTTCCCTCATCTTATTAACTCATCTAGAGCACCTTAAAGATGGCACTTATTTTGCTTAACAATATTACGTTTTATGAAAATCGTAATACTGATCAAAATGGGGAGCTCTCGATATGGGTTATGTTGCAAAGGAATTTACGCGAAAGAACAAGCTGATTCTCAGTATTTGTTCTTTCGTTATTCCAATATGTCTTTGGTGCGCAATCAGTTACTTACCTTTTGTTTGGCATCATCAAGTACAAATCACGAGTTCGGGAAGTGTTTCTTACTTACAAGTAGGAAGTCGTGTTGATAAAAATGTGTTCTATCTCGAGGCACAAAATGCAGTCAATCGAAATTCTGCACCACCACAAGGTATTTTGGTCAATCCGATTTATTTACCCGCTCCTCATGAAGTCGCTCAAGCTTTGGTGACTGCATTTACTACGCCACCCGAACAACCTGATTCGCCGTGGTTTCATCAAAGTTTATGGCACAGTATTAAACTGGTATTTTCAGCTTTTTTCATATCTTCATTAATCGGGATTCCACTAGGTATTTTGTGTGGTTTTTCTAAGCGCATTTCACTGTTAACAGAGCCTTTTGTCGAGTTTTTCCGTTACTTACCTGCTCCTGCCTTTGGTGCACTTGCAGTGGCAATTTTAGGGATTAATGATGCACCTAAAATTGCAATTATTCTGATTGGTACGCTTTTTCAGCAAATTCTAATTATTGCCAATACCACCCGAATGGTAGATCGAAGCTTAATTGAAGCTGGCTATACCCTTGGCACCAATAAGCTCAAAAGTTTATTTCACGTGGTGATTCCTGCTGCCTTACCTGATATTTATCGAGACTTACGTGTGCTATTGGGCTGGGCTTGGACCTATTTAATTGTTTCAGAGTTGATTGGTACAACCTCTGGTATTACTTGGTTTATTACCCAACAGGCACGCTATCAAAACTTTGACAATGTCTATGCGGCTATTTTGATTATTGGGGTGATTGGACTGGTCTGTGATTGGGTATTAATGAAGTTAGGTGAGCGGATGTTCACTTGGAAAGTAGGAGCAAAGTAATGAATGATTCAACATTTAACGCGCATGAATACTTTCAAAAAATTTATGAACGTCCTGTTATTTTAGAAGCTAAACAACTGAGCCAAGTCTTTAAGCATGGACAAAGCGAACGCACTGTTTTAAATAAGCTCGATTTAAAAATTCATAAAAGAGAATTTGTTTGTGTGATTGGTCCTTCTGGTTGCGGTAAATCGACACTGAGCCGTGTCATTGCAGGTTTAGACGCATACCATAGTGGTGAAGTTTTAGTAGACGGCGAATGCATTACGGGTCCATGTCCTGAACGCGGCATGGTGTTTCAGGGTTATACCCTTTTCCCTTGGAAAACTGTAAAAGAAAACGTGATGTTTGGCCCACAAATGCGAGGAGCTAGTCAAATGACAGCTGAAGCTCAAGCACGCGAATGGATCAATATTATTGGTTTGGAAAAATATGAAAATCAGTATCCACACCAACTTTCTGGTGGTATGAAACAGCGCGTTGCGATTGCTAGAGCTTTAGTTAATCAACCTAAAATCTTACTCATGGATGAACCTTTTGGTGCACTCGACCCACACACTCGTCAAAAAATGCAAAAACACTTAATGGATTTATGGCAAAACATTGATATCACCATTATTTTTGTGACTCATGACATGGATGAAGCCATTTTACTGGCAGACCGAATTGTGGCACTCAAAGCCAACCCAGGTGAAGTTAAGGAAATTATTGAAGTTAATTTACCACGTCCACGCTCACTGGACTTAATGACTACCCCTGAGTTTAAACAGCTCCGCTCACGGGTAGATTATCTAGTACATGCTGAAGAAGATGAACTTGACCCAGCTTTGCAAGATTTACCAAAAATTCCGCGTATGACTCAGGTCAGTACAGAGAAATAAGTAAGACATTAAAAAGCCCAAGCTGAACTTGGGCTTTTTTTATTTGGCTTATTTGAGCTGTTCTATCAGTGTTGGATAAATCAGCCCATCTACATTTTGTTCAGTTTTATAAATACCGTTTTCAACGTTAAATTTATTGACGTGATAAGTAGAGCCATAAATCGAGTCAAAACCTTCCGATTTAGCAAATACTTTTTTATTGGCATTGATATCTAATAAATGTGTACCGCTGACCATCGACTCATATTGTTTTGGGTCGACCCCTGAACGGTTTGCCATAATTTTAACTGCATCGGCATGAGTTGCAGGGTCATTAATATATTTAACTGTTTTGTCCCACACCTGAATGATTTTTTTCCATTCTTCTTGATGTGCAGTTAAGTGGCTCATGTTGACGGTCAAAGTGTCATAAATTAAACCCGGCTTGTCTTTAGAGGTATAGATAATTTTAGAACCTGCCACTGCTTTTAATGCCTGACCTGCAACGGGTTGCCAAACAGCGATTGCAGAAATATCTGGGCTATTAAAAACTTGAGGTAATTGGTTTGTCGCCGAATTTACCAGCTTTATCTCATTCGCTTTAATGTTATGGTCGGTTAAAGCAGTTGCTAGTAAAAGATGATCAACCAAGCCTTTTTCGACACCGATTGATTTTCCTTTTAAGTCTTGAATGGTACTAATACCCTCTTTTGCAATAATGACATCATTGCCCGCAGAATAATCTGTTGCCATGATCATCATGCCTTGCGTGCCACCCGAAGCTGTTACTAAGTTATCGCCATTGGTGACCAACACAGCATCGAGCTGATTTGCTGAAAAGGCTGACAGAGAAGCCGAATAATCAAACCATTTAAATTCTACATTCAACCCTGCTTCTTTTAACCAACCTTTTTCAATAGCCACTTGCCAAGCCACCCAGCCCGGCCAATCACTATAGCCAATGGTAATTGGTTTTGTATTTGTGGCTGCCTGAGCATCTTGTTTAGCCTCGGGCACTTTAGCTGTATTGTCACATCCACCCAATACAACTGCCGATAAAATAGATACGGATAAAAACGCTTTTTTAATCATATAGAAACTTCCCCAATATTTTTACTAACAACACTTTGAGCGGTTTGACTGAGTGACTGTATATAGGCTCGCCAGCCTCCAAAATGGCTAATATCAGTTGCATCTTGAATGGCATAAGCTTCACAAATAAAGCCTTTGACCCATGTTCCATCTTTTAGTTTGAGGTTGCCAATGCCAAGCGGTGCAGGCACTTCAGCCACAATCGCCCCAAAATTTGCTAAAGGAACATCCCACACTTCAACTTCAATGGAAGTACCTGCTGCATCGCATTGCAGGCCGGGTTTTGGTGGTGTGGTATTTTTTAAAGCAAAGAGCTTATAGGTATCTGCGGTCTGAGTTTTCTTGAGCAAAGTAGCATTACGGCTAGTCAGCTGAAAATTAAGGGGCATACCTGTTAAGTGAGCTCCCACAACCGCAAGCTGCACTGAATGATTCGACTGGATCTCTATACTTTTTTGATAATGTTGAGTTGATTTACCTAAACCCAGCAGTGTTTCGGTTTGCCAAAGCTGCGCAAAATTTGCCAGTGCCTGATCGTGCCAAGCTGGAGCAATAAAGGTTACCCCGCTTGGTAAACCGTCATCACGCAGTACATTTGGTAAGGCTAAAGCAGAAAGATCTGAAAAATTGACAAAGTTGGTATAGGCCCCCATGTGCGCATTTTTAGTCAACGGGTCGGCTTCAACTTCGGCAATGGTATAAATGGTTGGCGCTGTCGGAACCATCAATGCATCAAAAGGCTGTAACGCCAAATTAATTTTTCGCGCCAGTACAGCGCGGTTATATTCAGCTTGAAGTGCATCTGTTGCTTTGAATTTATCTGCCTGCGCAATAATTTGAGCAATGACTGGATGAGCCTTTTCACGTGTTGTCATACGTTCAACGGCGACTGTTCTTTCCGCTACCCAAGCATCGTTATACAGTGCAACGGCAAGCTCATTAAACGCGCTGAAATCTATACTCTCAACTTCATAACCGAGTTTTTTAATGCGCTCAATTGCAACTAAAAAGGCTTTTTCAGATTCAAGATCACCATAAAATTCAAGCTGGGCAGGAATGGCAATTTTTCGTTTAGAAAACTGAGTTGGTACATTGGCTGGATGTGCTCGTGAATATTCATCTGCCTCATCATATCCCTGCATTAAACTGGCAACGGTCCAAGCATCATCAATATGCAGCGCAAAAATAGAAATGACATCAATGGTTTGACATGCAGGAATTAAACCTGTGGTAGAAAACCAGCCCTTTGTCGGCTTAAGGCCCACAATATTGTTATGACCCGCAGGTACACGCCCTGAACCTGCCGTGTCTGTTCCTAAACTAAAAGGCACAATACCATTGGCAACCACTACTGAAGAACCAGAGCTTGACCCACCGCTAATATATTCGGGATTAAAACTATTTTTTACTGCACCGTATGGAGAGCGAATGCCAACCAGCCCCGTTGCAAACTGATCGAGGTTAGTTTTGCCCACCACAATCGCCCCTGCTTTTTTCAACTTGGCAACTACAGTGGCATCTTGCTTAGCTAAATATTGAACCTCTTTACAGGCAGCAGTCGTGTGAAAGCCAGCGACATCAATGTTGTCTTTGACTGCAAATGGCACGCCGTATAGAGGTAGGTCAGCAATATTCTGGTCTTTTAAAATATCAATTTGCGATTGAATCTGCTCGTTCGATGCAATTTCAATCCACGCATTATCATCATTTTTAATTTCTGCAACGTAGCCAATCAGATCTGCAAGATGGATTTGCCCGTTTTGATATGCTGTTTTCCAGTCTTGAATTGTCCATAAATTTTTCAACACGCTACTCCTCATTTAGTCATTTTGCTGTATAGGCGGCATCACGGCATCCATCAGTTCTAAATGCCCTTTAATTACCCCTTTCAGCACAATAAATTGCTGGCTAATTTGTCTAAGCTCAGAACTTGCGCCCTGCATTAGCATGACTTGCAATATCTTTTGCTGGTCGAGCTGGATATGAAGTGAACTAATTACCTGTGCTAAAAACTGTTGTTGTAAATCAACCAATTGATTACGCAAGGTCATCTGGCTAGCGTCGTAAAGCAGCGTCAAGGTGCCCACCATGACTTCATTGGCCTGTGCCTGCTCTGCAATCAGGTGTTTATTAATCATGTCGACAATTGCTTGCGAGCGACTTTCATAGTTCTGCTCGACAATTTTTTGGTCGAGTGCGTTGAGTGTCGTTTCAGGCACGGTAATACTGATTCGAGCTAACTTTTGTTTTGCCACAGTCTTATCCTTTTGTTTTAGTCGGATAATTGTTTTGTTTGATATATACGCCTGCGCGAACGCTGAGCAATTCGACTAAAAAGGCTTTTAAAGTTTGCTTTGGTTGAGCCACGGGTTTTACATCGTTCATATCGCACCTCTAGCTTGGTATTACCAAATTCAGTTTTTGTATTACTGATAAGAGATGCAGAAAATGTGCCAGTTTTAAAGCGTGGTTTTGATAGGCTGGGCAGAAATTTGTGAGTGATTTTTGGGCAAAAAAAAGCCCCATGCACAGAGATAGGGCTAATATTTAAGTTTTAAAAACTAATTTTTTAATGTTATTTCGGACTAATCATCGTATGTGCCCATACCGATAAAGACTCTAAAACAGGCTTGAAAGTCTGGCCCAATTCGGTCATTTCATAAACCACCTTAATCGGTGCTTTTTCACCATAAACAGTTCTGGATATTAAGCCACTTTGCTCTAGCTGTTTAAGTTGGAGGCTTAAAGTCATTTCAGTGATGGTTGGCATTAATTGATTGATTTCATTAAAGCGTTTTGGCCCATCTTTTAGATAATACATAATAACGCCTTTCCATTTTCCACCCACCAAATCCATAGCCATACTGATATGACATGGATACGTTTTTCCATTCATGGTGATTTCACATTTATTTTCAGTATTTGCCACTTTTAACGCCACCTATCAACTTTGATAGTTATTGTACACCCATACTATAAAAATTATAGTGACTATGATTTTTATAGCTACAAGGCATTATTATGGCTTTACTTATTTTGGCCCATCCCTACTACGCTCAATCAATTGCAAATAAAACGATAGTGAATGAACTTATAAAAACCTATCCGGACCTTGAAGTGCGAGATATTTTCCAGCTCTATCCGGACTATCAAATTGATGTAAGTGCTGAACAAGAAGCGTTGTTACGCCACGACACCATCATTCTGCAATATCCAATGTTCTGGTTTAATATGCCGGCAATTTTGAAATTATGGTTTGATGAAGTTTTTACTTATCAGTTTGCTTATGGCTCTCAGGGCGATAAATTAAAAGACAAAAAAGTCATTATTAGTATGACGGTCGGCCAAACAGAAGCAAACATGGTGAACGACCAAGAAAACTTAATCGATAGCTTTTTAAAAGCGGTTCAATATTCAATTCAATATACGCAAATGCAGTTAAGCGCCACTTACTTGCTTTATGACGTATCACCTTTATCAGGTAATCCAGAGTCGAAAATTAAATTAGAAGCGGTTGAACATGGTCATAAAGTATTAAAGCATTTGACCGAAGCATAAGGTTTAAAGAGAGCATCAATATCGATGCCCTCTTTTGGGTTTAAGCGACAGGTGCCAAGGTAAATAGCACTTGTCCCGTTTTTACAGTTTGCCCTTTTTCAATGGTAATGGTTTCAACCTTCATGCGTTCGGGGGCAATAATCGGGATTTCAATTTTCATTGCCTCAATCACCGCAAGAGTTGCACCTTCTTCAACAATATCTCCCGACGCGCATTCGATTTTCCAGATTGACCCCGGCATATGCGACTCAACTGCACAGCCCCCTTCAGGAATAACTACGGTTTCACCTTCATCAACTGCATCTAGGCTTTCAGAGATATATTCTTGCAAACCGGCTTCATGCCAACGGCGTCGTTCAGCCTCAAAATTGGCTTGTTGCATGTCTTTAAAGGCTTGAATGCTGTCTTGATGTGTTTTTAAAAACTCGTTGTATTCTTTTAAATTGAGCACACCATCTTCAATGCGAAGTTGTAGACGGCCTGCCTTAAAGTCTTCACGCATTTGCAGAAGTTTAGTCTCAGAGACTTCATAAAACTTAACTTGGTCAAAAAAGCGCAGTAGCCACGGTTTGCCATCTTCGAAGTCGGCATTTTTACGGTAACGACTCCACATTTGGGTAGTACGGCCAACAAACTGGTAGCCACCCGGCCCTTCCATACCGTACACACACATATAGGCACCACCGATACCCACGGCATTTTCAGGTGTCCAAGTTCGCGCAGGGTTATATTTTGTAGTGACTAACCGTTGGCGTGGGTCGAGTGGTGTCGCAACTGGCGCGCCCAAATACACATCGCCTAAACCCATAACTAAATAATTTGCACTGTAAACCACATCTTTAACCGCTTGCTTTGAAGCTAAACCATTAATACGGCGAATAAACTCGACGTTATCCGGGCACCACGGTGCATCTGGACGAACAATTTGCGTATAGCGCTCGGTTGCGAGTTGAGTTTGTGAATCTTCCCAAGCTAAAGGCAAATAGACAGTCCGTGAAGAAACCTGCATATTTTGAATGTCGGGTAACTCGGCTTCTGCTTGTTGAAGTTTCTGTAAAAGCTCAAGTTGATCGAGCTGGATTGAATCAAAATGAATTTGTAGTGAACGAATGCCCGGTGTTAGGTCAATAATGCCCTGAATGTTTTGATCTTTGACCCATTGCATGAGTGCATGAATACGGAAGCGTAAATTCAGATCGAGTACCAACTCGCCATATTCCACCAACAAATAGCTATTTCCAGCTGGTCGATAGGTCACACTTGGTAAGTCGGCTTCACCCTCTAAAGTTGCTAAAACTGCATCTTTTAGAGTATCGGGTTCTGCTTGAATGGCTGGATTAAAATCAATGTGAGTTATATTAGTCGAGATTAAGCTTTGATGATATTGTTGATCAAGTGCTTTCGCTTGCGCATAACTCACAGGCACAAATTTGACTTTATCGCCTGCTTTAAGTTGCCCGATTTTCCAAAGCTCGGAATGAATGACTACCGCGGGACATACAAAGCCGCCTAAGCTCGGACCATCCGGACCCAAAATAATTGGCATATCTCCCGTAAAATCAATTGCCCCAATGGCATAAGCATTGTCGTGAATATTGGATGGATGTAAGCCTGCCTCACCGCCGTCTTCACGTGCCCACTCAGGTTTTGGGCCAATTAAGCGAATGCCTGTGCGGCTTGAGTTATAGTGAATTTCGAACTCATTGGCAAAGAAGGTATCAATATCTTGTTTAGTGAAAAAGTCTGGTGCGCCATGTGGACCATACATCACTGCGATTTCCCAGTTTTGGGTAAAGCTAGGAATTTGTGCTTGAGCCAATGCAGTGGTCGAGTGAGTTGAATATTCAGTAATCGGCAGCATGTCACCAATTAATAAATTACGTCCTGCATGCCCACCAAACTGCCCTAAAGTAAAAGTTGCTTGTGACCCCAAATACTCAGGAACATCGAAACCACCTTTAACGCCAATATAGCTACGGCAACCTGAACGAATGATGCCGCACTTTAAAATCTGGCCTTTTTTCACATTGATGGTTTGCCACATCGGTACATGTTCACCATCAAGTTTTGAAGGCATATCACCGCCGGTAATCACAATTTGGCTATCGCAGTGAAACCTTAAAGCTGGCCCTTGCAAGGTACACTCAAGCCCTGCCGTATTTGGTTCATTGGCTAGAAGCTGGTTTGCCACAGTTAAACTGAGTGGATCGATCGCACCTGATGGCGGTACACCGACATCCCAATAACCTAGTCGACCTGTTACGTCTTGAATGGCGGTTTGAATACCAGCTTGCAACACCTCAATTTTTTGAGTTTTCCATTCAAAAGTATTTAAAAATCGGGTGGTTTGAGTACCTAAAGCAAACACATCGCAAGCAATAATGTTTTGCAAATACTCCAAATTGGTTTCAATGCCAGCCACTTGTGTATTTGCAAGACTAGCACTCATTGTCTGTATGGCTTGGTCCCGTGTTGCAGCAGTCACAATGATTTTGGCAATCATCGGGTCATAAAAAGACGATACGGTTGAACCTGTTTCTACCCATGTTTCGACTCGTGCTTGCGGGTCAAATTTAACATGGGTAAGTAAGCCAGCACTCGGCTGGAACTGTTTAATCGGGTCTTCGGCATAAAGACGAACCTGAATAGAATGTCCTGTTGGTTCTAACTTTTCTGTTGGTGCTGACCAGTCGCCACTTGCCAAGGTGACCATCCACTCAACTAAATCGACACCAAACACTTGCTCGGTCACGCCGTGCTCAACTTGCAAACGCGTGTTGACCTCTAAGAAATAAAATTCTTGGGTTTCAGTGTCCATGACAAACTCAACTGTGCCTGCCGAGCGATAGTTCACCGACTGCATCAGGTGAATGGCAACTTTTTGAAGGTAGTCACGTTGCTGTTCATTTAAGTGAGGCGCTGGTGTTTCTTCAATGACTTTCTGATTACGGCGTTGCACCGAACAATCACGCTCCCCCAAAGCTAACACTTGCCCTTGTCCATCACCAAAAATTTGAACTTCAATATGGCGCGCATGTTGTACAAATTTCTCTAAGTACAAACCCGCATCTTTAAAATTGACCTGCGCTAAATAAGATACGGTTTGATAGGCATCTTTTAATTCGGTTTCATTCCAGACCAAACGCATGCCAATACCACCGCCACCCGCGGTACTTTTAAGCATGACCGGATAACCAATACGGGCCGCTTCAGTTAAAGCTTCAGCTTCGTCTGCAAGTAGTGAACTACCCGGAAGTAAAGGCACGTTGCTTTTAATAGCGAGTTCACGGGCCGTATGTTTTAAACCAAAATCGAGCATTTGGCTTGAAGTTGGCCCAATAAAAGCAATGCCTTGGCTTTCACACAAATCACAGAACTCGGCATTTTCAGACAAAAAACCATAACCGGGGTGAATGGCTTCTGCCCCCGACTGTTTTGCAACCTCAAGGATTTTTTCAATATTTAAATAGCTTTGATGAGCAGGAGCAGGACCAATCAGAAAAGCTTCATCGGCCAAAGTCACGTGTAAAGAATCACGGTCGGCTTCGGAGTAAACTGCAACCGAAGCAATACCGAGTTTTTTAAGGGTACGAATTACGCGACAGGCAATTGCACCGCGGTTAGCAATTAGAACTTTTTTAAACATGCTTACACCCCTTCCGCTTCACGGACAACCAGTTGAATTTTGGTTGGGTTATAGGCATTACATGGGTTGTTCAGCTGCGGACAATTGGAAATTAAAACAATTAAATCCATTTCTGCCCGAACTTCTACATATTTACCTGGTGCTGAAATTCCATCATCAAATTTAAGCTGACCGTCTGGCGTAACAGGCACATTCATAAAAAAGTTAATATTTGGGCCGATATGACGGACATTTAACCCATGCTTTTTTGCAATGGGATGTTTTGCCAAGGCATACATAAAATTGTTCCGGCAACTATGCATAGGATAAGTTTCATGTGCATAGCGAACTGTATTACTTTCACATGAACAGGCACCACCAATCGTGTCATGACGCCCACAGTTATCATCGTGAATAACCGCAATTGGGCGGCCAAAGTTACTATAGAGCTTCGTACCCTTTTCTAAATAAATGTGTTGGTTGATCGCCAAGGTATCCATTGCACTATAACGCTCAGTTGGGTTTTCGGCGCTCATAAACAAAGTATCGACCGCTTGGTTTCCCTCAAGATCAATAATTCGAAAATATTGGCCCTTTTTAACCTCGCACATCCACGCTTCACCCGCAGGACAAACCTCATTTAAAACTGCTTTTTCAAATGATTGTAAAACTGTCATGATGCTTCTCCTGATTTAAATATTGTTAAGTGCGTAGTAGCGGGCTGTGTTTTGAAACGCACGCTGATTTTGCGAACACGCATCACGACAAATATCGCTATCTGTTAAAGGATTGGCTTTAAATAAACTGAGTTGAATATCGGCGGGTTGATAGCTTGGGCTGGTGTCTAGACCATGCGGCGCGGCAGATAAAAATAGCAGGCAGTCCATTTCAAAACGCAGTTCAATAGTTTGATCGGTGTTGTCAGAACTGACATAGGACAAAGCACCACTTTCATCTGCCGCAACTTTAGAAAATAGATTAACGGCGGCACTAAGGTCTTGGCTGGCAAGTCCGTATTTACACATTTCAATGAGTAGGCTATCTAAGCCGTTTTGGTACATATCATTGCGGGCATCTTGAAATGTACAAGTACCGAATTGCTTTTCAATTTGTTCTGGTCGGCTTGGACCACAGAGTGCATCGTTCCAACCATGATCATCATGAACAATTGAAGCCATGACACGGCCAAGGTCTGAATACAGTACATTGGAAGCTTTTAAATAGGCTGTGTGTTGCCCTTTTAAACTGTCAGGCATGTTAAAGCGTTCAAGCACATCGGCAGCATTTACACAAAACAAAGAAACGTTTGCTTGCGCGCCAAGTGATTTAAATCTAAGAATGGTTCCCTTTTGAATACGGCCCGACCAGTGATGTCCACCGGGTAAAAGTTCGGTCCAAATCGCCTGATTGTTATGATAATTTGCAGTGTTCATAGCTACTCCTGTCGGATAGTTTTAGACTTCCTCCCGGGCTTTTATCCCTCCGTGTAGTTCGCTAGGAACCGTGAACTCTCGGTCCAGTCATACATGAAGTATCGGAACCCTAGATCACTTTTGATTGTTTATGACTATGCAAAGGACATGCCAGCTTAGTATTACGTTTTTGATTAAAAGTAATACTAAATTTGAGCAATTTGGGTGCGGTTTAAAATACAAAGTAAAAAGCTGCACTAAAAATTGTGCATTTCATAGCATCAGTACCGCATCGACACCGCAGTAATTATCTCAATAGGGATTTGAATAATATTTAATGAATGCACAGCAATTTTAATTAGGAATGTTTTTCTTATTGATCTAACAAAAAGCCAATCATCTCTACAGTAAAATGATTGGCTCTGCCATAGAGACTGGGCTTAATCTAACTTGAGCTGCTGTCTGAGCTTTAAGATATCCACCAATCCTTTATCTCTGGTTTGGTATAAATCGATATCTTCATATTGTGTTAACAGCTGGTTGGTTTGTGTTTCTAATAAGTCTGTTGTCTCATCAGAATGTTGAAATGCTTGCATATCGTTCCACCATTCTGTCATTGGTGGGCCTAAATGATGAATCGCCTCTTTAAAGCCCTTTTGGTTTGCAAGCTGCATATTAATATAGGGGCCAAATAGTGCCCATCTTAAACCCGGCCCACTAGTAATCGCGACATCGACATCTTCGGCAGAGCACACGCCTTGTTCAACCAGTGAAAAGGCTTCTCGCCATAGCGCAGCTTGCAAGCGGTTTGCTACATGCCCTTTGACTTCTTTATTTAAAACGATTGGATTCTTGCCCAATTGTTTATAGAACTCGGAAGCCTGTTTTAAAATTTGTGGAGACGTCAAATTACCACCAACAATCTCAACCAAAGGTAAAAGATGAGGCGGATTAAAAGGATGCCCTAGTAAAATACGTTCAGGATGTTTGGCCTCTTTTTGAAAATCAGACACTTTTAAGCCTGACGAACTTGAAGCAATAATGGTGTGTTCAGGGCAATATGATGTGATTTCTTGATATAGCTTTTGTTTTACATCCAGACGTTCAGGGGCATTTTCTTGAATAAAATCTACATCTGAAACTGCATCTTTTAAGTGATTAGAAATTTCCAGATGAAGCAGTACATCTTGTAGAGAATGGGTGTATTCAGAGTTTCCATCCAAAGCCAATAAATCATTTAAATTTGCGTATATTCTTTTTTTAAAAATCGCTTCATCTATAGGATACAGGTCATAAACCTTAACTTTAAATCCTTTATATAAAAATAAGGCGGTCCAACTTGCTCCAATTACGCCTGCTCCTACCACACCAACCGTTTTAATAACTTCCATATTTTCCTCGTAAAAATGTTGTTTTATTCGAAATTTCTTTACCCAATTGAATGCTTAAACAAACATAGCAGATTCAACCAATCAATAAATTTAATTGTTTATATTTTATATAATTTGTCCTATATTCCCTATCTTGAAAATTTATTCCTTTCGCCAGCACAGCTTAATCTTTTACCATTTTCTAACCGTTATTTACTGAATTTTATGTCAAAAAATCTAGCAACATTGATTGGTCTAAGCGCCATTCTCATGTGGGCATCTATGGTCGGTCTGATGAAACAAGTCAGTGCCGCCATTGGACCTGAGCTAGGTGTTACGCTTATTTATTCTTTAAGTGCGCTACTGTTGCTTGCCATTTTCAAAGTTCCAGACTTTAAGCAGATTTCTAAAAAATATTTAATATTAGGTACAGTCCTGTTCGTTGCTTACGAACTGTGTTTTTCATTTGCAATTGCTTACTCTCAAAGCCCTCAACAGGCAATTGAAGTCAGCATTGTTAATTATCTGTGGCCGAGTTTAACGGTTTTGGCTTTTGTTATTTTTAAGGAATTAAAGTTTAATTTTCTTATTATTCTCGGCTTGCTTATTTCAATTTCCGGCATTATTTTTATTCAAACTGGAAGCGGTGATTTTAGTCTAAGTAGCATTGTCGATAATTTGCATAGCAACCCTCTGAGCTATATTTTGGCATTTGTAGGTGCCATTATTTGGGCTTTTTACTGTGTACTCACCAAAAAAATGAGTAATGGGCAAAACCCGATCTCTATTTTCTTTGTTTGTGTCGCACTCACACTATGGCTCAAGCTGCTTCTCTCTGGGCAATTTGCCATTCCTTCAATGGATATTCCAACTGTAATCACCCTTTTAGTTGCATCCGCTGCAATTGGCTTTGGCTATGCGGCATGGAACATTGGCATCATTCATGGAAACATTACCATGCTTGTGGTTGCCTCGTATTTCACCCCTATTATTTCATCTATTTTGGCGATGTTTGTTTTACAAACTCAATTGTCCTTAAGCTTTTGGCAAGGAACAGCCATGGTTACGGCTGGTTCATTTATTTGCTGGATTTCAACCAACTGGTCTGTGATTCAACCTTTCTTTAAAAAATTAAGAAATAAAAAACCGTAACGAGCAGAATTAAAACGAGTCACAATTACTCGTTATTTCACCGTAGTGCTGTAAAAGCTATCAATGGCATCAACCATTTGAGATAAACCCGGTTGCTCTAATGGGTAATGCCCTGCATTTTCCAATATTACGGTTTTTACAGGTACCTTCTGAATACGGCTAAGAAATGGTGTACTTAAGTCAAGTGAAGTCCAACGGTCTTTTTCCGGTTGAGTTAACAATACTGGGCACACATCAAACTCTTCAGGCGTCACTTCAGGTTTGTAATGTATATATGAGTCTAAAAATGTGAGTGAAACCGAGTTACCAGCCGAAGTTTTATCTTTCATAAAGGCCTTTAAAGCCTCTTTATTGTTCACCAAAGTACTCATTTTACTTGCCCAGCTCATTGGAATCCGCATTGAGGCCAGAGGTGTTTTTGCAGTCAAATGCGCAATTGGTGTCCCTACTCGACTCATAAATAAGTTACTTGCTACAGTGTCTGTAACCTTCTGACTACTTGTGTCAAGAAAGGTCATTCCAACAATTGCTTTCACTTTTTTATTCTTAGCTGCAACGTGATACGTCAGCATTCCACCTGCGCTTAAGCCATACAGCACAACCGGACGACTATCTTTTGCTAATTCAATATCAATTAAATCACTACCAGCCTGCACCCAATCGTTATAGCTAATAACCTTGCCTTTGCTAACTTGAGTGACACCATAGCCCGGCATATCGACTGCAATTGTTTCATATGCCCGATCAGCCAATGGTTTACCTAAAATCATCGACATTTGTCGGCCATTCGTACCTACACCATGAAATAAAATCACTTTAATTTTTGCATTTGGATTTCGATAAGTATCCAAATGGATGTTATTACCATTCCAAGCCCACCATTCTTCTTTTGGTAACTGCTCTTTAGGAATATGAAATTCGTGAGGAAGAAATTGTTCAATTTGTTGCCAAGCAGCTTGATTTTGATAACCCATTGCCGAATCTCCTGATTTTATTTCTTTAGCGGCAGATGCACTTGTGACACAGACCATTAGACCTATTACACTTATTTTACTTATTAAATACCGCATAACGCCTGCGGGCTTTGTTGGTTGAACAGCATTCATTTTTGTTGTACTCGTTCTTATCCCAAGCATAGATATTAGGCGTTTAAATTTTAATTAACCATGTTAGGTTAGAGCAGATGTTTTAGTATTTAGGTCAATTGATAAATTCAGGGTCTGAGTGCTAAAGACTTAAAACTCCGATGAAGTAGAATTCCCCCATTGCCCAAAGCGTGCTAATATCCAAATTCTGACAATCACCAATGTCAAAATTATTTTCAGAGGAAATAAGATGTTAAAAACTCAAAAAATCAACATCGTACAAGAATTTGATGCACCCGTAGACAAGGTCTTTGCAGTCTTGAGTGAACATGAAAACCTAAGCAAACTTTTCGCTCCTGCTAAAGTGACTCGCATTAGCAACGGAAAAGACGCTCGTAATGGTGTGGGTTCTGCTCGTAAAATGTCTATACCATTTACACCTTCATTTGTAGAAACAAATTTAGTCTACAAAGAAAATGAACTGATCGAATATGCAATCACAAGCGGTATTAGCCCAATTAAAGGTCACCGTGGTGTAATGAAGTTTATTGATTTGGGAAACAACCGTACTCGTTTGGATTACACCATTAGCTTTAAAGGTCGAGTGCCTTTTCTTGGCCCCATCATTAAAGCAGCTTTACAAAATGGCGTAAGCCGCGGACTTAAAAAACTTAAGTTTTAATCGCTAACTTAAAAAGTAAAAGGCCCGATCTAGGGCTTTTTATTGGTCCACAAAAACAAAAGCCGACTCGTTAAAGTCAGCTTAATACCACAGTGTGAGAAAATTGCTTAAATAGTTATTGTTCGTGGCAATCTTCTATCTATTTTCTTTTTCTACCATTAATTTACACCTTGGTTATGACTGTTTGATTAAAAAGAAATCAAAAATACCAAATAAAATGCAAATTAATTCACTCTTAACAAAATAAATGCAATTCAATTAACACTTATTAAAAATGATGTATATCAACTACATCTTTAGAAATTTTCTAAAGTTTAGTATGCTGAAAATAACTTACTAATTAATAGAAAATAAGCAATACAATGGAACATCAGAGTTTGTTAAAGGAATTAAATTCGCTTATTGAATATTATTCCAAAAGAACAGATTGTCCACCTACCAGAATTCGTATAGGTTACAGAGCCTATGCCAAACTCATGCAGAATCCAAAATTTGCTGATGAAGTAACAAACTCTGCTTTAGATCCAAACAAACGTAAATATAAAAAGATGAAAATCAAAGTCACTAAAGATGACGATCAACTAGAGCTCGAATAAATAAAAAGCCCAATGACGGGCTTTTTACTTTTAAAAAGTGTGTGGATTTAGAGCTAAGAGAGCATTATTAAAAAATAATTTAGTAACTTGTCTCGCTCATCTACACTGTTTTTACTTAAAAGCTGAACCATTGCCCCATCAATCACGAACAAAAACATGTGGGCGTCTTTCATTGAAGCCGTAGTTTTGACGGTTAAAAGCAGTTTATAAATTTCGTTGATTAGCCAAGTTCTATATTCAATCACCACGCTATAGGCTTTTGGGTAGAGCTTTTCAATTTCAAAAATTGCTTTAAAGGGCAAATGATAAAAACCATTTAAGTCAGCATGTAAAAGGTAAATCTGCTTGAGTTTATCAAGCACCATTTGCTCTTTGTATGAATTAAGAATGGAGAACACTTTTACTTTGAGCGCATCTTTTTGAAAAGTCAGACACATCTCGATCAGTCGTTCTTTTGAGTGAAAGTCATTATAGAAAGTAGCTTTGGGAATTTTGGATTCCGCAATAATTCGGTCAACACCGACCTTATGAAAGCCATCTTGATTAAATAAATCTTTTGCTGCGTGAAGCACGCGCAGCGCTCTAAATGAAGATTCTAAATTTTTCATGTATACCGCTTAAAATAATTTTTTGTTGTATCTAAAAGAGATAGAAATGCCGTCACTCTTAAAATGAGTGCTAAAAAACAGGCATGGATAAGCCGCACAAAAATGTGCCCTAAGCTATCTCGGGTTTATTGTTGCTATGATTTTTTAGTCGTAACGATTCTTAAGGCGTAGAAAACCTAGAGTCGATTAAACCGTTTTATAGACTGTTTAATTGGTATGGGTAGAGAGATTTTGGCAAAGGCCAAAAATTGAGAAGAATTAGTACGCATAGCGGACTCCTTTGTTAACAAAAGAAATCCTACCGATCACTGCTAAATGATGGTGGCAGGACGAAAGAGGGTTAGCAGACTGGCAACAAAGAAACCAGCACACCCGAAGGTGTCCCCCTTCCGCCCTACCGTAGAGAAAAAGGGGGCGAACGAGTTCACGATACACAAAACTAGGTTTCGTATATCGTCTTTGTTAGATAGGGTCTGCTAAAACCCGCTAGCAATGTAGGCCAGCCCGCAAAGGATAGTATTCGCTTTTGTTATCGTCAAGCGTAGGAAATGACATTTGTATTAAAGTAGAGCGGTTGCGGGAATAAAAAAGCCATTACAGTCTGAGTAATGGCTTGGGATTAGGTAGAGTTATTTTAAGAGCCTAATTACATGTCGTATCTTTTGGGCTTACTACTTTAGCAATTCAAATATAAGGATTTTTCAAGTTTCATTCACTATATTTAGATTAAATCTGAAAATTTTATAATTTTCTTTAAATTTCAATGCCATTTCATATTTAAACACTAAGTCACCAGTAAGATCATTTGGATTTTTTAAATCAAATAAAACATCAAAGAATTCCGATCTTTTATACTGATAAAAACTTAAAGATTCAAAAATACTTTTACTGGTTAAAAGAATATAATCTATATCATCAAAAAAAAGATCATATACTTCACATTCACCAATATGACAAATATAACCATCATTACTACTATTTTTAAAGTGTATAGGCATAGCTTCATTTTTATTCCATTTATAGCGACGAAGTATATTCTTTAATTTTTGATTACCAACTAAAAGAATAGGTTCTTCAATTTCACTAATTTGTACAGTAATTACTTGAAGAATCTCTTCTATAGATGTACTTGAATAAGTATAAGAAATCGGGAGTTTTAATATTTTAGATATAATAGATTTTTTTAAATGCCTTAAAATACCATCCTTAATCCACTCTTCCTCATTAATTACAACTTCACTAGTAACTCCATCAGCAATATATTTTTTCTCATAGTTTTCAAAAGTAAAAATTCCACTTTTAAAATCATTAGATTTACTTTCAATAAATTCAAATAAATTAAAAGGATAAGATGCTTTTTTATCTTGAATTATACTAGATGCAATTTTAGATAATGCTAAGATTTTCTCTGGATCAATAGGAGCATCGATAATAGACTTATTATTTTTATTTTTTAATTTTTCAATAATATTTTCGATTGATTTTATAAAATTTTCTTTAAGATCAGAAAACACATCATCTTCGAATAATATATATTTATAATTTTCTTCTTGCCATTTATTCAATGTAAAAATCCATGATTCTAAATCAAGAATAATATAATTAATATCAGCTAAATTATAAAATTTAGTGGAAAGAAGCTGATAAAATTTAGAAGACAAGTCCCATTGATTTTTAGAAAGTGATAGTGCAATTTCTATATAACTATCCTTCAAGCTATTTACTCCTTCAACTGAACCCATATATGTTCGTCCAGTTATGAGTTGATCTTTAAATAAATTACTATAATTCTCTATAATTTGGTTAAGCAATGATTGATATGAATTCTCTTTACTTTGAGAATAGTCCCTATGCCTGATATAAGTTTCTACCAACTTTCCAGCATTTGAAATCGATTCAAGATTTTCAGATATAGATGTTGGATGTATTCTCCGCCCCATTAATAATGCATCTATCATTTCTTTTATAATATCTATAGATAAGAAACTACTCTTTTTCAGCAAATAACAAGCTGTTATTAATCTTAAGTCAAAATGATAGTTTTGAAAAGCAAGCTGATAAGCAGTTTCTCTAGAGTATTTTTCTGAACCAGTAATTATATTCCAAATAAAATCAGTCTCAGGTATATTAAGCATAGAAATGTTTAATATAGTAGAATTCCACATATAGCTATCATAAAAAGTGGATCTACTCGTAAATTTCTCTAACCAATGATTTAGCATATCAATGCTCCAACCAACTGCTCGAGAATTTTTGAAAGATAATGCTGCTATTATAGTCTTTGCTGTGAATTGAAGATGGGTTTTAAAAGCTAATAAAGTCTGCTCATTCTTATAATCTCTTTTCAAGGGTGGTTCAATATATTGAATCCAGCTTTCCCAAGAACCTACAAACTTATTTAGAATTTCTTCATAATTTTTATCAGTTCTAGGATTTCTATTAATCTCAAATGAATACCACTCTAGAAGAATTTCCCATAAGTTATAGTTTTGTTCAATGTGTGTTTTTATTTCCTCATCTGTAAGGCTCGATCTATATCCATATAATCGCTTATGAAAATATAAAATCTCATTATAAAATTCTGTATTATCGATTATTTTAAATACAGATGCTTTTGATATAATAAAATACTCAACTAATAAATTATTAAAATAACTTCTACCAAAAATTGAACCATCCGTTAATAACAACCAATTATCATTTCTTTTATTATCATTAAAAAATTCTAATGCAGAAGCAACATTCACATGATAGTCAATTAAATTTCCTATGGTTTCCTTAAATGCACGAATATCATTATCCCTTAAAGATAAATGAATAGGATCTATAAAGTTTTTAAAAAGATTAAGTAACTCTTCATCACTTTCAATAGCTATCTTCTTATTAAATGAAAATGAATAATTATAGAGAAATTCAAGGCATGGCAAGAAGCTAAAACCTTTAGTTTTTCCTATCAAATAAAACTCATCACCGATTTCTCTAATATCCCATATTAGTTTTTGATCTTGTTTTTTCCTATATTTAAGATAGTTTGTTTGCAAGTAAATAACCAAATTAATTAGATAAAATCTAATATTAATCAATTCATACTTATTCTTAATTTTTATTTCTATAGGTAAAATCTCTGAGTCATCCCAAGAGAAACTCAAAAGCTTTAATTTTTTTGTATCAAACTCCTTTATCAATCCATAGTAGGGTGCATTTTTAATAAAATTATTTTTCAACCTTTTACTTATATCGATTCGACAAGCTTCCTGAATTGAAAATCGAAGAATTATTTCCTCTCTAGAATGATCATTCATTATTAGAAAAGTTTTACTAAAAAACCATGCCGTTAGAAAAATATTAAATATTAGCCATATTGCGGATGTAATGCAAAATACTAAATAAATAGAATCAACTAAAAAAGAGCGAATGAAAAAACTTATAAGAATAAAAATTGATAAAGCTAAGCCACTTAAGCCTGCAAACATAAAACCTGAATATTTTTTATAAATTGGAAATATAACACTATTCGATGTTTTCTGATTAGAAAAAATACTAATAAAACTGATGACCAATGGATACACCACACAAACAATTGTCAGCTGAGCACCCAAAAATGTACTTTGCCACGAAATCAACTCTTTCCAAGATAGAAAAAAATCTGAATAACTTTTTGTTATTTCAAGCTTGATCAAAAAATATATAAGCCAACTAATCAGAACAAAGTAGATACTGATAAGAACTGTATATTTCTTATAATTGGTAGACCAAAGAATGATATTTCGCTCTAAAACGTTCCACCTTGTCTTTTGGTAAATTTTATTTTTATAAAGTGTTTCTTTTAGCTCTTTTTCAATTCTATTCTTAAGTGTTTGCATGATATCTTATGTAATACTTTGTCTTTTAAATTATAAACTTAAATTAATATATTCGCAAAAAAATAGGTCACATTCAGACTAAAAATTCAATTTCCTCATTAAGAATGATGTACATTTATTGGAGATCTATAACCCTAAATAACGACAGACTAAATAAGGCTTTTTCCTTTAATTAGCAGTAATACCTTTAAATCTTTTGTATTAGCTTTATAAGAAGCTTTTATCTACTATTTTAATTTTATTGTTTCAACTGTTCTAATATTCAATATAATACCTAGACAAAGCTTCTTTAATTTTACTTCAAAATGATTCAGAGGCCTTTCAGCTAAAGATTTTTCTTGATAAGCAAAATTTATCAATCCATCAACTTCTTACGGCGATACAACCCACAATTCCCAGAAAATAGCGCTGCCAACAAACAAGTAATAATGGCATAAGTCGCAACATTCATTCCAAATAGCTCAACAGCTAAAATAATAGACGTCAACGGCGCTTTACTCGCCCCCGAAAACAGACTCACCAAACCTAAGCCTGCAAGCAATGAAATTGGCAAGTTTAAAACCGCCCCTAAAGCATTACCTAATGTCGCACCCACATAAAACAATGGCGTAATCTCACCACCTTTAAAACCCGAACCTAAAGTAATGGCAGTAAAAATGGTCTTGTTAAAAAAGTCGTAAAATTCAATCGGCACATAAAAAGATGCAATGATTTTATCTGTGCCCAAACCATTGTATTGCTGATGCGCAGTGAACAAAGTAAGTAGCATAATCACGATACCGCCCACCATCGTTCTTAATGGCAAATAGCGAATGTATTTGTAAAAGATGTCACTGGCAAAATGGATTGCAGCAATAAAGAAACGTGCAATCAAACCAAAGATTAACCCTGCCACAATTAAGTTCATGAGCGTGCCGAAATGAATAGGCGGAAACTCACTAATCACATAAAAAATGTGTGGGTGAACAATATCGAATAGCTCAGGGATGGTCGATGCTACAAGAGCAGACACAAAACATGGAAACATGGCTGAATATCTTAAATTACCTAAAGCAGTAATTTCCAAGCCATAAATTGCACCCGCCAGAGGCAAGCCAAATACCCCTGCAAAGCCCGCACCAATACTGGCGATTAAACAAATTTTTCGGTTATCTTCCGAGACTTTTAATATATGGCTCAAGTGATCAATTAAAGCACCTGAAAGCTGAACTGCTGGTGCCTCACGCCCTGCCGAACCACCAAACAACTGCGTTAAAATTGAGGTGATAAAAATGATGGGGCTCATTCGTTTTGGAATGAACGATTTAGGCTGGTGAATTTCATCAATGAGTAAATGGGTTCCCCGTTCAATGGGTGAACCATATTTTTTAATGAGATAACCAATACCAAACCCAACAAAAGGCAAGAAATAGATGAGCCAGTGATGCAGACTTCTGACTTTATTTGAAATATCAAAAGCCACAAAAATTAAAGTCGAAGCCAGCCCCGCGACGACTCCAATCACAATCGAGATGACGAGCCAATAGACACTGTATTTTAGAATTTGATCATATTCAGATGAAGGTAGAATTTTCATTCGCGTTCTTCAATTAGCCTTTAAAATGGATGATAAATTCTCAATTTTTTTATGCAGCCAGCTCATTAAGTGAGAAATGCTTAAACTGGTCTAAAAATTAAAGCTCGCATAAGGCGAGCTTTCAATACAGTGATCAATCTTGATATCACCAAACTGGGCGAAATATCTCATAACCCATTCTGGCTTTCAAGTTGAAAATGGTTAACGGGTACTGTGAAAATGGCTAACTGAGTTAATAAATAAGCATTCGATTTGACCCGATCAAACAAGAAACACAATCAGGCCAAATCACATGTTCAAATCTTAATTAATACTACCAATAATGGTTTCTGCATGGCAGGTCGCGCCCTTCTCTGCCTCTATCTGAATCACCCCACTGCGATGCGCCAGTACCTGAACTTCCATTTTCATAGCTTCCATAATGGCGACCACTTGCCCTTCTGTGACTTGCTCTCCATTTTCGACTTTCCAAGCGCTAATCACACCATTAATTGGGGCAAGTAAATGCTCAGCACTTACTTCTGGCTCGTTAGTTTGTGCTTGACTTGCCGTTGCTGGACCTTGTGCAAACATGCCCGCTGGTAAACCTAAACGGTGTAACTTGCCATCAATTTCAATGTAGCTCAGCAACATCGGTTGTTGATGGTTTGGAATACCGCGTTTAGTTGGCTTTAACTCTTGTTTAAAGTCATTCTCGATCCAACGGGTGTGTACATTAAATTCATCTGTAAAGTCAGGTTCATTGAGTACCGCACGGTGAAAGTCTAAAACCGAAGCCACGCCTTCAATTTTAAATTGCTTCAAAGCACGTTTAGCGCGAGCAATTGCAACTTCACGGGTTGGACCAGTCACAATCAGTTTTGCCATGAGTGAGTCAAAGTGGCTAGACACTAATGAACCAGTTCGAACGCCTGTATCCACTCGTACACCATTACCAAACGGTGCCTCAAACAAACTCAACACACCAAACGCAGGAATAAACCCACGTGCTGGGTCTTCGGCATTAATACGAAACTCAATCGCATGGCCTTGGGCTTTTGGAGTTTCTTTAATGGAAAGCGCTTGGCCCTGCGCGACACGAATTTGCTCTACCACCAAATCGACTTTTGAGGTTTCTTCGGTAACTGGGTGCTCAACTTGCAAACGTGTGTTTACTTCTAAAAATGAAAGCTTTCCATCGCGGCTCAGTAAATATTCAACTGTTCCTGCACCAACGTAATTTGCAGCCTGACAAATGTCTTTTGCCGAGGTTAAAATTTGTTGATAAATCTCGTCGCTAATAAATGGTGCTGGCGCTTCTTCGACTAACTTTTGGTTACGGCGTTGCAACGAGCAATCACGTGTGCCAAGTACAACAATGTTGCCATGCTGATCGGCAATCACTTGCGCTTCTACATGGCGCGGTTTATCGAGATATTGCTCGACAAAACATTCACCACGACCAAAGGCAGCTTTTGCCTCTCGTACTGCCGACTCATAAAGCTCTTGAACTTCTTCGAGTTTCCACGCAACTTTTAAGCCGCGGCCACCGCCACCAAACGCAGCTTTAATGGCAATCGGTAAACCAAATTGTTTAGCAAACTCTAAAGCTTCATCTGCATTGTTGAGTGGATCTTGCGTACCTTGAACTAACGGCGCGCCCACTGAAGCGGCAATTTTACGCGCTTCGATTTTATCGCCTAGTTTTTCAATGGCACTTGGTGAAGGCCCTACCCATTTTAAGCCTGCATCAATCACGGCTTGGGCAAATTCGGCACGTTCAGATAAAAAGCCATAACCCGGATGAACCATAGTCGCTTTCGATTTTTTGGCAACTTCGATAATGGCAGGAATATTTAAATAGGTTTCGCTGGCAGTCGCACCAGCCAAGCCCCATGCTTCATCTGCAAGTTCGACATGCATGCTGCCAATGTCATCATCTGCATATAACGCAACCGATGCAATTCCCATATCACGGCAAGCATGGATAATACGAACGGCAATTTCACCACGGTTAGCAATCAATAATTTTTCTGTATTCATCATTCATTCTCAAAATCTGTAAATTCTGCAATTTTTTTAAATTTGATATGGCAACCTGCTGGTATCTGCGCCACCAAATCCCAATGGTGTTTAGCAACAGCGCCAATGACTGGATATCCGCCCGTTAAAGGGTGATCATTCATAAACAAAACCGGCTGACCACTCGGTGGAATCTGCAAAGCACCAATGCATGTGCCTTCACTTTCCAGTTCATGGGTAATTTTGCGAGATAAAGGCTGCTCACCTGAAAGTCTTAGGCCGACTCGGTTGCTCTCATTGGTCACCAACCATTCTTGCTGACACAGCAGTTCAATACTGTCTTGCTCAAACCAGTCTGTGCGTGGTCCCATCACAATATCTAGCTCAACTACTTCACCAGCTTTTGGCAAATCGCTTTTGCCTACTTCATTTACACTAATGTTGGCTACCTTCACCTGTCCTAGATAAATCGTATCTCCAAGCTTTAAAGGCTCTGGCCCTAACACCGCCAAGCTGTCAAACGAAGCACTATTGAGTACTGGTTCAACGTCTATGCCACCACGAATAGCCAAATAATTTCGAAGCCCTGCTGTCGGTGGCTGAATTTGAAATTCATCACCTTCATCCAGATCAATCGGTTGATAGCTTTCAAAGTCTGCTGTTTGACCATCGGCAAATTTCACACGAATGTTTGAAATGGCACCTGCAACCGCAATAACGCCAGCATGCTGCATTTTGGCTTTTAAGCCACCATTTAAAACTTCAATGACGGGTGTATCGGTTGGGTTACCCACAATACGGTTAGCACTATGCATGGCAGATAAGTCCATTGCACCTGCGACTCCGACACCAATATTGGTCTGGTTTAACCGTCCTTCATCTTGAATAAGCATCTGTAAACTTGGTGCAGTGATCTTAAACAGTGGTGTAGATTGTTTAGGCTCAACCGTACGAGTAATTTGCTGCGGTACATTTACGGTTGTTGGGCGATGCGTAACATCTTCAAAATGTACGGTCATGCCCGGTAACAGCAATGCAGGATTTTTACGCTCTAAATCCCACATTTTTTCCGATGTTGTACCAATAAGCTGCCAGCCACCCGGACTGTCTTTTGGGTAAATACCAGAGTATTTTCCAGCCAAGCCTAAAGAACCTGACGGTATTTTTTTACGCGGAACTGTTAAGCGTGGAATATCGGTAAAAGGCCGATCGGGACTGCTCATATAAGCAAAACCCGGCGCAAAACCAATAAAAGCCACATTCCACACGCTTTCGTGATGTTTTCTAATCACATCTGCGATCGACAAACCTTGTAACTCAGCAACCTGAGCAAGGTCTTCACCGTCATAACGAATCGGTACAATTACTTCTTGTCCGCTACGCTCAAATCCAGAATCAATCTTGAGGCTCTGAATTGAAGCAACCAGCGTTTTAAAATTGGTTTCGATCTCGTTAAAAAAAACCAAAATTGTTTTTGCAGCAGGGACTAAGTCTTTAATTCCATTCAATTGCGTATTTTGCAATTTATTGTACAACGCCAAAGTTTCCTCTAGGCTCGCAAGCTCAATCAGAAAACAATCGGCGTTTACCGATAAAAAACGCATTTGCTTATCCTTTTAATTCTTCTTTAGTCCAGTTAGCCAATCCAAGCACGGTCAGGAATGTCGGTAATAAACATGTGACCCGGTGCATGACTAATCGCAAAAGGAATTTTCGAGTTCATGACTGCCGCTTGAGGCGTTACACCGCAAGCCCAAAACACTGGAATTTCACCCGCTTCAATACGTGAGGCATCACCAAAGTCTGGCTTATTTACATCCTGAATTCCTAAGCTTTCAGGGTGCCCGATATGCACAGGTGCACCATGAACACTTGGCATACGCGCGGTAATTTTTACAGCTTCACTAATTTGATGAGATGGAATTGGTCGCATTGAAACCACCATATTTCCAGAAATACGCCCTGCTGGCTGGCACTGAATATTGCTCAGATACATCGGCACATTGGTGTCATCATGGATATGGCGAACTTCAATACCCGCTTCTTGCAAAGCTGTTTCAAACGAAAAACTACAACCAATTAAGAAAGTAACCAAATCTGGATGGGCATTATAAATCTCGCTTGCATCGGTCACTTCATCGACCATTTCGCCATCTTTCCAAACGCGATAACGGGGGAAATCAGTTCGGATGTCTGAGTCTGCGGCAAGCTTGGTTGCATAGATGCCTTCTTCGAGCACATCGAGCACTGGACAACTTTGCGGATTACGGTGTGCGTAAAGAAGGAAATCGTAAGCCCACTCTTTTGGCACTGAAATCATGTTGACCTGAGTCATGCCAGCCGCCATTCCTGCTGTTGGTTTATCAAAACCTGCACGGATTTTTAAACGCGCATCTAACGCAGCTTCAAGCTGAGCTGGGTCGACTTTAATATCCTTATACATTGTGCTCATCCTTATGCTTTGTTTACAAACGGGCGGATTTCAATATTGTTTTTTACAAGCTCGGCTTTAATGGCTGCCGACATTTCTAGCGCACCGTCAGTGTCGCCATGTAGGCAAATGGTGTCGGCTTGAATTGGGGTAAATACACCGTCAATTGACTCAACTCCACCATTTTTAAGCATTGAAACCACACGACTGGCAACAAATGCCGAGTCGTGTAAAACCGCACCTTCTAGGCGGCGAGATACCAATGAACCATCGCTGTTATACGCACGGTCAGCAAATGCTTCAGACACGACTTTTAAATCAGCCGCACGTGCCTGCTCTACTAAATTTGATCCAGCCAAAGCCACCAAAACCAGTTCAGGGTTATACATTTTAATCGCATCAATCACGGCTGCTGCTTGAGCTTGGTCATGTGCAATGGTGTTGTAGAGCGCGCCATGTGGTTTAACGTATTGCACTTTTGAGCCTGCCACTTTAGCCAAGCCATCGAGTGCAGAAATTTGGTAAAGCACATCAGCAATCAATTCGTCACGTGACAAATCCATATTACGGCGGCCAAAGCCTACAAGGTCTGGGTAAGACACGTGAGCGCCAATGGTCACGCCAAGCTCAACGGCTTTACGAACCGTTTTTAAAATGCCGAGTGGGTTGCCCGCATGAAAGCCACAAGCAATATTGGCACTGGTCACGACAGGTAAAATCTGGTCATCATTACCCATTTTCCATGACCCAAAGCTCTCACCCAAATCACTATTTAAATCTACAAACATGGCATCATTCCTTTATCACTTAACAAAGTCTGGCTTAAAGCTTGGTCAAATAGTTAAACACTGTCGTAAACGACATATAGCCCATCCACCACGTCAACAGACATGTTAATCCACCCAAAATAAGTAACCATTTTGGATAGTTATAATTACCCATTAAATCTTTACGGCATGCAGCAACATATACAAAAATTGTAAGGCCAATTGGCAACACTAAACCGTTAAAACCACCGACAAAAATGAGTAGACCTGCTGGAGTTGCGCCTAATAACACATACAGCAATAAAGCCAATGCGATAAAAGTAATGGTCGTATAGTTGTTTTGTTTTGGTGTTAAGTTCTTTTTAAACACGTTAAAGAACGACACTGAAGTATATGCTGCGCCAATGGTGCTACTAATGCCGGCTGCCCAGAAAATTAAACCAAATAATTTAAAACCAAATGTGCCCGCTGCATATTGGAATGCTTGAGCTGCAGGATTGGCGTCATGGCTGGCTAAATCAATATTTGCACCACTCACCACTACACCTAAAAATGCTAAAAACAGCACATAGCGCATGATGCCGACAACAATAATGCCCTTGGTTGCAGCTTTAGCGACTTCATCAATATTTTCAGGACCAACAGCGCCTTTATCGAGTAAACGATGTGCGCCTGCATAGCAAATATAACCACCAACCGTACCGCCGACAATGGTCGTAATAATGGCGAAGTCAATCTGATCTGGAGCAAAGGTTTGATGTACAGCTTGACCCACAGGAGGCATTACGATGACGGCAACAATAATGATCAGGAGAATTTTAAGCAATCCCAACACGATCATGCTTTTATCCATGGCAAGCGTTGCTTTTCTTGAGGCAAAAATCAAAATGGCTAACGCACCACTTAAAATACCGCCCCACTTTGTGTCTAGGCCAAAAAGCGCATTTAGACCTAAAGCCGCACCTGCAATGTTACCAATACTAAAGAAAAAACCACCTAGAATGACCAGAAAAGCCAGTAAGTAACCACTGCCGGGAATTGCTTTATTGGCAATATCCGATGCACGCATTTGAGTGAGTGTGACCACTCGCCAAATATTTTGTTGAACCACATAATCAATCAGAATGGAAACTAAAATGGCAAAGCCAAATGCCGCGCCTAACTTCACTGTAAATACAGCAGTTTGGGTTAAAAAGCCGGGCCCCATTGCAGAGGTCGCCATCATAAAGATTGAGGCAACAATGGCCCATTGGCGATCTGATAAAAAAGAAGATTTCAGTAAAGACATATTAATGCGTTCCTCATCCATTTGAGCTTAACAACGCTATTTGCAAGTTGAACCAAGAACACCATTTCGTTCCCAAACGATATTCTTTAATCCTTTTAAATGACAAAGATTCCCTGTTCCCCAATCAACACAATCGGTGATCAAATCTTGTATCTAAAATAAAAACATAGCTAATCCCTACGGACAATAAGACTTTTTACATAAAATAAAAACATCAAATATTTGATTTTAAATGATTTAATGTTTATTAAAAAATCAGGATAAGTTTTACTTATCAAACTTCATAAGCTGCTTTTATGACTTTGCATGCAAGCAGCCTATTTAAAATAAGAAAAAATATTTTATAAAAAATAATAACAGCGCTTATTTTTGGATTTTTTCATTGAGGCTTTTCATGGCACTTTCCGAGACTTTAACGGCAACCTCTGTCAATTTTTCTTTCAAGGCAACATCATTTCCTTGAATGTAGATCGAGGTAAAATGAAAGGTCTTTAACTGAATGGGTGTATTTAATATTTCTAGTCGGCCATCAGTAATTTCTTTTAAAGCGGTTAAGGTCGGCACGACAGCAATACCTAAGCCTTGCTCAGCTAAACGCAACAGAGTTGCCAATGAATAACTGGTAATTGAAAGTGGTTCATCAATCCCTTGTTCTTTCATTCTGGCTTTCAATTCTTTATAGGGATAAGTAATTTTTGGATAAGTTAAAATGGTATGAGACATGAGAGTTTTAAAAGACATTTGAGCCACACAGCCCTTAAATGACGGCGAAGCCAAAAAGCTCAGCTCAAAGTCACACAATGCCTGTTCAATACATTCAAAAGCCAACGTTGGCCCCAACAAAAAGGCCATGTCCAAATCACCTGTACGCACACCTTCTTGTAAGTTAGGTGTTAGGTCCACCACAATTTCTACTGAAATTTTTGGAAATTCTTGCTGAACCTTTTCGATATATTCAACCAACCATGTATAAACAATAGTTTCGGAAACGCCTAAACGAATGGTACCAGTCAGGTGCTGGTTTTCAGTCAGTTCAGCCACCAGATCTGTCTCTAGTCGCATAAATTTTTCGGCGTACTTAAATAAAGTTAAACCTTTGTGTGTTGGTTTAAGCTGCCGATAACTTCGATCTAAAACTTTAAAGCCTAATTCATTTTCAAGAGATGTGATTTTTTGAGAGACCGCAGGCTGTGTGGTTTGTAATTTAGTCGCGGCCTTATTGAAGCTCTTTAAAGTCACAACCCAATAAAATGCTTCAAGATTCTTTAAATTCACGTTTCATCCTGTCTTAAAAAACTCCTTTACTTTTATAGTATGGGAGTTGTTAGCGTGATTAGGCTAGCAATAAATAAATTTTTAAATAAAATTAGCCATCCAAATTTTTAAATGCTTTAGAAAGCTGACTAATTGTTTTGATCTGTTTTGAATAACGGCGGCATGAGCGGCACGCCAATAAATGCAGTTGTAAACCACTTTGCTCACGTAATAACAATGGTCTATCTTGCTTTTCAGACAACAGTTGAGTGGCTTGTCGACATGTCAGCATGAACAATCCTCCTTCAATAACCATTTATTTTCTAAACATTCACGTAGTCGGGTACGACTCCGATACATCAACACATTAAAGTTTGAGATAGACAATTCCAACTTGCTACAAATCTCATTAGAACTCAGCTCTATCACCTCTCTCATCATAAAAACTTGAGCATATTTGGCGGGTAAATGATTTAAACAAGCTTCAAAAATCATCCAAAAATCTGCCTGCTCCATCATTTCTTCAGGGCTTTGCCATGCTTGAGGCGCTTCATATTTATGCCAATGTCCAGAAGCATCAAACAGTGCATCAATACTCAGTTCACTTTCCTCATCTTTAAATAATTCAGTCATTGCGACCAAGCGCGATTTTTGCCGAATCATATCAATAATTTTATTTTTTAAAATGGCAAACACCCATGTTTTAAACGCAGCACGCCCTTTAAATGAATCTAAATGCTGGAAAGCACTCGTTAATGCCTCTTGCACCACATCTTCAGCTTGAGGAAGAGAAGAAAGCTGTAAAAAAGCAAATTTTATCATTTGCTGTCTTAAGTCTTGTAAAAAGGCTGGATTATGCAACTGATCTTCTATTTCTTCATGATCAGATGCCACGGCTGAAGTCATCCTTATACCTCTTTAAAATCATGGGGAACTTGAATCAATCGCACTCGAGTTAAAAGTGCTTTTAGTTCTTGAATCTGCAGATAAATATCATGTTCAGACAAATCAGTGAGTACAGATTGAATGAGTGTATGAATATCTTGGTCAGTTAACTTTACATTTTGAGTCAACTGTTCAATCACCATAGCAAACAAAGGCGAAAGCTGTTCAATACATACTTTGTCTTGTTCATCTCGCCAGACCATAATTGCTCCAGGCATAGACTCGACCTGTTCTGGAGTCATTAAAGTTGTCCACGTATAAACGGGATATTGATAAACCAATACCCATACCTTCGTGGTTAACTGCCAATCACAGTTTTTCTGCAAGACTATTTTTTCAATTTCAACAGTATCTAAATACAACTCAAGCCATTCAAACTGCAACAACTCAGCCAACCAAGGATATTCTTGCAATATCGGGTGCTGCTGATCTGTCAAATACTCTCTAAACTCCAGAGAAATATCATTATACCAAGGTGAGCGGCACTGGGCTTTTTGAAAAAATTCCGAGAGTAATTGTTGCCACTTTAATTCTGGCAACATCGCACGAGCTACGGGATAAACTAACTCAATAAATGAGCTGACATTATTAAAAAGCAAGTCTCGATAAATATGCATTCGTTCGGCAGGAAGAGCTTGAGGTAATTCCAAATCAGGATCTCTAATCCAGTCACAAAACTGTTGTTGCATGGTTTGGAAGGATATTTGATTTTCCTTCATAGCCACTCTCCTGTTGTTGAATTATTTTAATTTTGGCTAGTTCCTCTTCTAGCTCTCGCCATGATGGAATATTAAAGTCGCGCTCAAGTAAAGTTGCTTTCACACCACATACTTGATAGGTATATCTCAATAGTTCCCATACGCGATCACAAACTTCTGCGCCATGCGTATCAATTAATAAATTTTTCTGAACTTGTTCATGCCCAGCAATATGTAAATAACGGATTCTCTCTTTTGGCATCTCCCGAATAAATCCAAACGCATCACTGCCATGATTAATACTGTTGACATAGACATTATTTACATCCAGAAGTAAATCACAGTCTGCATATTGAAGAACTTCACGGATAAATTCCGCTTCACTCATTTCAGCATTGGGCATTAAATAAGTAGAAACATTCTCTATGACTAATCGTCTTCCTAAAATATCTTGAACACGTAAAATACGTTCAGCGACATATTTAACAGCAGCTTCAGTCATGGGGATTGGCAACAAATCATATAGATAGCCCCCATCATTTGTATAACTTAAATGTTCAGAATAAATAGAGACATCATATTGTTCTAAAAAGCTTTTTATTTTGCTGATAAATTCAAGATTCAGTGGATGAGGACCGCCAATAGACAATGACAAGCCATGACAAATTAATGGGGCTTTTTCAACACACTGCGCGAGTAATTTTGCATGTCGTCCACCAAAACCTAGCCAGTTTTCAGGAGCAACTTCGATAAAATCGGGACATGTTTTTGCATCTAAAAACGAATCTATAAAATCACGCCTTAAACCCAGCCCTACGCCTGACAAATCCATCATGGTGATTTCTCCTTTTGGAAATGATGCCGACACTTACCAGAAGGTCGACATCATCCATGATCAGATTGTTTACTTAGCGCCGCACTTACCGTCAGCGACTTTTTTATCTGCACCGCACTTGCCGTCCGCTGCTTTTTTATCTGCACCACATTTTGCTTCGGCAGACTTTTCGTGGTTTTTCATTTTGTTGGCTCCGCATTTTGCTTCACCACATTTTCCATCTGCTGCTTTGGTTGCATGTGCTTCGGTTGTTGTATGGGTTGCTGCTACCACTTGTGTAGCGCCAGCAACTGATAGTGCTAATAATGCCGCCACTGAAGTCATTGAGTTGAGTTTATTCATTTTAGTATTCCTTTAAAGATAAATTCTCGGTTTGTACATTTGTACGTATAGTTAGACGGACCAAATCCTTTTTTATTACACCTTAAATAAAAATTTTTTTTATGTAAGAAATACAGTTCCTATCCGACTAATTAATATTCAATCGCATCGGATGTGAAATTATCATGAAGAATTTTATTTATGGTTTATCTCAATATTATCAAACACTGGGTAAAACTCTACAACATGCGGACGGCGTCGCAGCTCTGGCTCTTAGATTGTATTTAGTTCCTATATTTTGGATGGCAGGTACAAATAAATTAATGCACTTCAATGATATTGTAGAGTGGTTTGGCAACTCAGATGGAGGTTTAGGACTTCCCTTTCCGCATTTAATGGCCCTGCTTGCAACAACAACTGAACTCGCGGGTGCAATATTATTAACATTTGGCCTCTTTACTCGCTTAATTAGTATTCCCCTCATTATTACGATGTTGGTTGCTATATTTACGGTACATCTACCAAATGGATGGCAAGCGATTGCTGATCCAAATGCACCCTTTGCAAACATGCAGGTCTTGGAGTCAGCTGAAAAGTTAGAAAAGGCTCGCGAAATATTACAAACCTACGGCAATTATGACTGGCTCACTTCCAATGGTTCGTTTGTAATTTTAAATAATGGAATTGAGTTTGCCACTACGTATTTAGTCATGCTTCTCGCACTGCTTGTTCTTGGAGGCGGCCGTTATTTTAGTTTAGATTATTGGATTAAAAAGAAACTGTCTAATTAATCATTACGTTAAGAACCCTCATGGCGGCAACATTGAGTATCTTTTTCTTATTGTGTGCCATGTTTAGCTCATGACACACAATCAATAGTGAGGCAATTTGGTAAAACCAGAAGCTTGTATGAAATTATCTAACTCTCACAAAAATAATATCAAGGTCTTTTTTGGGTACAAATTTGGTTTTGGTCATCTGAAATTGAGTTGGACTAATCTTTTTAACTTGACCATCCCAGCAAAAAGAAACCAGTTCATTTTTATCGCGCTCAATGGTTAACTTAAAGTTTTCAATCGGCTTTGCCCAATTTGCACCTGTCGTCAAAATATAGCCCAAAGCACTAAATGGTGAATTTTCTGCACGGGCTTTTTTTAAGCCCTGCTTAAATTGCTTATCCATACAAAATTGTCGGCTATCTTCCTCGGGATATAAAGCAACAGAACCACCCACCAAAGGTTTATATTCATGGTGAATTTTAGTCAAACTATTGGCTTTAAAGGTTTGCTTCCAACTATAGATCACTTGAGATGACCACGGGATTACATCATCTTTTTTAAAATTAGCTAAAATTTTCTGTATTTGTGGTTTATTACATTGCTTTAGCTTATCTACATAATACTCATAATCATAGTTATTACGCAGCCACGGGTTGAGCATATCTTTTTCACTAAAACCGCATTGCTTAAACTCATCTGTTGCATCAATTAGCGATGATTTTTCATCTTTTTGAATAAACGTTCTGACATGCATTTCCGGTTTTATATTTTTCCCATCCACCACTATCTTAAAACTTTTTAGAAGTTCTTCGGTATGGGCAAAATCAGACTCAAAAAAATTATCAATGCGCGGTAAGGGAAATAAAATGGTTTCAGTGACCTCTTTATTGCTTAGGTTTTTATAGAGGTAATCGACCTTAATCAGTTTTTTACTAATAAATAGATCTTCGCTTTGCATGGCAATCTGCGAATTTTTGAGATATTGAATTCCACCCGTACCGACATAGCCCGTAGAATCATTGGCTACGCTATAGGTCGATAGTTGAATTAATACAGCAAAAGTCATTACAAGCTTTTTCATTTTAAAGCGCTCTATATCATTTTCTAATTATGGAATGTCAATCTGTGGTAAATCATATTATATATTTCACCCACAAAAAACCGTCTAAAGACGGTTCGTTCATGAATTTAAAATCTAATTCATTTTAATGATAATTTAGTTTTTGCCTCATCATCTTTTTTTGCACACTAATTTTTCCAATAAAATTGGTTAGCCATAAAATGCATTCATCACGATGTTCAAAATGAGGAATCAAACTTAAATCAACTTTTATATCTCTATCTGCTAAAGGCAAACTCAGGCAATATTCAAAATCGATAGAGTTATACTTTAATTTTAGATCCTTTTCTTCGGCTTGCTTTTTGATTTCAGCCATAATTCGATTGAGGTTAACAATCAAGTTATTTGAAACTTGGTTATTTTCATAAATACGTTCATATACATTTTCAGCAACATCTATGTATTTAATTAGCTCGGCATTTTCGTTCATATTATTTATATTCCCCTTTTTTTAAAGATTATGAACAGCTAAATGTTTAATTGCGTTACTTGACACATTGCTTATGTGAAAACCGTATATTTTTCTTTATTAACAAATATCTCTAAGAGATTGTTATCTATTATGATTCAATAGATATTTGCACATTTGTATACATTTAAAATTTTCTAAAATCTAAATTTAGACAATGTTAAAAGTTAGTTAGGATGGGATTAAGACAAAAAAAACCGCCCCAGAAGGCGGTCGCTGAAGTTAACCCAGCAGTATATAGAAGTGTGGTGGACCGTCACTTCTACATTCTTTTTATGAAGGAGTTTTATTGGTTTTAGTAAAATCTTCAGATTTAAAATAATTGATAATCAAGTCTGCATGCTCTTCTTTTTGAGGAGCTACAGATACAGGAAATGCATCTTTCGACATCTTAAAACCTGGTGGAAGAAATTGCGAAATTGGTGGCAATTTAGGTTTTCCACCTTCCGTAATTCTTTCAATAAAACCTGCTAACCAAAGAAGATACTCTCCTTCATTTGCAAATTTTGGCATGACACTTAGGTCAATTTTAACTTTGCATTCACTTAAAGGTTTGGTTAAGTTCTCTTCAAAATCTATATAGTTGAACTTGAGCTTAAACTCAGTACCCTTGATCGCTTTTCGAATCTGACTAATTAAACAGTTGAGATTCTGAGTAATGTCATCAGTGAATAAGCTATCTTTTTTAATATTTTTATAAACCTTTTCGGCTACAGCTAAATACTTTGGCATTAACCTCTCTCCGTACTATTGTTATAAAGTGCTGATCTAAAAATCTTTTATGACTTTGATTATGCTCAAAGAAATGTAAGCAAAGGTAATCTTATTGGTGTGGTTTGTAAGTAATTAACATCTTATGTAAAGAAAGCCTAAAAAACACCTAAAAAAATTATGGTTTTGATAACTCATCCACAAAATGAATGGTTGAATAGAGATAATTAGAAACATTTACTTTCATATTATTTTATACCAATTGGTAAAATTAATATGTTTTCATCTGTTTATCACGTCGCATCAAACCCAAAACAGATCTACGCACTCTTATTTCTTCCTCAGAAAAAGGCAAGTGTTCTGTGAGTTCGTAAATTGAGAGAGAATTATTTTCGATCAAGAAGCAGTCTTGCTCTGTTGTCCAATTAGCCGTAGTGGATTCAGTTTGTTTTAAATAGCGTTTCATATTTCCTAGCAGACTTGTTTACACATACAAAAAGCCTGCCTTTAGGCAAGCTTATATTTTAGATTTTAAATTGATCATTATTATAGCAGTCTATAAATGATATGTTCAGTTAATATTGTAGCTGCCCTAACTGAACATTATAAAAAAGCCCACTTACTGTGGGCTTCTTGATTGTTATTGTGCGGCATTTACCCCAACAATAAACTGACTACAATTAGAACCTTCAGATGCATTACCTAATTGCTTTTCAGAGAATTTGAATTTGGATGCAACTGACTTGTAATCTTTTTTAAGGCTTTGTCCTGTTAGCTCACCAAGCTCTTTCACTTGTTCTGGTTTCAAGATGTCATGTTCAACAGCTTGGTTTACCATTACACATGCTGCGGTCATCGCGTCATAACGCGCAGCAGTTTTAGAGTAACCTAGAGCGCCGATTACTCCACCAACAATTAAACCAATAATTACCGCTAAACTTACATGCATTTTATTCATTTTTTAAATACCTAAAAAACTAATCAAAAGAGGAACACTTCAAAAGGATGTGCTCAAGTCCAATTAGGATAAATGTATTTATCTGATATCAAAAATTAGAATCTGTCAGATTTTTTGATAGATAAAGAGATTTCTAATCATCAAGGTAAAAATGGCTTTGTTAGAAAAACAAATCCGACAGAGAAAAATGCATTATCGTGATGAGAAATTTGATTGCCATAACTTGCATCTAATTGAATAAAGTCTTTATAGACCATGTATCTAAAACCTGTCTGGTAAAAGGAGTCGTTTCGGTCATTACCATATACTTCGGCAGTGAGCGTTAATGGATGAGTAAGTTGTGTTTCGGTTCCAATTCCCCACGTGGTCTGGTTTTTATGCGTGGTATTTTCACGTAACCAACCAAGGTTGGCATGGATTAAAAATTTATCATCGAAAGTAGAAACACTTAATGGAACGTTAACAGTCCAATCTTTCTTAGAAGAATCTTTAGTATTCATTTGAGTGCCAAAAGAAAAACCAACTCCCCAATCATTGGTTTCTAAAGGCTTTAATAAGGTTTTACCTTGTAAGGTTGCATAGCTGACGTGCTCAGTATCATCGTTTACTCTTCCCAGCCCTACAGCAAACTCAAAATTGCCACCAAAATTACAGGCAGGCATTGCCCAATATTCTTTGTTGTCAGGATTATGCTGCATCCATGTTTCGAGTTGACAGGTTTTTGGAGAAACAAGAGCTGCATCGTCAACAACCATAGGTCGTCCACTATGGCTAGCGTTAGATAAAGCCAATAAACAGAAACCAAAAATAAGTGAGCGTTTCTTTAAAGTAAATACCACTGGCATCACTCCCATAAGTTATGGAGCATATGCGAGTACTGCAACCCGTCATGATTAAATCATGGGCTAATAATAGAAATGAAAAGATGGAAATAAAAAACCTCTTCTTGCATCCACAAAAAGAGGTCTGTTAGGACTTCAGTGGATACTTAGACTATTACCGATCGACTAGTGTCACTCGAACAAGTACTCACAATGAAGCTCCTAAAAATTTGTTGGGCGGATTCTAAAATTAGCTTTGTTAAATATCAAGTTAAAATTTAGTGACAAACTCATCACCCAACCCCCAACAAAAAATATTCAAGCAACCGCTCTCTTTCATCTGGTTTGTTAGGATCTAAAAGAGTTTCTCTTAGCCAATCCTCTCTTTCTCAGCATCTTGCAAAAATGCGTGAGGAAGGACTAGTTGCGTATCGTCGTGAATCACAAACGCTGTATTACCGTATAGAAAATCCTGATATCGCAAAAATCATAGCGCTGCTTAAAAGTATTTTTCAGTCTTAAAGAAAGCCATATGGAAATATATGACTTTTGTTATGAATAAGTATGGGACTAAAACACTCTACTTATTCTTATTTAAAATTCTTTTACTTCGCTTTTGTTTTTTGCTTGGCACAGACATAGGGATAGCCACCTTACCTGTACCTAACCCGCGGAAAAAATAATTAATGATATATAGAAATAAAAGACCAAAATAAAAAATAGGAAATATACTAAATACAGTTATGATGATTTCCCATATCATCACCCCCACTCTGTAATTATACCCAAGTACTATAAGTCCACCTCTACGTCTGGGTCTCTGCTGAGTAATATCATCCTCAATAAAGTGAAAAATTCCGATAATAAAACATAGGGCAAATAAACTTGAGACTAATGTCTTTTTGATTAAAGGTTTCTCTAACCAAGGGTATTTTTTTGAAGATTCAAATTCGGCTTTAAAAAATATTTTATAAATTTCCTCTTGATAAGCTTTATTAACCCCATATTTTTTAATAAAAAAAAAGCAGATAACACAACCAACAAAGAACATGACTATGGTTATATAAAGACTATAAAGAATCGTAAAAAACGGTAATGGGCCTTTCGTACCAACAGTCACATGCATAGTTTGTGTGATGTATTGATATAGCTCATACTGCCATTCGTTTTTAGGATAGGCAGGAAATACAAATAAAGGAATAATAAAAAGAATGGAACATATAGCTATACTTCCTTTGTTCTCCTTACTTTTCAGTGCAATAGTAGACAGAAAGTTTTTAGAGGCCATAACTATATTTTACTATTATTGATGTTTCACCTTTTAATACCTCATTTGATAGTATCATTTCATCACTCACGTTCTAATCTTCAAACCAAATAAGTTGCTAATTTAACTAACATTATCTCTAATCTCAACATTAAACTCTCTTGACTATTGATATACTTTTATCTAGCTTAATATCTGTCTTAGCACCGATTTCTGATCGCAATAAATACATAACATTACTTATGCCCTTATTTAAATCTTCAGTAAACTCTTTAATAATTCCAGTTATTTTATTATTTTTTTCTTCAAATTCTTCTTCTTTATCAATAATCGGTTGCATAAGTTTTCCTGCATCCTCAATTTTAAATTCTATCAACTTAAATATATTTTCTTCTCGCTCATCTTGAAGATTATTAATACGCAACTCATCCAGTTTATGATATAAAATATTTAAATTATCCAAGCTATCACTATGTCTCTTTACTAAGTTTTCTAGTTCTTGAGATAAATCGAAGTACCCCGTAAGCTCAAACATTAAAAACTCAATTCTTGGCAATATTAAATTAACAAAATCAACAACTTCCTTCTTTGTTCTTGTATCACATACAAATATAACTTTATCAAGATTTGTAGAAAAAGCCATTATTCTTTTCCACAACTCACTTTGGAAAGAATGCTTTTCAATTTGCAATACTTGCAAACCTGATAATAATAAAGAATATGATTCTGCAAACTCTAAATATACATTTTTCCTAGTTTCTGCTAATCGAGATACTTTTTGCAAATGTAATGCTGTATACCAAGAAAGTAAAATACCAACTACAATACCGATAGCTCCAATACATGAAGCAATTAATGTGTAATTAGCCTGAATTTGTGCACCTTTTAAAGTAGCAATTGCTGAAAATAACTCTTCACTCATACAAAAATTTAAACAGAAGTTAGTAGATAACTTCTAATCATTACACAGAGTTTATGATCAATAAACTTATAATAGTTCCCTCACCCAAACCCCAACAAAAAATATTCAAGCAACCGCTTTCTTTCATCTGGTTTATTGGGGTCTAGAAGCTGAACCATTGCCCCATCAATCACAAACAAAAACATGTGTGCATCTTGTTTTGAAGCATTTTCATTAGTTGTTAAAAGCAAATTATAGATTTCATTAATGAACCAGTTCCGATAGTCAATTACGGTCTGATAAGCCTTTGGATGTGTTTTCGCAATTTCAAAAATGGCTTTAAACGGCAAATGATAAAGCCCTTCTAAGTCGGCATGCAAAAAGTAAATCTTGCGCAGTTTTTCAACTAGGGTTAATTCTTTTTGAACATGGATAATTGAAATTACCTCTTGCTTCAGGCCATCTTTCTGAAAGGTTAGGCTCATTTCAATGAGACGTTCTTTTGAATGAAAGTAGTTATAAAAAGTAGCTTTGGGCACTTTTGCCGACTCGATAATTCGGTCTACCCCGACGTTATGAAAGCCGTATTTATTAAAGAGAAATCTTGAAGTGTGAAGCACGCTTAAAGCACGAAATGGAAGATCTGAATGTGGCATAGTTTTACCGTTATAGAAAATTATTGTTGTATACAAATGAGATATAAAAACCGCTGCCGTTTTTTGGGAGAAAAAAGGCATAGCAAAGCCCATAAAGACTGTGCGTGGCACATCTCAAGTTTTATTGTTGATTAAGTTTTTAGACGAAATAATTTAAAGCCTGAAAACCTTACGGCGATCAAACTGCTTTAAAAGTTTAAGTTGTGTCGATATAGCTTTTGGCAAAGGCTGCCAAGAAATAATGAATGTGCAAAGCCAACTCCTTTTTATTTGGAGTTCTGCCAAGACATTAGAATTATGGTGGCAGAACGAAAGAGGGTTAGCAGACTGGTACGACAACCAGCACACCCGAAGGTGTCCCTCTCCCGTCCTACCGCTACGGGAGGAGACGAGGAGTCTACGCATAAGACTATCCCTCAGAAGGGATAAATTCTGATGCGGTCGTATACGGTCTGCTAAAACCGACTGGCAATGTAGGCCAGCAGGCAAAGAATAGTATTCAACCCTCTTTCAGTCAAGCACACGAAATGACAATCGTATTAAAATAGATCATTAAAAAGTAAAGATAAATAATTAAAATCTATTGTTAAATTGGGGTTTATAAAACACTAAAATAAAGACAAATGGCTATTTTTCTGCTTTAAGAATTTCCAATAAATTGATAAAACCTTATTACAAAGGATGTAAATATGTAATTTTATTCCAACCCATTTATACAAGTATATTTATTTATCAAGGTATTTCCTCTTCAAGAGGTTTACGGACATACGGTATCAATTCTTTTTTTATTGCTCCAAATAATTGAAAATTTTGTTTAGCCATATTTAAGCTAATGCCATTTGCCCCACCCATATAATCAGGATCTTCATTCTGAACATTATCATCTTCCCAAAAACAAATTGGACAGATTTCAAACGAATCATAGGCTAAGTCATCAAATGTAAGATAACCACAACATAGACATGCGTAAGACACTATTTTATCCCATCTTTGTCTATTCCAATAAAGTATACCATCAGTAAGTTTAAACACATTTTATGGATAGCTCATGAATGTGTTCCTCTATTTTTACCATTCAAAACTAAAATTTTTTATAGCTATTATTGGTCATGGTTTATTAGTTATTCTAACTCTAGTATTAATAATATATTTTTGATAACAATTAAACTTAAGTAATTTATATAAGGATGGTTATGAATCTGCATGAAGTGAGCATTTCTACTCAAAGGCTTAATCTAAAACCATTTTCAGCAGAAGATGCCGATGAAACATTCAACTGTATTACCCCTACCCTGACACGCTATATGGCGTGGGGCCCTCAACCAAGACATGAGTTTGATCAAACTTGGAATGGTTGGTTAAAAAACTTCAAAGCTGAATCTGAAATTATATTTGTTATAAGAGAGGCACATTCTCAAATATTTGTAGGTCTTGTTGGTCTACATCGTATGCAAACTCCTCATCCAGAGTTAGGAATCTGGATACGCGAAGATTATCATTATCATGGTTATGGAAAAGAAGCTGTATCAGGAGTCGCTAAGTGGGCAGTCGACTTTGTTAAACCTGAATATTTTATTTATCCAGTCGCTGAAGAGAATTATCCAAGTCGAAAAATTGCTGAATCTCTGGGAGGCAAAGTAGTTTCAAAATCTACAGGTCCCAAATACGAATTTGTAACCTATGAGATTCCTGTTAACTTTTAAACCTCAATTCACTAAACACTCACAACATATTGATCTAGATTTTTTAATGCAAAATTAATCACTTGAGAAAGCTCTTCTTGCGAATATCCATCTCTTGCTTGAACAGATAATCCATGGAGAACGAGCGCGTAATATTGCCCTAAGGTTTTAGGGTCAGCCTCTGCAACCAATTGACCATCTGATTTTGCTTGAACAAATCGATCGACCAGACTTTGGCCCCGTGTAATACGCTGTGCTTTCATCCAGTCTAAAACAGCTTGATTTTCTTCGCCTAGCACACTCGCTGCAGACACAACCATGCACCCATAGGAATGGTTGGCTTGCGTGTAAAGTGCTAGCGCATCTTGGAATAATTGGCTGATGGCATCCTTAATATTTTTTTGCTTTAAAGCGTTTAGCGCGAAATTACCTTCGTTCTTTTCATAGTGATTTACGGCCTCTCTAAACAGAGCCTCTTTAGAACCAAATGCTTTATAAATTCGAGCTGAGGCAATCCCCAAAACTTCAACTAAATCTGACATTGATGTGCCTTCATAGCCGTGAAGCCAGAAAAAATCTCTCGCTTTTACGAGGGCTTCTTCTCGATCAAACTCTCTTGGTCTGCCAGCCATAATGACCCTTCATCAAATTTAGTACGTCTTTTCATTATTATTCGAAAAAAATATTTTCACAAATAAATCAATGAGATTTATTCAAAATAGTCCCGTTTTGTTTTGATTTTCAAATAAAAAGTTGTTTTTATCCAAAATTCAGCCTATTGTTTGTCGATCGACAACTAATTAGGTTTTATTATGAAAACCATCAAAGGCCCTAGTATTCATCTTGCTCAATTTAGCGATGATGTTTTCCCTTTTAACCGTCTAGAAGATATTGCTGCTTGGGTAGCAAACCAAGGCTTTGAAGCGGTACAACTACCTGCTTGGGATAAGCGTTTATTTGATGTCAATTTGGCAGCAGAAAGCCAAGATTATTGCGATGAAATATTAGGTACTTTAAATAATCATGGCTTAAAAATCAGTGAGTTAACGACTCATATCTTTGGACAGTTAATGGCTGTGCATCCTGCTTATGACTCAATGTGCGATAACTTTGCCCCATCTCATTTGCATGGCAATTCATCAGCTAGAACCGAGTGGGCAAAACAGCAAATGCTCGCTTCAATTCAAGCATCTGCCCGTTTAGGTCTTAAAGACATGGGGACATTTTCAGGCTCTTTGGCGTGGCCTTATGTATTTCCATTTCCTCAAAGACCGTCAGGACTCATCGAAACGGCTTTTGATGAATTAGCGCGTCGCTGGCTTCCTATTTTGAATGCTTGTGATGAACAAGACGTCAACCTTTGCTATGAAATTCACCCCGGTGAAGATTTGCATGACGGCATTACATTTGAAATGTTTTTAGAGCGAACTCATAACCACCCACGTTGCCATATTCTTTTTGACCCAAGCCATTTTGTTTTGCAGCAACTGAACTATGTGGAATATATCGATATCTATAAAGATTTCATTCGCATGTTTCATGTTAAAGATGCCGAATTTAATCCAACAGGCCGCCAAGGGATGTACAGCGGCTATCAAAGCTGGGGAAATCGAGCAGCTCGATTCCGTTCTACGGGTGATGGTCAAGTTGACTTTAAAGCGATTTTTTCCAAGTTAGCGCATTACGACTACGAAGGCTGGGCAACGTTGGAGTGGGAATGCTGCCTGAAAAATAAAGATGATGGCGCACGCGAAGGTGCCGAGTTTATTAAGCAAAATATTATTCATGTCACCGATAAAGTGTTTGATGACTTTGCTGCTGCCCCTGTGAATCAGACTCAAATTAATCAGTTATTAGGTATTTAAGGAATCGTAAGAGAACTCAAAATGAAAACTCAATTATTCAATGAAAACTCACATAACGAATTCCATCATCATTACACTCACATCGAAAGTAAAAAATTACACTACGTCACCTTAGGGGAAGGTCCAGTTGTATTACTGATTCCGGGCTGGCCGCAAACATGGTACGCGTGGCACAAGGTCATGGTTGAACTGGCAAAACAGGGTTATCGAGCAATCGCTGTTGATTTACCCGGGACCGGAAATTCAGCTCCACTGGAGGGAAGTTACGATACGGGGCGTATTGCTAAAATTCTATCGATGCTTATGACTGAACTTGAATATCCAACTTATTCGGTTGTTGGTCACGACATTGGCATGTGGGTTGCCTATGCGCTTGCATCTGACTTTCCTGAGTCAGTGACTCGTCTTGCGGTAACAGAAGCAGTGATTCCCGGTTTAGCGCCCGCACCTCCTATTTTTGTTGAGCCGAGTGAAAATATCTTTCTTTGGCATTTCATGTTTAACCAGACCTTAGATTTACCCGAAGCTTTAATCGCAGGCCGTGAAGATACTTATTTAAATTATATGTTTGATAAATGGTCGTGGCACAAAGATAAAGTGGCGATTGAAACTTATATTGAAGCCTATAAAATTCCGGGTCGATTAACGGCGGGTTTTAATTATTACCGTTCTATTCCAGAGACCATTCGTCAAAATAAAATCAGAGAAACTAAAAGCTTAGACATGCCAGTTTTAGCAATAGGCGCTGAACATGCCACAGACAATGCACCTTATGAAACCATGAAAAAGGTTTCACCGCATTTAACCAGTGCGATTGTAAAAGACTGCGGTCATTTCATTATGGAAGAACAGTCAGAAACATTTAGTTCTCTCATTTTAGATTTCTTGCAGCAGGAAAAAAGCTATGCCTCTACTTGCTGAAATTGAAAGCTGGCTTAAGTCCAGACCAACCACACAGGCTGTAAACTCGTTGCAAGAGCTAAGGGAACAAGTAAATAAAGACATTATTGATCAGCAAGGCATTCATCATGATGCAAGCTATCAGCAAAGTTTTCATGTGGCTGTTTCAGATGATATGGAAATTGAGGTTCGTGTTTATGTTCCCCATTCCCTTGAAAACACTGAGCAACGGCCCGCTTTAGTTTTTGCTCATGGTGGAGGCTGGTGTCTGGGAAGTTTAGATGCATGGGACCGCTCGTGTCGGTTATTAGCAGAATCCACTCAACTGGTTGTGTTTTCTGTGGACTATCGATTGGCTCCAGAGTTTAAGTTCCCAACACCTTTAAATGATTTTTTTACGGCCTTCCGTTATATCAGCGAGAATGCTTCAATATTTGGAATTGATCCCAACCGTATTGCTGTAGGTGGAGATAGTGCCGGCGCAAATATAGCTGCGGCCACATGTCTCATGGCAAAACAACATCCAGAAATTAAGGTGAGCCATCAACTTCTGTTCTACCCCGCCTTAGATGCAACCATGAGTAGCAATTCTTATAGCCAATACGCAGAAGGTTATGGTTTGGAGTCATCCACAATGGTTTATTGCTGGGATCAATATGTGCCGTATGAAAGTGAAAAACAGAATGAACTTGTAAGCCCGTTACTCGCTCAGTCTTTAGATGGATTGCCGGATGCGACCATTTTTATTTGTGAATATGATCCCGTTCGCGATGACGGTGAAAGATATGCTCAAAAATTGTGGGATGCCGGTATTCAGGTGAACTTTCATTTGTTAGAAGGAATGATTCACGGTGCGATTCACATGTTGGCCATTCGCCCCGAGAATGTAAAATCTATCTATAGCAAAATTCGTATGTAGATAGATTTTTCGATTATTTAAACATATTGCTTAGTCGGGCCACTCTTCAAAATTGTTTAATTACACTTCTGGAGTGGCCCAATTAAATTTTAACTATGGATATTGGTTATCCGAGTTACGCTTATGAGACCGTGAACTTAACGCTATTATTTTGATAGATTGGCGTAATATCCTTGCCATTCAGTGTCACTTTTTTGTAGGTGCCTTGGACTTTTTTAGCTGATAACACCGTATAAGTGCCTGATGCTAAATTGTCTTTTGTAACGAGCTGCAATGTTCCATTTAAAGTCAGGGTATTTGCCACCTGAACTGCTGGAAGTACATTCGATTTAAACGTGATGTTGAATGTCGTTTCTGCAAGCTGAGTTAAATTACCCGCAATGTTAACTGTTTTTGCTGAGTTGGTTTTTAATAGGCTATTTTCATGCATATAAATATCGCCTTGACCAGCACCATGCTCAGACAATATTTCTAAACCACCTTGCTTTAAATCAATACCACCAGTAAACGCGTTATTTCCTGTAAGGGCTAAAGTTCCCGTGCTTGATTTGGTCAGTTTACCCGCACCCGTAATATCATTACTCCATTGGTCATATTGGCTAAAGCCACCTAAACTTGCATCCATGGTCAGATTTACGTCACCATCAAAGCTGCCATAACCTGCGCCCGCTCTAAACAGGTTTAAGCGGCCATAACCTTCTACGTCGTCCATGACAGGATACCCCGAAGCAAGCGCAGTCGATTTTAGAACTACTCGGCGCTGATCGGCAGTTAAATAAGGAAGTCGGGTTTCTAATAAAACTTCGGCTCCTTTAGGCACGGTGGCTATTTTTGTTTTATCGCCAATTTGGTTAAAACCATAGGTCATCCAGTGATTGACCTGCTGTTTTAATTTTTCAATATCGGCAAAACGGTCATTAGCATCATACGGTGTTTTAGACAAACCATAAAATGATTCAAACGTTGAGCTATTGGTTTCTTTCATAAGCTGTGTTTGAGCTTGTAAATAAGCTTCTTTTCGTTGCTCTACAGTCATGGCATTTAAGTTTGCAACATCTGCGGCAATTGATTGAAGTCGTCCACCAATCACGTCCATCGCTGAATGCATTCCCGCAATAATACGTGAATCACCCAAATCTAAACCACGAGCGATTAGTTCCTGATAACGTTGGGGTACTAAATACGCCATCGCAATTGCATTTCGACCAGCTTCAGCTGTGTGTCCACTTGGGAATCCACCGTCAGTTGCAGGCGTACTACTTTTTGCAGACTCTAAACTAGGCACTACAATAACTTCAGAACTCCAACGCCACGGGCGAGCATATTTATAAAAACGTTTTGCAGACTCTGTCGAAGAGTTATTCCCCATCGCTTGAACAAATTCAACGACTTTTCCAAAGTTGGCGTTTCCATCGGCCGTGGTTAGTCCACTATTATTTCCTTTGTCATCATATTTTACTTGTGCGGCATCGGCTGGTACTGAATTGATTGTGGTGGTCTGCCCAGTGAGTTTTCGCCACGGATCGGTTAATGCTCCCATCCCTGTCGTGACACTATAGCTTTTTCCGCGTCTATCATCTAAATAGGCACGTATAGCTTCTTCGTCTGTACGTTTATGAGTCGTCTGAATTGAATAATTAATGTTGTAGTTCAATACATCTGCATTCTTTTTTATACCGTCCGTACTGTCACCCGGTAAACCTGTCCAGTTTGATGCGACTACTGCCGGAAAGCCGTCTTTTGCCTCCGCAGATTGGCCTGCATCTACAAATAAGCTTGAGGGCGTCCATACATCTAAAAAGCCACTCAGCACACGTACACCAGCATTTGTTTCAACCGTTGCATATCTTGCATCGCCACGTTGATTGGTCATCCATGAATCTACCATGGTGGTGATATTTGATGGTACAGGAGCGGTATCTTCATATCCTACGCCCTTTGGCGCTGCTGGTATTTCTTGATTTGCTGCAGAATTATCATCAGAAGAGTTACTGTCATTACAACCCGTAAAAAAGACCGAACAAGAGATAAGAGAAAGTAAAAGTGTATTTATTTTAAAGCTTGACATGATGTAACCCGTTTAATAAATATCCGTATCTTTCATCATTAATGTTTAGTTGTTATTACATATCACCAGTTAATTTAAATTTTTCTAAATAATGTAATTTCTCTTTTTTACGTTCCATATTTGTCTGTTAAAGGCTGAAATAGCCATTTTGCTTATTTACTGAAATGCGGCAATTCTTTAAGAAAATCATTTAATGGCATTGGACATCCCCATAAATAGCCTTGAAACTCCGTGCAGCCATTGTTTTTAAAAGCGCTAAACTGTTCAGCAGTTTCAATCCCCTCTACTAACACTTGTAGGTTCAAATCTAGTCCAATTTTAATAATACCAGTGACTAATTTATTACTGCGTTTATCATCCAAAGCTGCTTGTACAAAGCTACGATCAATCTTGATTTGTCTAATGGGCATCTTCTGTAAATAGCTTAAAGATGAATAACCTGTACCAAAATCATCAAGAGAAAGCTGAATTCCATTTTTAGACAAGAAATGCATTTTTTCAATCATGCTTACACAATTCGTTAAAGCAATATTTTCAGTGATTTCTAATATGAGTCGAGATGGATTTATCTCATACTGCTGAATCAGTCCGATCACACTCTGCTCAAAGTTTGGTTGCATAAAGTGATCAGCACTAATATTGATTGAAAGCGTAAGATCTTTGGTCTCGTCTTTTTTACTCCAATCTTTTAAAACTTTGCAGGCTTGAGCCAATACCCACTCCCCAATCTCTGGCATTAACCCAAAAGTTTGAGCCGCGGGAATAAAATCTTTTGTGGGAACATAACCTAAAACAGGATGTTGCCATCGTAATAAAGCTTCTGCGCCAATTAGTGTTTCAGAAGCATTGATTTGCGGTTGATAAAAAAGCTCAAATTGTTCTTTAGCCATTGCTAAGCGTAAGTCTTGCACCATGGTATTTTCTGTTTGTATCTCTAATTGCATGGTGTAAATTGAAATACAAATCATGAGTGTAGCGACACAAGTTGCAATCCATCCACCATGGTCACGAATATCTTCGGGCAAAGGTATAGCGCTATCAAGATTAAAAGAGCTGCCACTAAAAAATATAAAGCACCCGATCGACAATAGAATTAAAACAATTTGTAAAAAGCTTGGATTTCTACGGTAATTTAAATACCCCAATATCGCCCCAGCAGGTAAAAACAATTGAGCCACCTGCGGACGGTCACTTGTAGCTACATCAAAAAATAAGCAAAAAATGACTGGAAAAACAAGCAAAACGACTTGAGATAAAAGAATGCCCGCTGAAACACGGTTTATATAAATGAGAAAAAGGCTAAATATGGAGATCAGTGTAAAAAAGATGTCCATACCAACAATCAACCACATTTGAGAAAATGCGAAATATATGGTCCAAAACAAGCAAAAAATAATGCAAATAAAGATATTCGCTTTTGCTGCGATTGTAAGCTGCTGATCCTTTACGGCGCGGTAATTTTTCTGACGTTTTTTAAAGTAAGACGAAGCTATCATAAATAAATCAACCGTAAAATATTTCTTCATAGACCCCCATCTTGATCATTGATTTTCCTTTTCAATATTCACCAATAAAACTTCATGTTTTATTCCCTTGTTCTTTATATGATTCGAATTGAGATCGGTGTTGTTTTAATTGTGGTGGTACAGTCCAGTTGTTTAATTGAATGATGTTGCTTTTTCAATCACCCTATAATTTTAAAGTATTATTCCCTAACGATACATGCCTCAGCGACGAAGGTACAGGCTTTAAATAGTGAAAAATTAGAACATTACCATTTTTAGAATATATCGTTTCAATGATTGATATTAATAATAATTATCATTACTATTTAAGAATATCTTAAATGTTTGTTTAATTGTGCTACTCATTACCAATTTGTGGGCTCCTCTGCTATGAACCTGAATGTAGATAAACAAGTATGGTTTAGCCAAATTTACCGTTCTCAGCAAACCACGCTCTTGTCATGGTTTAAACATAAACTTCAGCACCATCATCAATCTGAAGACCTGAGTCAGGAAGTGTTTTATCGTGCTTTAAAAAGTGAATATAGTTTTAAACAAATTAAAGAGCCGCAAGCATGGCTAATGGGGATCGCCAAGCATGTCATTATTGACCATTGGCGCCGTCAACATATTGAAAATCTCTATCTCGATGCCCTACAACATCTTCCAGAAGAATATTATCCCTCTGCCGAACATGAAGTTTATATTCAAGAAACCTTGTATCAGGTTCATTTAATTTTAGAAAAACTCCCTACCCGAACAGCTCAAGTGTTTTTGATGTCGCAACTAGACGGCATGACTTATCGAGAAATTAGTGAAAAAATCAATATTTCTGAGGCCACGGTAAAAAGAGATATGAAACAAGCTTTTTTAGCATGTATAGACCTTTATAATTAAACCCGTTAAACGCGCTTAAATTGCTACCCTATGTCAGATATTACGAAAATCCCTCATCATGTTTTAGATGCAGCCGCAGATTGGTTGGTACTTTTGCATTCAGGGGAAATGACAGCGTTACAGCAGCAACAGTTTGAGCAATGGAAAGCTGAAAAAAAAGAACATCAATTAGCACTCCTGCAAATGGAAAAATTTAGCCACGGTTTATCAAACCTTGCAGGCAGCTTCCCTTCAGAAGCGTTAGTCCAGTCCAATCAAAAATTTAATCTCGCTGCAAAACGTAATATGCTGTTAAGCCTTTCAGGTTTAGTCATCGTTGGCTTGTCTGCCTATTTCATACCTTGGGAAAAATGGCAGTCGGACTACCACACCAAAGTGGGTGAAATTAAAAAAGTATCGTTAAAAGATGGTTCACAACTGGTCTTGGCAAGTAATTGCTATGTCGATGTAAATTTCACGCAAGAGACACGTCAAATAAAACTGATTGATGGGGAAATTTATATTGAAACGGCAAAGGATGCTCAGCATCGGCCATTTATTGTCGAAACCAAGAATGGTTCAGTAGAAGCCTTAGGTACTCAATTTTCAGTGAGACAAGAAAATAGCGAACAAACAAAAGTTAAAGTCTATAAACATGCGGTAGCCATTGAGCCAGAGAACTCATCTAAACGGCAGATATTAAAACAAGGTCGGCGTGCTTTTTTTGACGAAAAATATATTTCAAAGTCTCTTCCTCTCGATAACGATCAACCGTATTGGACCCAACAACTTTTGGTCGTAGATCAATGGCCACTTCAAAAAGTGTTGGATGAACTATTCCGCTATAAAAAAGGAACCTACCACCTCGACCCAGAATTGAAAGATATTAAGATTTCTGGCGTGTTTTCTCTAAAAAATCCTGAGCAAAGCTTAGAAACTTTGGCCTATGGCCATCAACTTGAACTGACCTATTACAGTCCTTATCTGTTAAATATAAAAAAAAGATAAAAAAACATGACCCTTTTTTTGATCTGGTTCGACTTATAGAGAAATACACTCTCTGTCGAGAAGACCACATGAAGGATTATCAAGCAAAAAGTAAATTGGCTTTGGCTATACGTGCAGTGCTGTGGAGTACGCCATTGGTGGTCACGGCGCTTACCACAACTTCTGCTTACGCTGCGCAAACTTATCGCATTTCAATTAATCAAAGCACACTTGATCAGGCCATTAAGCAACTTGCGATTCAAACGGGTACGACCATTAGCTACGATAATGCGAGCCTTTCAAAAACAAAAAGCAAAGCGCTTAAAGGGAATTATGCTGTTGATGATGCCTTAAACCTTTTATTGCAAAGTCACCCATTTGAAGCCGTTAAAGTCAACAATGGCGGCTATAGCATCCGAGTGAAGTCTTCTCCCGCTCCGATTGAACCCAAAGTCTTTCAGTTGGAAACGATTAAAACCAAAGCAAATAGCAGTAAAGAATTTGATACGGCAGGTGGTGAAGCAGGTACAGCCCATTTAGCAACAATTCATGTTAATGCCGATCATGGTGAAAACCTAACAACCGAAGATTCAGGTTTATATACGGCGAAAGCCACCACTGCTTCTACTGGCTTAGCTTTAAGTTTGAAAGAAACGCCTCAATTGGTCAGTGTAATCACCAATCAACAAATGAAAGATCAGAACCTGACACAACTAACCGATGTTGTAAGTCAGGCGGCAGGCCTCTCAATTAAACAAGGCGGAAATATTGGTAGTGATAATTCCCCTATTTACGCTCGCGGTAAAGAAGTGGATAGTTATTTACTCGATGGAGTGAAGCTCATGAGTTCATATTCAAGTATTTTCCAAAGTCAGGACATGGCTTTATTTGACCGTGTAGAGGTTGTTCGAGGTGCAAATGGCTTAATGACAGGTGCCGGAAGTGCAAGCGCAAGTATTAATCTGGTCCGAAAAAAACCATTACAAGACTTTAAGGCTTCCGTGAGTGCTGACATCGGTTCTTGGGATTCTTACCGTACCGATATTGATGTTTCAACACCGCTTAATGAGTCTGGAAGTATTCGTGGTCGTACCCTGTTTGCCTACCAAAAATCAGACTCTTACATCGACCGCTACAACGAAGAACGTAAAGTGGCTTATGCCGTAGTAGAAGCCGATTTAACCGACCAAACCAAAGCAAGTTTAGGTGTTAGTTACCAACAAATTGACATGACTGGTGTCGCTAGGGGTGGTTTACCTAGCTTTTATACCGACGGGAGTTTAATCGTCTGGTCACGTTCAGATTCAGCGGCAGCGAGTTGGACGGGTTCTGACCGTTCTACTACATCTTACTTTGCCGATATTGAACACAAGTTTAATGACCGCTGGAAATTAAAAGGTGTGGTGTCTAGAACAATTACCGATTCGGATGAAATTGTAGGCTATACCTACTCAAGTAAAGGAATCGATAAAGCCACAGGTAGCGGGGCGATGTTGTATGCAACCCGTTGGGATTATCGCCCTACTCAAGACTTGTTCAATTTAACCTTAAACGGTTCATTTGATTTATTTAATCAAACTCATGATGTAGTACTCGGCACAACCTACACAAAAAGTAAAAATAAACGCCCCACCTATTCTGGCTGGAATAACACAGTTGACGATAAAATGACATGGGATGGCACTCTAAAAAATATTTTTGCTTGGGATGGCAGTACACCTAACCGCCCTGAAACAAAAATAGATGGTTGGTACAGTGGCGATGATCGTAGCCAATCTATTTTTGGTGCTGTTCGTCTTAAAGCAACAGACAATCTTGCTGTCATTTTAGGTACTCGAATTGAAGACTGGGAACGTGTAACGGGCGATCATTCAGATGCTAAGAATACGACTACCTACACAACACAAGAAGAAAGTGGCAAGGTAATTCCATATGTGGGCATTACCTATGATTTCACTGACAACTGGACTGCGTATGCAAGCTACACCAATATTTTTTCACCACAAGATAAGAAAGCCGTTACAAGCGAATACATAGACCCATTAATAGGCAATAGTACCGAGCTGGGTATTAAGGGTGAGTTTTTTGATAATCAGTTAAATGTTGGCGCTGCTATTTATCAAACTAAAGAGGACAATACAGCGATTGCATTAACCAATGTATTTGCCCCAGATGGTTCTCAAGCATATCGAACAGAATCTGGCACAAAAAGCCGCGGTTTTGAAATTGAAGCGACAGGTAAGTTGACTGATTTATGGCAAGTTTCCACAAGCTTTAGCCGTAACTTATCAAAAGATAGCCAAGACAACCGATTAAATACCGGTGTGCCAAATAACACAGCCAAACTGTTTACGACCTATACCCTGCCTTATCTTGATGAAGCGCTTACCATTGGGGGCGGCATTCGTTGGCAAAGCGAAATTTATGAGAAAAATGCAGTCTCTGCAACGGGTAGATTTACTCAAGAAAGTTACGCTTTGGTCGACTTAATGGCGCGTTATAAGGTGAACAATAATCTTATGCTCAACTTCAACCTTAATAACTTATTTAATGAGAAATACCATTTAGCCACCACAAATAGCTATTACGGCGCTCCAACCAATTTTCGAGTGGGCGTGAAATATGAGTGGTAAATAAATTACTCGACTTTTAAAAACCTTACTTCAGAGGCAAATAATATTCTTCTGAAGTAAGGTTAAATCTACTTAATAAGCTGGACTAGGATATTTTCGCCTAAGCTCAGGCTATAATATTAGACATGCTCTATTATTTTTTTTAATTCTCATATGAAGAATGCATTTTCTGACAGCAATCAAATTAGACAAGTTTCTAGTTTCCCTGAACTTATAAGTACAAAGTTTCAAGGAGAGGCAAATGCGATGTGTTGGCACAGAAATTTGGTTGGTGACTTTAAAGAAATTGTGAATAAACTTCATTTAAAAGAAAATATTACAGAAGTTTCTATTGAAGACCTTTTAGCACTACCGCTTTCAGAACAAGGCAATTTGGCAAGGGAAACTATTTTAGAAGATATCGAGCAGTTAACTGAATTTGGCGCATCACCTGTACTTAATTTGCTTAAACATTATGAGCGCGATGAAGAGCTAGATTTCATTTCAACAGACGTATATTCATTTCATGTTGATCGCTCCCCCATTGAAACAGACACCTTTTTATGTACCTATCACGGCGCTGCAAGTGATATTGTGCCCAATGATCAGGTTGAACAAAAAGTTTTAATTCCAGAAATTAGAGAAAAGCTCAAAGCATTATATGAAGGCCCAGATGCTGAATTTGAAGCCTTTTTGGCAGAGTATTTTTTTGATTTGCATTATCAGCCTAAATCTAACGCCCAACCTGTAAATTTAGGCACAGGACATTTGTGGCGTCTGGCTGTAGACCATCCTACTCAAAAGGTTTTGCCGTGTGTCCATCGGGCGCCTGTTGAAAAAAATGGTGAATATCGATTGCTGTTGATTTGTTAAATATTTCGGTGGTTCTTATATTCATCATTACTTTTTTCTACTCTTAATATATGACATTCACACGGACCCAATCTTCATACTTGGTTGCCTGAACATTGGTACTCGATGTAATTGCCCCATGAATAGGAATAATTTCTTTCATTCCTGTAGCGACTCCTGAACGTATTTTACTTCCCGACCCTCCCCAAATTTGAGTATGGCCTGCATCTTGATAGAGTACATATGCAACAGATGCTGTGCTGGCAGCAGATTTAAGTTCAAAGTTATTGTCTGAAGTTACCGCCAATTGATACGGTGTATTTTGACTACATTGGACAGATACATCCGTTCTTGCACCAGCAACTGGCTGAGAGCGAACAACTGAACCAAAATCTAAATTTCCTTGTGTGGAAACTTCACACGTTTCTACAATGGTTAAACTGACCTTCAATGATGTAGATGTATTTCCGGCATCTGCACTATTTATTATCAGCATTCCCATAAGAGAAAATAAGGCGTATTTAATGACTTTCATTTCTTCTCCTTATATTTTCGTTCTAATATCTATTCGTCTTTATATTGTTATTTCTCTGTTCTTACTAAAGAAACAGTTTTCAGGATATTTTAGTTATAAAACTTAATATTGCGGACTGTCAATCAATACTAAACAAATGATTTCCATATTATTTTTTAGAATTTGTGATGAATTACACGCAATCTAACCAATTTAAAAAGTAGTTGATGTTTTTATTTCCCTTAAACACTTTTTTTGTCATCATTTATCACAATTTATATCTGCCTAATCAGTGCATGCTTCAAAAAGTTGTTAATAACTTATGATCTGATAATCAACTTTTGAGGATGTATTTGTTAATTCTGTCTATTATCGCAATTGCATAAAAAAAACGATCAAAATAATATTACGGGAAATAGATTATAACTTTACATATTATTTATCTTATTGATTCAATATAAAGAAGATTGTGAAGTTAAATTTAAAATGAATGATTCTGGCAATTAAAGCCACCTGTTTTTAATTAGAGAAACTATTGATATGAAAAAATATTTATTATTACTTTTACTCAGCTTTTATTCGATTCATTCATTTGCTTCAGACAAATTACATGGCAGTGTTTGGAAAACAATTGATGATGCAACCAATGAACCCAGAGCACTGGTAAGATTTAGCGAAGATAAAAATGGTAACCTCTCTGCTAACATCGAAAAAATACTCGTTCCGAGTGAAGCCAATAAATGTACGATGTGTGAAGGTACCTACAAAAACAAATCTTTAATTGGTTTAACCATCGTCAAAAATTTAAAAAGTGTAGGTCAAAATAAATATGACAAAGGATCTATCCTCGACCCTCAGTCAAATAAGACATATCGTTTTAGTGCAACAATGTCACCAGATGGTAGCAAACTTATCGCGCGTGGATACATTGGTATCTCTGCAATTGGTCGGAACCAAACGTGGTATCGAATTAAATAAGCTTCGAGGTCTTTAAAAGACTTTATTTATAAATTGCATGGTTTTTTGACTTAATCCTTTATCTCAAGAGCCATGCAATTTTTTCAAAATTGTCTGAATATTCTTAACAGTTTTTAAAATATTCTCGAGGTGTTACACCAAAAGCCTTTTTGAATGCATGGCTAAAATGTGAAAAATCAGTAAAACCATAATCTAAAGCTACTTCAGAAATGCTAGCCACCCGACCACTTTTTAGTGCGTCACGACTTGCTATTAAACGTTCAGACCAAATGACTGACATGACCGTCTTTTGATGTCTTGCAAATGCCCTACTCAATGTTCGTGTTGATACACAATGTGTCTGTGCAATCTTTTCTAAGTTAAGTTCAGGATTTTGTAAATTTCTTAAAATAAAACTCATAGCCTTACTATACAAATCCCGCTCAATATTTACCTTCGCAATATCCTGTACTTCTAAACTTAATACCAATAACTCTAAAGCTGATTTAGCAAAGCGTTCAGCAAAATCTATATTGGAAAAATCAAATGCTTGATCTACTGATTGACGTAGCATCTCACGCAAAGGAATAATTCCAGGCCGAGTTTCATCCAAAACTTGAGCAGTTAAATGTTCAATATTAGGAACACGATTGATTAATAAATAGCGAGGAATTCGGATTAAGTGATTTTTGTTTCCGGCTAAATTGAACTGAAAGGTTTGTGCAGCATCGTATAGCATGAGGCTATTATTTCGGTATTGTGTTGTTCTGCCACCTTGGGCTAGTTGTCCACAACCATTTTCCATAAATCCAAGCCACAAATCATCATTTGGCCCAAACCGTAGATGCTTTTCGGTGCGTTCCCAAAAGTGCATAGTTGATGAAACAGTGCATATATCTATCAAACCAAGATGACGTACACTTAATTCACCATTAAAAGATTTTTCATCTTCAGGCTTGCTTTGAGCTGGAATACAGTGCCGTAACACAACATCATTCCAATATTCGAAACGTTCAGATGCATTTATATCTTGAGTTGAATAATGAATCGGATTTAATGACTGATAATGATTCATGGCAATTTAATCCCTTATACGACTACGCAAGATGTCAAAAAATATGGTCTTGCTTTTATCAAGCAACTTTCATACCACTACTCTTCTAATATCTCTTTGCACAGTTAAAGTCTTTTCCATAAGACTCGTTTGTTTTATTCATCTACTTATACTTTTTTAGATGCTGATGGAGCAATCCTGCAACATCAACAGCTCACTATAAATTAAACGATATATTTTTTTTGATCAAATTAAAACCTGTCTTTTTTAAACAAGCGATTGTCCATTCTGACCAAGTTTCGTTTTATGCCTTGCGTAATATCAATATAACAACGGTGCTCCCCCAACATAAACAACCGTTAAAACAACGCCTAATTGTTTTGATTAAGGCAATACGAATTTTGCGATTGAAACACTGCAATAAGAGATATAGGAGAAAGGAAATGGAATCAGCAATCGACAAACATCTAAAATGTCCTCGCACACTTAGCCGCCGAATTCATGATGAATATGAACCCCCATTTGCCATGTGGGTAGCTCGGGCTGATGCAGATCTTCAGCAAGTTGTGATGGCTTATTTAGGTATACAGTTTAAACCAGACCAAAAAGCTGCGGCTGTAAAAGCGATGCAGCACATCGTAAAAAGTTTTGGTTTAGAAAACGGACCATTAAATCACGATATAACACATCATACTGATAATCAGAACTATGAAAATTATATTGTGGTTGGTTACTGGCGTGATCCCGCTGCCTACTGTCAATGGGCACGTTTAGCAGAGGTCAATGACTGGTGGAATTCAGATGACCGTTTAAATGATGGTATCGGTTATTTTCGTGAAATTGTTTCGCCACGGGCTGAACAATTTGAAACCTTATATGCATTTAAAGAAGATTTGCCTGGTGTGGGCGCGGTCATGGATCGTATCAGCGATGATATTCAAGAACATGGATATTGGGGATCTGCACGAGAGCGCTTTCCGGTTTCACAGACAGATCGCATGTTAGCCAACGGCGAATTACAGATACTTTCAGGTGATCCTCAAAAAGGTGGACGTGTAGTCGTACAGGGCCATGACAATATAACTTTAATCCGTTCTGGTCAGGACTGGGTCAATGCAGATGAACAAGAAAGAGCATTATATTTTAATGAAATGCTGCCTTCATTGCAGGATGGCATGGATTTCCTTCGCGATGAAGGCCAATCTGTAGGATGCTATAGCAATCGTTTTGTTCGGAATGTTGATCTTGACGGTAACTTACTTGATATCGCTTACGATATAGGTTACTGGCGCTCATTAGATAAACTAGAACGTTGGGCAGAATCACATCCCACACATCTCAGAATTTTTACCACTTTCTTCAAAGTTGTTACTGGCCTACAAAACTTGCGTCTTTATCATGAAGTTTCAGTCAGTGATGCCAAACATCAAATATTTGAATACATCAATTGCCACTCTCAAACGGGCATGATGCGTGATGCACAAACCACCTAAATAACCCTAAAAATTATTTTATTTCACAAGAATACAGGCACAGTCTGACTGTGCTCATGGCTGGTTATTGCCTAAAGGAAATGCAAATGAGTTCAAAATATTATAAATATTACATGATGTTAATAGCCCTACTGGCTGCATATGCTGAAACACATGGGGCTGAAGTGATGCCAGGTGATTATGAGCAAGCTCCCGGTGGCCTAACTCTCGGTGCAATATATTATCAACATGCCACGACCGATGCTCTTTATAGCAATGGTTCAACTGCCGCAAAAGATATGAAAGTCGAATCAAACATAGGAATCGCAAGGATGATCCATGTATTCGAACTCAGCGATCGCGTCACAATTGAACCACAGTTCTTATTACCCTTTGGTCGCGTTGAAGGTAAAGACAATGCAAGCGGACTTGGGAGCACCTCTGGTATAGGAGATCTTGTTTTAACCGCTCCTGTCCGCTATCGCTTAAATGATGCTAAAGATGTTCTTGCAGGAACGCTTTATCTTAATGCTCCGACCGGAGATTACGACAATGATAAACCGTTAAATTTGGGGAGTAATCGCTGGAAATTTGATTTACAGGGTGCATATGTTAAACATTTCACACCAAACTGGGCATTAGATCTGGTGGGTGATGTGGTCTTTTACACCAATAACGATAATTACGGAGCAAATTCTGACACCCTTAAACAGGATATCTCGTTTGAAACACAAGTCATAGGACGCTATATGCCAAATGCTACAACCTCTTTGGGTTTAGGCATCGGGCATAACTGGGGTGGTGAAACCAAAATCAATAATGTTTCACAAGATAACTCAACCGAAACCACCAACATTCGCTTTGCTATTAGCAAATTTATGACGCCTAAAGACCAGTTCGTAGTGCAACTGGGACGTGATCTTTCAGTAGATGATGGCCTTAAAGAAGATTTTCGTCTCAACTTGCGTTATTTACGCATTTTTTAAAAGTTAGCCCCTATCAGGATAACTGCTCATGTTGTCCTTTTCGAACAATTGTCTGGCGCTTTAAATCAAGTTTTCAAGAAAAGAACAGACTAATTTAAAGAATATCTTCAGTCAGAATAACAAGTGACGGGTAAAAAATTATGGCAATTCAAAGACCAACTATCGGCGATTTAAAACAGATTGCAAACAACCTGCACATGCAGTTGACTGATGCAGAAGCTGAGGAATATCTAAGTGTTATGCAGGCTAATTTTGATGCATACGATTTGATTGATGAACTGGCTGATGAAATTCCAGAAGTTCATTATCCACGTACTGAACCTTATCGTCCTGACCTAACCGAAAATCATCTCAATGCATGGTATTACAAAACTGAAGTTAAAGGTGCCCCCACTGGAAAACTTGCAGGAAAAACAGTTGCTCTGAAAGATAATGTCTCACTTGCTCAAGTTCCAATGATGAATGGTTCATCTACCTTGGAAGGTTTCATACCCGATTATGATGCCACTGTAGTGACTCGTATGCTTGATGAAGGTGCTACGATTTTAGGTAAAGCGACTTGTGAACATTTCTGTTTATCAGGTGGCAGCCACACCTCAGACCCTGCCCCAGTACACAATCCATATCGTCACGGCTATTGTGCAGGTGGTTCATCATCTGGGAGTGCTGCACTTGTTTCAAACGGCGATGTCGATTTAGCAATCGCTTGCGATCAAGGCGGTTCAATCCGTATTCCCGCTGCTTTTTGCGGTGTTTATGGGATGAAACCCACCCATGGATTGGTTCCTTATAGCGGGATTATGCCTATTGAAAATACTATTGATCATGCAGGGCCAATAAGTCGTTCGGTTCAAGATAATGCGCTACTGCTTGAAGTCATCGCAGGCATCGATGGGCTGGATCCACGTCAATATGCTGTTCACGTTGAAAACTACACAAGTTATTTAGATCGCGGTGTGAAGGGTTTAAAAATCGGTGTTGTTAACGAAGGCTTTGCTCTACCCAACATGGACTTAAGAGTGGCAGAAAAAGTTCGCCAAGCCGCAGCGGAGTTTGAAAAACTCGGTGCAATTGTTGAAGAAATCTCTTTGCCTGAACATCAACTCGCAGGTGCACTATGGACACCAATAGGCTGTGAAGGCCTGACTGCACAAATGATGCATGGGAATGGCATGGGCTTCAATTGGGAAGGTTTATACGATGTCAAACTACTCGATAAACATAAAGACTGGCGTCAAAAAGCCGATCAACTTTCTCCAACATTAAAAGTCTGTATGTTTGTGGGCGAATACGGCATTCGAAACTATTCAGGTCGTTACTACGCTAAAGCACAAAATATTGTACGACGTGCCCGTGCAGGTTATGACCAAAAATTGGCTGAATACGATCTTCTATTAATGCCAACTCTACCTATTGTTGCCCAACCTCTGCCTGACTCAGATTGTTCATTAACTGAATATATTACCCGTGCCTTTGAAATGATTGGAAATACAGCACCACAAGATATTACAGGCCATCCAGCGATGAGTGTGCCATGTGGGCTCGTAGATGATCTACCTGTTGGCATGATGCTCATCGGACGTCACTTTAACGAAGGCACCATTTATCAAGCAGCAGCCGCTTTTGAAGCAGCGGTTGACTGGAAAACTTTTTAAGCAAAATCAAAACGTTCATTCAATCAAACCATTTCTTCATGAAGATGGTTCGTTGAAACTCATCTTTACCAAGGAGTATTACACGTGAGTACATCTGTTTCTAAAACATCAAACTCCACCCCAGGCGAGAGAGCATGGGCATTACACAAAGTACTGAGCAATAAAGGATTAATACCAGAAGGATTTATCGAAGGTTTAACCGATCTGCTTGCCAATAAATTTGATCCGGCTAACGGCGCTCATGTGGTTGCTAAAGCATGGACTGACCCAGCCTATCGTGAGCTTTTATTACGCGATGGTACAGCTGCATGTGAAATGTTTGGTTATACCGGCCCGCAGGGTGAATATATTGTTGCCCTTGAAGATACACCAACAATCAAAAATGTAATTGTTTGCAGCCTTTGTTCTTGCACTAACTGGCCCGTGTTGGGCTTACCCCCAGAATGGTACAAGAGTTTTGAATTTCGGGCGCGATTAGTGCGTGAAGGCCGCACGGTACTAAAAGAACTGGGTACGGAACTACCCGAAGATATCAAAATCAAAGTATGGGATACCTCTGCCGAAACACGTTACCTGGTATTACCAATGCGTCCTGAAGGAACTGAGCATATGACTGAAGAAGAACTTCAAAAGCTCATCACCAAGGACGTACTTATTGGTGTTGCATTGCCAAAATTACCTTAGTTTTTAGTAACGCTTTATCAACTATATAGTGGAGTAATGATAATGGATGGTTTTCATGATTTAGGTGGTATGCAAGGTTTTGGCCCAATTGATCACCAAATTAATAGTAAGAGTTATAAACCTGTATTTAAAAAAGACTGGGAACACCTCGCCTACACATTAATGTTTTTAGGTGCAGGACATCTCAATAAATTTAATATTGATCAGATTCGTCATGCTGTAGAGCGTATTGGTTTACGGCAACATGTTGGAACTGAATATTATGAGCGTTATGTGATTGCAACAGCAACTTTGCTTACAGAGACTGGTGTGATTACGCAAGAAGAACTGGATGAAGCTCTAGGTTCTCATTTTCAACTCGCTAGCCCAAATCATTCAAATGGCCGCGCTGCAATTTCAGGACGTCCACCATTTGAAGTTGGAGACCGAGTTACTGTTCGTGATGAATATATTTCTGGTCATATTCGTGTACCTGCCTATGTAAGAGGAAAAATAGGTATTGTCCTTCACCGCACTACAGAAAAGTGGCCATTCCCAGATGCTGCGGGCCATGGTCATGCAGATGCATTACCACAACCAACGTATCATGTGGAATTTACAACACAGGAATTATGGGGAGAGGCAGCTCTTGAAGGTTCTGTAGTCGTTGATTTATTTGAGAGCTATTTAGATAAAGCTCAGGTCTCGTCTTAACCTGATTTTCTATATTAACTATCACGAACAAAGAGATCCTACATGACAGTAAACCCATTAAATTCAGAATTTGAACTTAATTCCTCTCGTATTCCTGTGACAGTTTTATCTGGATTTTTAGGTTCAGGCAAAACCACCCTACTCAACTATATTCTGAATCATCAGCAGAATATGAAAGTAGCAGTAATCGTCAATGATATGAGTGAAATTAATATTGATGTTGAAGATGTGCGCCGTCATGTAGATCTCAGTCGTGGTACTGATGAATTAATTGAAATGAGCAACGGATGTATCTGTTGTACGTTAAGGGCAGATTTACTCGAACAAATTAGTACAATCGCGCGCAAGTCACAGTTTGACTATATTTTAATAGAATCAACGGGTATTTCAGAGCCCATGCCTGTTGCCGAAACTTTTGCTTTTCTTGATCAAAATGGTTTTAGCTTAAGTGAGCTGGCCCGTTTAGATACGCTGGTTACTGTAGTAAATGGTGAGAACTTTGCTCAAATGATTCAATCCAATGACAAAGTAGAAACAGCCCATCAAGAAGAACAGTTGTCGACAACACGCCCTTTATCGGATCTTTTGATCGAACAAGTTGAATACGCTAATGTTATTTTAGTCAGCCGTGTTGATGTCATTGGACAAGAACAATTCTATCAATTGCGATCACTACTCACTGAACTGAACCCAGCAGCAGAAATTTTCCCCATGTCCTTTGGTGAAATTGATCTCGAAAAAATTCTAAATACTCATAAATTCAATTTGCCTGATTTGGTGAAGTCCCCAGGCTGGATGAAACAGATGGATCCGAATGAGAATATTCATTCTGAATCTGAAAATTATGGTATTTCTTCATGGGTATATCATGAGCGTCTTCCCTTTCATCCCCAACGTTTTCAGAGCTTTTTACAGCAAGCATGGAATAATGGTGCTTTATTACGCTGTAAAGGCTACATCTGGTTTGCCAACAGTTATCAGGATATTGCGATGCTCGTGCAAACAGGAAATCAATTTGCATGGGAGTATGTAGGCAAATGGTGGAATTTTATTAATCAGGCTGACTGGCCTCAGGATGCTTATCGTCGTAATAGTATTTTTGAAAAATGGGATGAACGTACAGGCGACTGTCGACAGGAAATTGTTTTTATCGGTCAAAATATTGACTGGGAACAACTTCAACAGCAACTTGATCTGTGTTTATTAACATTAGATGAAATTGAAGATGGACCTGACGTTTGGACAGATTATTGATGTTTATCAACCCACTTTTTTAGAAGATCAAATCACATCAAACTCTTTGAAGAAAATTAACCCTATACTTTGATTAATATAATTTTTTAATTATAACTTTTTATCTATTTCTGGAACTTCTAACGTAACTTTTACTCGATCTAGTACAACAGTTGTCTTGAACCACTCTACATTAGAATTATTGTGAAATAGCTCATCACAAATCTTTTGAAAACGACTCATACTCGGTACTAATAGCACCAACATAAAGTCTGCCTCACCAGTGACATAATAACATTGCTGAATTTCTGGCCCAGAGAAGCTTTTTTTAAGATCATCTAGATCAGTCGCATGAGTTTTGTTTACTCGAATCTCGACCAGAATTGTAATCACTTGATTTAATTTATCAGGATCTAAAACAGCAATATTTCCAATAATATAGCCATTTTCACGTAGCTTTTGGATTCGACGCTGCACTGAGGCGGTAGATAAATGAATAGTATCTGCTAATTCACGTAATGGGATATGGCAATCTTTTTGAAGAAGTTCAAGTAAAGCTAAATCAAATTTATCTAATGTCATCACAAACCATACGGTGAGAAATTTTCTCATTTATATTAAGAAATAAGAGCCTAATTATCAATCAACCTGAAATAAAATATCAATTAAAAGACTCTGCTATTAAATATCTATGCATACTCAATCGAATACGGCTCTTGGTATAACTCTCAATGTAATTGGCTCTATCCTATTTGCTTTAATGTTTGCCTATACATCTTTACTACACTCATTACAGGGTAACGAAATGTATGGTTGGCGTATATTGCTGACTTTTCCCTGTTTAACTCTTTTTATTATTTTGAAAGGAAATTGGCAACAAGTGCGTGATATATACACTCGTATATTTCTAGACCGCTTTTTCTTTTTAACTCGTATATTTTCTGCGTTTCTTATTGGATTACAACTTTGGTTATTCATGTGGGCCCCTACCAATGGTTACGGCCTCGATGTATCTCTTGGATATTTTTTAATGCCCATCATTATGGTAATTGTAGGGCGAATCGCATTTAAAGAAAGAATGTCGAGATTGCAAAAAATATCCTGTATTTTTGCCATCCTTGGAATTATTAACATGTTGGTGATATCAAAAACACTGACATGGCCAACTTTACTTATTTGTTTAGGTTATCCGATTTATTTTTGGTTAAGGCAAAAGACTAATACTAATCATATTGGAGGGCTTTGGTTCGATATGATCCTGAGTTTACCTATTAGCCTATTCTTTATTTTTAACGGGAATATTGGCTCAAATGAATTGATGAGCAACCCTGATACCCTTTGGTTAATTTCAGGGCTTGGTTTGATCAGTGCTCTTGCTTTAGGCTTTCAATCTCTTTCAGCACCGCATCTAAATTTGACGCTTTTTGGGCTTCTTGTATATGTTGAACCAATACTATTATTAGCCGTATCTATATTACTTGGTGAAACCATTAAAACTGATGAATGGCCCACTTATATTGCGATATGGTTAGCGGTTTGTACTCTTATCATTGAAGGGGTAAATAGCATAAAGAAAAATACTTATGCTTAACTTTCGAGATTTATAGATGAAAAAGGCATTAAAGAAGTGTTTAATATTTATTGGAATAAATAAATTATATTGGCGAAATTTTTAAAAAATAGAAAGTTAGCTATATTGTTTAAAAAAGTATTTATCAACACTTGGCTTAAGCAAAAAAGGGGTATAAATAAAAGCAGCCGACCTATGACAGACTGTTTGCATAAGGTATATTCTATTAATTCTAAATGAAGTGAATAAAATTAAATGAGTGATGCAGAAAAATTTCAGCTCAAACTGGAATTAACATTAAACTTAAGATCTGCTAAAGACATTCAAAACTGGGCTATAGATAAATTAGATAAAAACCCAGCAGACTTATTAGCTTTGGAAATTTGTTTTTTCTCTAAAGATGAAGAAGTCTTAGATTATTTTAATAAGATTAGTATTGCCCAGTGCAACATAGAGTCTACTCTTAAGAAAAAAATTCTTTGTGAAGTATTAAAGAAACATGTAGAGACACTATCATCTAGCAAATATTCAATAGAATTAATCTCTAATTTGTTTGCAATATTACTAGAAATATCCAGATATGCTGACGATGAAGATTTATACGATCTCATAAATTATTATGATGATGAATTATATTTGGCTTTAGAAGGTGTTTCTAAATTAGAACCAGAAGAGATATGGCCTACCTTCTTAAATGATCTTAAAAACTGGCTTTCATTACAATTTGAGCTTATTTCATAGAATGACTACTCTTAGAAATTAGCTTCACTTGAGGCAACTTGGTCGTATTTTTCTAATAATTTTCTAATTCAAATTCTAAATCCTTTAGTACCTGCCCTATCTCTGGAGTTACCCCATTGTCTAAAGGAGTATAAAAAACACCTATTAATACTTCATCATCTTTTAATGTAGGTAATAATTCATTCATAAAGTCATCTAGAGAAAATGGCTCAGCTTCATATCCTACCCATTCATTTTCGGCACATAACTCGGCATACTTTTTCGCGGGCCACACTGGAAATACTTTTTGATTATCCTCTGTTCCAGCTAACGCCCATCCATCCTTATATAAGCCCCAAACTTCTTGCGTATCAGCAATAACTTTTATGAAATGCTTATATCTTTTAGTACCTTCTAATGCAATTACAGCATCTATTTGCTTTTGACTAATTCTCATAATTTTTATCACTGAAACCCAATTAGAAAATTTATCAACTCAGTTTTCTCTTGCTTCTTTGCTCTTTCAAATGCTGTTTCTTTATATTTATTTTTATAATTCATATCTACGCCATATTTAGCCAAAAATTGCAATCCGTGCAAGTTATTATAATCTACAAAAACATGCGGCATTGGAAAAGCAGGGTCTTTACCTAATGGATCACATCCTAAGTCTATCAATAACTTATAAATTTCAATATTCTGATTAAGTCCAGCAATAACTAAGCCCTTTTGCTTTATTGTATTAATAAAATACTCTTTATAGTGATCAAAAAAATACCATACCATTTCATCAGAATATCTAAATGCCAATTCAAGTGGTGTATATACAAATGATTTTTTCTTTGGATCTGCACCTAGTGCCAATAATTTCGTGGCTAAATCAAAATTATTCTGCTGAATACTCAGCCCTAAAGGCGTTCCAATGCCTTTTAGATTCCTATTTAATTCACTTTTAATAACTTTCTTAGTAAGCAAAAAATCTATCTCATTCCTTAAATTTAAGTAGCAGGCATAGACAAACGTTTTCTTTATTTTTTCTTGCTGAAGACTTTTCCCTAGTTGAGTTTTTCTTTCTAGATCAACTGGAATCACCCCATAAGTTTGATATAAGATTAATTCCATTGCTGCATCCCAAAATAATTCAGGATTGTAATTGGTATGATGGATTATTTTTTTATCAATTGAATAATAACTATAAATCCCTGAATCTAATTCATCGCTATCCATAAGATTGTACAGTTCGAGAAAAAAGTTCTCAGGAGCTTCTAGATTTTTGAATTCTTTTTTATCTGTTTCATAAATTCTTGCATACCTTAAATGAATAGTTTTATTCATAATAAAGAAAAAGTCTTCGGTGATCTTTAAACTGTCTAATTTTCTTAAAATTTTGTCTATTATCGGATTCATATGCTTGAGTAAATATCATAAATTATAATTTAGTATAAAATAATTGAGTTAAAATCTTAAGAAATCTATAGCCTATTAATTATCTTTTTATTCTACGTATTATTAAGTTACTGGCATATCTTAAAACATTAAAGTACTGACAATCTTTAGGTTAGATCCATCGAACCAAAGAGTTAAGCGGAATTAATATGAGTATTTTTCTCATCAGACATGCTGAAAGTGAAGCCAATATCAATGGAAAAACCCTTTCGCATGCTTCGATTGCTTTAAGTGAAAATGGGCATAAACAAGCCCAAGCACTCTGTTCAAAATTGCCCGAGATTGATCATGTGATTGTGTCTCAATATTTACGCACACATCAAACCGCCGCCCCACTACTGGAAAAATATAATCTCACTTTTGAAGTAGATGAGCATCTGCATGAGTTTAGCTATTTGTCTGAACGCAAATGTGCCAATACGAATATGGATGACCGTAAGGCTTGGGTAAACGCATATTGGGAAAAAATGGATTATCAGCATAAAGATGCCGTTGATGCCGAGTCTTTTGAAAATCTATATATGCGGGTACAGGCTTTCCATGAGAAGTTAAAGGTATTGACTGAAACTTATGCCCAAAAGAATTTGGCTGTGTTTAGTCATGGACAGTTTTTACAGCTTTTGATGATGCAAATACAACAACCTCAACCAATTTCAAAAGATTTAATGCGGCAATTTAGATACAATCTGGTCTATCAGCCAATTAGAAATACTCAGGTTTTTACTTATTGAACAGATCAATTTCGTATAAGCTCCATTTAGCCTTTTTGGAAAACATTAAAGAAAAAATCTATGTGTGAATGTCAAAATGTCGGTGAATTTTTTGTATGCCCTGACAGCTTTTCAAATATTTTCAGCAATAACTATGGAATGAAAAATAGGTTTCCTCACTACATCGTTGAAGAGGCTCCATGCGAAGAAACTCGCCCACAATTTGACTATAGTGAGTTTTATTATGTCTGCTCTGAGTGTGAGCAAGCATGGTATTTCGAGTGTTATCCAGAAACACCAACAGCGCCTATTTTTGGAATTAAACTTTCAGACGTGAACCAAACCTTAAACCAAAATCGAATAAACAGTATTAAGCAATTCTTAGTTGTTTTAGCGCATGAAGGTTTTTCAGAGAACAAGTGCATTCATCAAGGCTGCACGGACTACTCACTTAACGGAATTAAAGTATGTCTTAATCATTTTGGCTATAAATTTAGTACCTGATAAGTTTTGCTTTCAACTTACCAAGTACTAAGCGAGATACCCAAATAAAAAGTATTCTGTAAGTTATAGAATTAAATTTTTTGATAATTATCATCGATAGAAATCAAAAGATCCTGAGCTGGAAACCATCCATTTGCTTCTGCTTTTTGTAACCAATATTGAGCTAATGGAATGTTTTGATCTACAAGATCGCCATTAAAATAAAGTACTCCTAAACTCCACTCTGCAGCAGCAATACCTTGTTCAGCGGCAATATTATAAAGTTCAACAGCTTTATTAATGTTCTGTTCAACACCAGAGCCATTTTCATATATGTCAGCTAAATTATTTATTGCTGGATAAAAATTTTCTTTTGCCGCCTTTTGATAGTATTCAATTGCTAACAAAGGATCTGGTTCTCTAAAATGAACACCTAGCATGTAGATTGCTGCCAAATTATTTTCATCAGCCAATATTTGTAATTCTTCTAAAGAAATATCTTCTTCAATTTTATAACAAGGCGTACTTGTCCATGTTAAAGCCCAATTATACTGAGCAATAAAAGACCGATAGTATGTAGCTGCTATCCACAACCATGCTCGCCCCTCGTTAATGTCTTGTTCATATCCATTTATTCCTAAACAATAATTAATCCCTATAATCATTTGTTCATGGACACTAAAGTCCTGCGCTTTATCAGCTATTTCTTTTACAGATACAAAAACCACTTTAAACCTTTTAATTTTTTAAAAACAATTAAGTATAAGTAAATTTAGTTATTAAATATAATCAATCTTCTACAAAAATAAGTACACAAAATGACATTTGTTTTAAATTAGATCATTAAAAAGTAAGGATAAATAATGAGTGAGTTATTGTTAAGTGGGGGTTGTAAAGGGGTGAATTAAAAATATTATAATTAACTTTTCATTCGCAATAATACACATTGGTAGCGATGATTCTTATGAGATGATTTCACGAGTTTTCTTTATAGTTCTTATAACTTAGTTTTTTGTTTCTAGTCGAAACTTGTCTATGTTACGGCATCAATTAAGCAATAAGCCATCTAAATAAGATGAGCTTATATTTATAATGAAATAGAAGTTAAAAAAATTATTATTTTTCTTAACTTCTTAATTTGTTTGTCTATTTAAATTAAATAACTTTATGAATTAAAGAAAGAAACAGCTTCATCTATTAAATCTGCAACTTCAACTGGCTTGGAAGCTAATGAAGCATGGCTAGCATCTAAAGAAATAACTTTTTTTGCATTTAATCTAGAAGACATAAACTCTTGATTTTCTGGACTAATCATTCGATCCTGAGTAGAAATTTGATACCAAGAAGGTTTAGTTTTCCAAGCTGGTGATGAAATAGTATCGCCAAAGGTGCTTGCTAACGGAGCTTTTTGTGTTACTCCCATAACTAGACCTTCCTCTTCTGTTAAGTCTTGGCAGAAACTTTCATGAAATTTGTCTGCTTTAAGCCAAAGGTAACCATCACTATCTGGTGATAAATTAGGGGCAGCTACTGGCAGATGCTTTTGCGTAATCTCCCCTGGACTCTCATTTGTATCAGGAGCAAATGCTGCAATATAGACTAGACCAACTACATTTGGAAGGTTACCAGCTTCAGTAATAACAGCACCTCCATAAGAGTGCCCAACTAAAATTACGTCACCATCAATCTGAGCTATCATTTTCTTTGTTCGTTCGACATCATCGGCTAGTGAAGTTAAAGGCAATTCAACTGCTTGTAATGAGGTAAAACCTCTATGGGAAAGCTCAATAATAACTTTTCTCCAGTGAGCAGCGCCTCCCCAAAAGCCATGTACTAATATAATTGTTGGTTTATTGCTCATGATTTACTCCTAGCTTATGCTATGACATTGAAATCAATAAATTAAATAGAAATATTGATACATGAAGTTTAGACAATCTGATCAAATATCAAACTATAAAATCTTCGTAAAATGATTATTTGTTATAAAACTACTTTTAACAATTACTGAAACAGCATATTTTTTTGCAGAAACATTTTTTTGATGAGATGTAGTGAGATGGAAAATGAACAAGATTTAAATAAATTAACTGATATATTTTTTGATATTTATAAAAATGCAAGAATATCAGGACAAATTTATCAAGTTGAAAATTATAAAAATACAAATATTGTTTTTATGGATAATAATTTTTCGTATATTCATATATTTCAAGGAGGTAGCTTTAAAATTAAAAGTAATGAACAAAAAATAAATGAGATTGTACACGACGGGGATGTTATCGTTATTCCTTCGAGATTTAAGCATTCTATCGAAATTATAGAAGATAAAGCTGCAGAACCATCTGTTATTACATGTATTTTTCAATTAAACGGCGTATATGGACAAACAATCGCTGAAGGATTACCCAAATATATATTAGTTCCCTCGGACCAAAATGGTAAAGTTGCTGAGTGGATACCAATGACTGTAGCTGCAATAAAATTAGAACTTGATCAACCTTCTTTAGGTAGTCAGGTTATGCTTTCAAGTGTTATCGATTTGCTATTGGTATGGTCAATAAGATTCTGGCTAAATAAAGAAACACTAAACCATAAAAGTTGGATTTCAGCTTTGCAGAATCCTGCTATTAGCAAGGCGTTATTCTTAATGCATTCTAACCCTGCTAAAGAATGGACCGTAGAAATTCTTGCCAAAGAAACTAATCAATCTAAATCAAAGTTTTCAAAAAATTTTATAGAATTGGTAGGCACTACTCCAATTAATTACCTCAAACATTGGCGAATGAAGTTAGCCAATCAATATTTAATTGAAACGAATAAAAGTATTTCACAAATTGCTGATTTAGTTGGTTATTCTTCACCAGCTGCTTTTACCAGATCTTTTATTCAAACATTTGGTTATAGCCCAAGAAAATTTAGAGAAATGTCGGAAACTAAAGCTAAGTAATAGAAAGGAAAATTTCTAACCTAAAATAATAAAACACTAAAAAGCTATACCTTAATTTTTTACAATAGAGGTCAGAATTTAGTTTTGTCGAAAAATAGGAAATGCTAAAAACATATTTGTTTTATACCAGCTGTAGATTGATGTCACCTGCTTTTAGAATTGTTAAAGATACCTTGAGTAAAATATAAAAAAAGTCCTCATTAGAGGACTTTGATTTATAAATTATCGATTTTTTAGACGGGAAAATTAATTAACGAACATAGAGTGGATCTTCTTCAACAAAAAATACTTCACCCGATGAAGGTAGAATCCATTGATAGGTTCCGTCTATTTTCTTCATTTTTTCTTTAAAAATATTATATATCGCTACAAGATCATGTTTTTCATCATATTCCCCTACATAGCCAAGTGCCTTTTCATCATGAAACTCTTTAAACATTTTATGCATTTTGACAGCTCTAAGTTCCATATCTTTTCTCCTTTTTATTATCACTACAATAATTATGATCTCTTTTTATTTTCAATACTAAAAAAAATGTACCAAAATATATCTTATAAAATATCAATCAAATATTTATTGGATTTTAATATTTATCAAACCTAAACTTTTCCATATCGTATGGTATGTCTAGCTTCACACTCCACTGGCTTAATTTTTCACTCATTATAATGGCATCAACTTCAAAAGCATCTCGCTCACTAAAACCTTTTGTTTTTAAAAAATTAACAAAACTAGAGGAGTTTATTTTATTAAGATATCCGACTCTTAAAGTATCTATATATACTGCGATTTTATTTGTTTCTTTTTCGAGGCAGATTACAGCATTTTTAAAGACCTTCACGCTACCACCATTTTGGTTACCGACTAAAGTTATCAACTCTTCTTGGTATAAAATTACAATTATTTCATGTTCAAAAAAGTTTTTGTTCTCTGTAAATATTTTTCCAGCTATTTTTAGGGTGTTTTCCGGGAGCTCTAGATTAACTGTAGAAAAAACCTTAAATAAAATATAAGCAAAAATAAATAAGATAAAAAGTATTAATATAAAATACATATTAAAATATTCCTCTTAATTTTATAAATTGGCAAAAAGAATAGTTATTCTTTCTACCAACCAATATTTTAAGAAAAAATATAAATTTCTATATTATGATTTTTTCTCATTTTTATCATTTTGATTGACTTTTTCTACGTCATTTTGCTCAGGAGTTTTAGGTTCAAACTCTTTACCATCTTGTTGTTGCTGTTGTTGCTCTTTTGATTTGTCTTGATCGCTTTTAACTTGGTCCTGAGACATTAGAGTCTCTCCTATTTAATGGTGTGCAGATGATTATCTAGCACTTAGTTAACATAGTCTCTTTACCTTTATATAGATACAGCGCAAGTGTATCTGAATGTGATAGTGTTGTTTATTGTCACAATATATATTTTAATCACCACACAGAATAAATACTTTACTCCCTATATTTTTATTATTTTAAGCCTTATTAACTTTACATTCACACCCCAAGTAAAAATTTAACCCACAAAAACAATATCATAAAGTTTTTATATTTTTAGCTACAGATGAAAATATCATTTTTTTGCAGGCTATATAAATAAAATAAATTTAAAATATCTATTAATTCGCACCCTTTATTTAAATTTTACTACTTAAATTAATATGTAAGATATTTTTTTAAAAATAATATCGATATTAAAGTATATAAAGGAACATATCTCTACATACCACTCCCATAACTACCGTAATGTAACTCAGTGAAAGGTATACTATCAAACTTCACTACTCTTATTAAGAAGCTTAAAATGTCTGATTTTAAAGACTTTTCAAAAAAAGCAACTCAGAACCAAAATGACTCCGATCCAAAACCAAATGAGGATAAAGTTGAAAAACCAGCCCAGCCATCTGAATCAGAAGATTCTTCACCAATTAAAAATAATGAAGAAAAAAATAAATAAAAAGATAATACTTTAATTAATATGAAAGAAGTCCATTTTTGGGCTTCTTTCATATTAATTTCTTATAAAGAACATTCCAACTAGATTCCTTGAAAACTCAAAATCCAATTAATTTTTAAATTTACTTAAATCTTTTGAATTAAAATCTGGATCGACATGTGTTTGTATTAGTAAAATAAGTTCTTCATTTACTTGTCGAATTAGCTGTGCTTGTAATCGGTTATCTTCAAGCTCATCAATTAACCGAATAATGATATTCCTCAACCATTCACACTCTATTTCTTTCTCTGCATTTTTTTGGGCAAGATAATTTAAAAGTTTATCTTTTTCAATCAATTTATCTCCCATATAGACACCTACAATCCAAACTAAATTATTTTCTTTAGATTACAGGATAAAAGAATAGATTCATGAATAATTATGTATTGATAAATTTCAAAAATTAAATCTATAAAATATTTAAATTTTATTTTAATGAAGAGGATAGCTTCAAAAATCCACCCTCTTTTATAATAAATTATTTATTTTAATTTAGGTAACTAAAAGTTTCGTATTCAGTACTAGTTCAACTCTTTTTTGTGCTTCATAGAAGTCAAGTTCTTCACTTATCCAAAATGAATGAAGTTGCCCATCTAAATGAAAATACTCTTTATTATATTGAGAACCATGATCCGAATAATGGTTGTCTACTTTGAAATGAGTGTGATCATTCTTTCTTTTTTGACCATCAAGTATGCCGCCAATACAGATATCCATTTTAATGCCAATTATTAATCGAAATTGACTATAACACACATAGATCGGTTGCTCTAAAAAGAGTTGTTACCGTGATTTTTCTACCATTTATCAATGCATTATGGTTTTAGTGTATGTGCTTAAATTTACAGGTAATAAAAAATAATTTGTATGTCTAGAATATTTAAATATGCAATATTAGTATTTAATTTTCCAAATTTCATATTAGTGAAAATAACCCTTCTTTGATTAGATAAATCTCTATATGCTGCAATGAATCACTTAAAGAAAATTATTCGAATGGCCGAACAGACCCTGCTACAAGAGCTTAACTCGCGAATCGAATATTATTCTTCAAGAACGGACTATCCGCTACGCAGAATTTTAATAGGCTACCGTGCATACGCAAAATTAATGTTATGCGCCTCTTTCTCAGATGAGGTCATAAATTCTGCAATTGATCCAAATAAACGTAAATATAAAAAGTTAAAAATTAAAATTACGAAAGATGATAATCAACTTGATCTTGAATAAATTAATTCGTTCATTAGTTTTTATAGATAACTGATTTAATTATATAAAAAATTAAAATCCTTTTTAAAATATACCCATTTTTAACTCTCAAAATGATTAGAAAATAGCAAATGGGCATTTTCTTTTGCTCATTTACAATTTCAATGATCGCAGGATGATAATGATCAATACTGGCAATATTGTCGTAAACATCCAGATAGTGATGCCCTGCTGCTACCGATTTGAACCAAGAAAATAATTTGCTCTTAAACTTATTTTTTCACAGGCAGTAGTAAAACAGGGTCTTCAATGTCATAACCAGTTTCTTCTGGAACCCCCAAATATTTAACGACAACCAACCTCTTATTGTGTTTAGGCACACTATAATTTTGGGAAATTTTTATTGCTTTGGTGTAATGAACCGCAACATGGGGCTTACTTTGTAAAGACGGCGATTTTACAACATATTCTGTTTTATATTGTGTGATCTTCCCTGAAGGATCAAACCAAGCTGATATTTGATTTTGATGAGTTTTTAATGTCTGAATTTTTACAGTCTTACTATTACTTACGATCAAAGGAGTTAAATTCTTTTTAATTTTATTTAGAGCTTTATCAAACGCTGTACTATCTTGATCATAATCAATCTTATGTGTTTTTGGATTGATATAGAGAGATTTAACCTCGATAAGTTTATCGGGCGATTTACTATTTAATAGATAATAATATAGTTGTGGTAGACGCCCTCGACCATCTTCGTAGTGTCTTAATACATAAAGTTTCTTCTCTTTTTGCTGATAGCCCAATACTTCAATTTTTTGTCCACCGCCCACTGTCGCATAACTATGTGCGGATAAGGTTAGAATCGTGCTAAAAGTTAAAAATTTTAGAAATTTCATCAGTTCATATCCTTGTGATCTGGTAACTATATTGTATAAATATCAATCAGATTAAAATGATACTTGAGTAAGTGTTACTTGCTGTTTTTATATTCTTTTGTACAGAAATATAAAGCTTAAAAAAGAGGCCGAAACCTCTTTATTTTCTATCGCCCTAAAAATCAGTCATCAATCATGGCGAACTCTTGCTCAGGTGTACCTTTAACCAAATGGTGGCGGCTATATAACAAGTAATAAAGTATAAATCCGACATAAATCAGCGCGGCTAATAACCAAACTTTCGGATTCACCATTAACCCTGCAACTACAGCAACGGCGGCAAGAATCAAGGCAATACAAGACGTCCATACTCCTCCAGGCGTTTTATAAGGACGTAGTAATTCAGGACGAGATACGCGTAATTTGATATGTGAAAGCATCATCAAAACATAAGAAATTGTTGCACCGAATACTGCCATTAAAATGAGTAAGTCACCCTCACCTGTTAAAGAAAGTAAAAACCCAATAATGCCCGGAATAATAATTGCCCAATATGGCGCTTTATTTTCATTGGTAAGCGATAGGTTTTTTGGCAAATATCCCGCACGCGACAGTGCAAAAATCTGGCGTGAATAGGCATAAATAATTGAAAAGAAACTTGCGACAAGTCCAGCAAGACCGACAAAGTTAACAAAGCTTGCCAACCATGTGTGCTGACCATACACCGCAATGAGCGCATCAACCAAAGGTGCTCCTGAATTTTTTAAAGCATTTGAACCCGCAGCGCCTGCTCCCAAAAATAAAATTAAAAGCGCAAAGGATGCCAATATCAACATTGAACCAATCAAACCTCGTGGCAATGAACGTACTGGATCTTTTGCTTCTTCGGCAGCTAGTGGTACCCCTTCAACTGCAAGAAAAAACCAGATGGCATACGGTACTGCGGCCCATATTCCCATATAGCCAAACGGTAAAAAGCTACTTGCACCTGCATGAGAACTGACTGGAATATCAAACAAACGTGCACTGTCAAAATGTGGAAGCATCGCCACGATAAATACAACCAGTGCAATACAAGCAACCGCGGTAATTCCAAACATGATTTTAAGCGCTTCACCTGCACCTTTCAGATGAATACCCATGAAAACTAAATAGCAAATTAAATAAACAGCCCAGCCGCCAATCCCAAAAAGTGATTCGCAATATGAACCGATAAATACGGCAATCGCGGCAGGTGCAATTGCATATTCAATTAAAATCGCAGTACCTGTGAGATATCCTCCAAAAGGACCAAATGCAACGCGGGCAAAACTATAGCCACCGCCAGCAGTGGGTAACATCGTTGACATCTCAGACATCACAAAGCTCATGCAGAGATACATAAACGCGACGATGACTGTTGCAATAAAGAGTCCGCCCCATCCACCTTGTGCCAGTCCAAAATTCCAACCCGCAAAGTCACCCGAAATAACGTAGGAAACACCGAGTCCCACTAAAAGTAACCAACCTACTGCCCCTTTTTTTAACTGACGTTTTGCAAAATACTCTGCGTCCTGTTGTAAAGCACCAACATCTACGCTTAATTCAGATTCTTTCATTGTCGTATGCCTTATCGACTAAATTTACACCACCAATAGTTGCGCAAAAGATATTCATAAAACTTGACAGCAAAACATCTCCCCGACCACTTGAAGTCAAGTTGATTCATTTTTTCTTTTATAAGATCGACAGCATCTCAACACAGAACGTGTTTAAAAATTAAATTGAGGAGATGGGTCATGTCTGTAGAACAAAATGAATTTTTAAGCCAAGTTCAATTACAAATACTGGCAGAACAAGCGATTAAGCAGTATCCATCGGAATATCAAGGACAGGTCAAACTACTGTGTCAGTCTGAAAATGCAACCTATCAAATTTCGACTGGATCTGCCCGATATGCACTTCGAATCCATCGTCCGAACTATCACAGCAAACTGGATATACAAAGTGAGCTTGAATGGTTAGATGCCTTAAATGCGAGTGGTATTCAAGTTCCCGTTGCGATTGCAGATCAATCGGGTGAACGCGTAATTACCTTGAAACTATCCAATGATATTTATCGTTATGCAGTCCTTTTTAACTGGGTTGAGGGCGATATGCCAACTGTTGAAGTTGACCCCACTGCATTTGAGCAACTAGGACAAATTACTGCAAAGTTGCACGTTCATAGCAAAACATGGCAAGCGCCTGAAAACTTTCAACGTATTGTGTGGAATCATGAAACCATGATTGGTGCAGATGGACACTGGGGAAACTGGAAAAATGCACCTCACTTGAGACAACAAGATCACGGCGTTATCGAAGAAGCCATTGTACAAATCGCGAAAGATTTAAATTCTTTTGGCAAAACTCAGGAACGTTATGGCCTGATTCATGCCGATTTGCGTTTAACCAATCTATTACTACAACAAGAACGTATTGGTGTGATCGATTTTGATGACTGTGGAATGAGTTGGTTTATGCATGACCTCGCCGCTGCGATTAGCTTTAATGAACATTATGCAAATGCGCCTCATTGGGTGGATCACTGGTTAAAAGGCTACGAACGTGTAGGCCATATTCAGTCAGAAGAATATGAAATGATCCCAACTTTTATCATGCAACGCCGCATTCAAATGATGGCTTGGAATGGTTCTCACGCACAAACAGAAATGGCTCAAAGCCTTGGCGATCAATGGTCCAATGAAACTGTGCGTCTGTGTAAAAAATATTTAACCGGACAAATGCCTGTTGGAATTTGAAAAGTGATTTAGATCGCTTTTCCCTCATTTCCAATTTTTAGTTTTTAAATTTTATAGAATTTAAAGGAAGGGTTTATGCAAGCTACCCATCAACTGAGCCGAGTTGCCAAAGCGCTATTACTCACCAGTAGTCTGGCAAGTATGATTGCGCTAAGCGCATGTAACTACAACCCTTTGCAAAGCGCATCTCCCCCAGTCGCTATTCAAAAAAAGGAATATATCCAAAAAGGTCAATGGGACGCTTTTAACTTTGACCAACTCAATCAATTGATTGCTAGCTATGGAAAAGACAGCCCTAACTACAATTCTGAAAAACGTCCGTATATTGTTACTGACTTTGACAATACTTCGGTATTTTTAGACATCGAAGAAGCCACTTTAATTTATCAACTTGAACACTTAGCGTTTAATGTCACGCCAGAGCAGCTTAATCAAATTATTCGTAAAGGAATTAGCTCGCAAAATTTTGACGCGGCCTACAATAACCAGCAAGGCCAAGCCGTCAATATTGATAAAATCGCCCCAGATATTATTGCCAGCTACACATGGCTTTATCACCACTATAGCGGTCTAAAAGGTAAGCAAAGTCTGGATCAAATTAAGCAAGATCCGCATTATCTCGATTTCATTACTAAAATGAGATATCTATATGCGGCTATTGGAGACACCTTTGATCATGAAGTCGCATATCCGTGGGTCACTTATTTGTTTACTGGGCTTACCGAACAACAAGTCCGTAATTTAGTGAAAGCAACGGTTACTTGGCAAATGCAGCAACCCATTGGACCAGTTACATGGACCTCTCCCGCAACGCTTTCGGGCCAAGCAGGTGTTGTTAAAACCACTTGGGAAAATGGTTTAAGACCATACCGTGAAATGCAAAATCTATTTAAGGCCTTTCAGGACAATGGCATTGATGTCTATGTCTGCTCGGCATCTTTTATTGATGTGATTAAGGAAATTATTTCTAATCCAGACATCGGCTATAACATTAATGAAAAAAATGCCTACGCCATGGAGTTAGAACGAGATGCACAAAATCGAATTTTACCTGAGTTTCGTCATGGCTATGCGCAAACTCAAGGTAAAGGCAAAACCGCAACCATCCAGCGTTTTTTAGTCTCTAAATATGGTTATGGGCCAATTTTTATCGCGGGTGACAGTGAAGGCGATCAAAATATGATGCAAGATTTTGCGTCGACCCAAAAAGTTCTGATTATCAACCGATTGCGCAGTCCAAGTTCTGATATCGGCAAGTTTTCTCAGCAGGCTGTGCAAGGCTATGGTCAAGCCAATCCTAAGTTTTTACTACAAGGTCGCGATGCCAATACAGGTCAATTTAGACCTTCAATGGCCAGTTTAAGTTATGGTGCGCAAACGGCAAAAACTACAAAAAATTAGTATTTCACTTATTTTCTCATGCCTACAATACATGTTGTATGCATGAGAAGCCGCTTAATTTTTTGTTTTAGTTCTGCCCTTTTTGCCTATCTCTAATGCATTTTCTGCCTTCTTTTAGTTCGCTACCCAACCTTAAATACAACTCTTGATCTCTTCTTAAAGAATCAAGCCTGAAACTTAAAACAGCAACACATAAGTCATTATTTTATAAAAACTTTTAATAACACAAAATCATGGATGTAAGTAAAAACTGGTATGGCTTTTGCTTAATATAAGAATAGTTAGGAATAAATATCATGAGACTTGACATGTTACATCTCAACCCAGCTCATCTTGTCGATTCAAATATGTGTAATCAAGGTGTATTGTCTGCAGCTGCCTCTGGATTAAGCGAGTTTATTCGTCAAAAAGGTGCAGATGTTGATCGCGTTTTAGGTATTAGTGGTATTAATCCTGAACTTTTAATCAGCCCAACTTTGAGCTTACAACTCCCCAATTATTGCAAGGTGCTAGAACAGGCAGCACTGGTTTCAGGTTGTGATAATTTTGGTCTGCATTATGGTCAACAGTTTCAACCGAAATCATTAGGGCTGATTGGATACATTGGTCTTTGTTCAAACACATTAGAGTCTGCACTCATGAACATGACCAATAACTTTTATTTGCATCAGAAAGATACACTCAATCGAATGGTCGATTTAGGAGATAGTTGGCGAATAGATTATCAAGTTCAACACGGCGCGATTTTAACTCGCCGCCAAGATGCAGAACTGACTATGGGCATGTTTATGAACGTGATTCGTGAAGTGATGGGTCCTCATTATTCACCACGCGCCATTCACTTTGAGCATACTCGACCTGAATTCTGGCAAGAGCACAGCAAATTATTTAACGCGCCTGTTTATTTTGATCAACCTTTTAACTCCATCATCATTTCAAAAAAAGACGTCCAGCATACTATGCCGGGGCGTGATTCTATTTTATTAACAGTAATTTTAGATACGCTGCTGTTACTCAATCGCTCTTCACCAAGTCAAAGTCTTGCAGATCAGGTTCGCTCTCACATCCAACTTGAACTGAGTGAAGGTGAACCAAACCTTGAAAAAATCGCTCATGATATTGGTTTAACGAGTTGCACCCTTACCCGCCGTTTAAAAAATGAAGGACTCACCTTTACCCATTTAGTCGATCAGGTTCGTTGTGAGTTGGCCGAACATTATATTAAACAGAAAAATATTCCAATTTCAGAAATGGCATTCTTATTAGGTTATTCAGAAGTAAGTGCTCTATCACGTGCATTTAAACGCTGGTTTGGTGTTACACCACGTCAATTAAGACACTAAAACATCGCAAATACAGGCCTTGAATAAAGGCCTTTTTATTATTTAAGCAATTCGAAATAACTTTTACAGCCACAAAATAATTGAACAACAAAATACCCCTCAAATTAGATTTAACATCCAACTTGAAGGGTATTTTTTATATTTAAAGTGACTTACTTTAATTTTGTTAATGCTTGATCCAAAGCGCCAACTAACCAATCAATATCTTTTGTTTGGAAAGCCAAAGGTGGACGTAGCTTTAATACGTTTCCATAAGGACCTGCAACTGAGGTTAAAACTCGATGAGTATTTCTGAGCTCCTCAATAAGGTTCAAAGCCAACGCTTTATTCGGCTCTTTTGTGGCTCTATCTTTAACCAGTTCAAACCCTATAAATAGACCAGCGCCACGGACATCGCCCACCATCTCATGTTTATCCATAAGTTTGGTGAGTTCTTTTAGAAGTAGCCCTCCTACATATTTACTATGGGTTTGCAATTCTTCTTCCTGAATGACTTTAAGTACAGCCTGTGCCGCTGCCATAGAAACAGGATTACCGCCAAAGGTATTAAAATATGGAATTTTATCGCTAAAAGCAGCGAGGACCTCACTCTTGGCTAAAAGCCCTGACACTGGAACTCCGTTCCCCATTGGTTTACCTGTGGTAATGATATCAGGCACAACATTGTGGCGACCAAAGCCCCAGAAAGAATCACCAGTGCGCGCGAAACCCGGTTGTACTTCATCAGCAATAAAGATACCGCCATTGGCATGCACGACATCAACCGCTTTTTGTAAGAACCCAACAGGATTAGGCATTACACCGTCAGAAGAAAATATTGAGTCCGCTAAAAAACCTGCAAACTTAATTCCTTTTGCATTCATATCATCAATTTGTTGTTGGATCTGCTGCGCGAACCATTCACCTAAATCATCAGTTTGAATTCGATAATAATCAGGTGCTGGAACTAGACGAGTTGTCGCATCTAAAGGCTGCTCAGTTCCAAGCGCTGGAGAGCACCCAGACGTTAAGCTACTGGTGCCATGATACGACTCTTGAGACACAATGATTCCTGTACCGCCGCTATATTCACGGGCAATACGAATCGCTAAATCATTCGCTTCTGAGCCAGTACACATATACATTGCACGGTCAATTTCATCAGGCGTGGTTTGTAAAAGTTCTTCGGTATAATCCAAAATATTTTCATGTAAATAACGGGTATGTGTATTGAGCATTTTCATTTGCTCATTTACCGCTTCAATCACCGCAGGATGACAATGACCAATGCTGGCAACATTGTTGTAAACATCTAGATATTGATGACCTGCTGCATCCCATAAATATTGCCCCTGACCTTTCACCAGATGCACGGGATTACGATAAAACAAGCGATAGGATTCACCTAAAATTTTATTTCTTTTATCGGTCAGTTTGCGGGTAGCATGGTCCAGCTCAGCAGCATGTTCTGGACGAAAGCTATTGGTATCCATAATGGTTGAACGCGTACCCATGAATGACTCCTCTATTTATATTCAGCATACTTTTGTGCGAGACGATGAATGATGTAGGCAACTCATACGCTGATTCGAAATATTTCAGTATTTGATTGAAGTTACGCAAACCATATTGCTTAAGTCTCTTTAAAAAAACTTGACCTCAGACCACTTAAGCCACGATTTGAAGTCAACTCTCAAAGCTCATCCAATAGCTATTTTAGAATTAAGGCTTATGCCTTCCCCCAAACATGAGCTGAAACGTTTAAAGAAAGACATTAGAAATCATATTCCAGTGGCTTTCTCTGTCGTCTGCTCCATCTGAGCTTAAAAGCTGAATAATTGCGCCTTCAATCATATATAAAAATAGTTTTGCATCCTGAAAAGTCGCATCAGTTTTTAGTTTTATAAGCTGGCTATAGATTTCATTCATTAGCCACGTTCGATATTTAATTGCGACTTGATAGGCTTTTGAATAGGTTAGTTTTATCTCAAAAATGGCTTTAAATAGTAAGTAGTAAAGCCCCTCTAAGTCGGTATGTAAAAGATAAAGCGCCTTGAGTTTATCTTTCACGTTTGAGCCTTGGTCGTACTCAGCAATTGAAACCACTTTTTCTTTTAAACGCTCTTTTTGTATGATCAAACAGATTTCAATAAACCGCTCTTTAGAGTGAAAGTAGTTATAAAAAGTCGCTTTGGGAATTTCACACTCTTTCACGATTCTGTCGATTCCAACAACATGAAACCCGTGATAGTGAAATAAATAAATCGACTTGTTGATGACTTGTATGGCACGTGTAGGGAGAACTAACTTTGGCATCGTTTTACCGTTATAAATTCTTGTTGTTTCTAAACGAGATACTTTTTTGGGAGAAAAAAAGGCGCAGCAAAGCCGTAAAGACTGTGCTTGGCACATCTCAAGTTTTGTTGTTGCTAAGTTTTAAGTAAAAAAGACTTAAAGCCTGAAAACCTTAGGGCGTTCAAGCTGCTTTAAATTTTTAAGCCGTGTCGTTATAGCTTTTGGCATCGAGAGCCAAGAAATAATGGATGTGCAAAGCCAACTCCTTTTTATTGGGAGTTCTGCCGACATGAATAGAATTATGGTGGCAGAACGGAAGAGGGTTCGCGGACTGGTTTCGACTCCAGCACACCCGAGGGTGTCCCTCTCCCGTCCTACCGCTACGGGAGGAGACGAGGAGATGCTCACACAAAACTATTCCTCAGAAGAAATAATCCTGATGTGGTCGAAAAAATCGGTCCGCGACGACCGTCTGGCAATGTAGGCCAGCAGGCAAAGAATAGTGCCCAACCCTATTGCAGTCAAGCACGCAAAATGCCATTTGTTTTAAATTAAATCATTAAAAAAGTAAGGCTAAATAATGAGAGAGTTATTGTTAAGTGGGGGTTGTAGAGGGAGATAAAAAAACAGCCTTGAGAGGCTGTTTTTATTGAGCTAAAAATTATTTTGTATAAACCATACTATGTTGATTTTAAGAAAACTATAAAGTTGATAGCTATTTAATTAATAGATACTGTCAACTTTACTGTATTCCACTACTTTCATTTCATACCCATAATCTGTTCTATTTTTAAGATTAATCAAAACAAATCGGGTATCTATTGCTTCTAATAGTCTCCAATCAGACTGATTATTTGGATATGACGTTTGCAGATCAAACAATACTACTGGAAGTGTCTTATTATTAATGGCATTATTTGCATCATTCACACCACTTCCAAACATACATCCAAAAGCAACAATCGTTAAAAATAATACCAAGGGAGAGTTAAAGTGTTGTTCTATTTGCCCTCCAAATATAGAGCTGTGTACATAAGTATAATAAAACACACCGAAATAAAGAGGAATTAACTTAGTTGATAAGGTTATTGATGTATCTAATCCTATCAAGAATATGGTTACTGTTACAAATAGTATGGAAAAAATGAGCGAATATATATGCCCTAGCCAAACACAAAAAGATAAATAAATTAAAGAAAGCACGCTCCCAAAAGCGAACAACAAAGTAGTAGTTAAAATCGAGTAAAATAAACTATAAGCAGATATAGAGGGTAATATCCATAAAGCATCAAATGTAGAAAAATAACCAAACTTATAAGTTCCAGCTAAAGCTATCAGTATCAATGGCATTGCAGCATAAAGCTCAAAAATTTTCTTTAATGAGAAAGAGTTATACAAAAGAATCCCCAACTTAAAAATATAAGATTTACATACATCTAAAGAAGACACCAATTTAAGATGTCTTTTATTTAATAAAAAATTTAAAAGAAATTTTCAGGATATAAAAATGATGGTATATGTCGTCTAATTAACTGTGCTTGACCATGATAACCTCTCATCTCTAACTCCAATAAAAATACTGGCCAAGGTGGGATATTACTACGATATATATCAACAGAAGATGTAGACATTCCTCCACCTTGTGATCTAGACAATCCCCCGTACTGTGATGTAGATAATCCACCATATTGGGAAGTAGATAGACCACCATATTGAGAGGTAGATAGTCCTCCATATTGGGAAGTAGATAGACCACCATATTGCGAGGTGGACATACCCCCATATTGCGAGGTGGACATACCACCATATTGCGAGGTAGACATGCCGCCATACTGAGAGGTGGACATACCACCATATTGCGAGGTGGATAAGCCACCGTATTGTGAAGTACTCAAATTCCGTGGCCAAGTCTTTAAATTAGGTATTTCAGGTCGTGACATAGTTCTAATCCTTAAATATTAAGAATAAAAAATTTATTAGAACATATTACTATGTGTAAACCGTTTATTAAATTTTGTTTAAAAAATATACGACAAATTATGTCGCTTTAATCCAAATTTACTCTCTATTCCCATGCCATTTAAAATATGGGGAGAAAATGGTTTATCAGCATAAAGATGCCGATGATGCAGAATCTTTTGAAGATCTATATATTCGGTTCAAGTTTTTTATAAGAAGTTAAAGATATTGGCTTAAACTTCTGCTCAAAAGAATTTAGCTATATTTAGTCACCGATAATTTTTTTACAGCTTTTGATGATGCAAATACAGCAACCTCAACCACTTTGAAAAGATTTAATACAGCAGTTTAGATACAACTTGGTTTATCAAAAAATTAGAAATACTCAGGTTTTTACTTATTGAACTGATAAATTTCATATAAGCTACTTTTAGACTTTTAGGAAAATATTAAAGAACAAAATCTATGTGTGAATGTCAAAATGTCGGTGAATTTTTTGTATGCCCTGACAGCTTTTCAAATATTTTCAGCAATAACTATGAAATGAAAAATAGGTTTCCTCACTACATCGTTGAAGAAACTCCATGCGAAGAAACTCGTCCAAAATTTGACTATGATACGTTTTATTATGTCTGCTCTGAGTGTGAGCAAGCATGGTATTTCGAGTGTTATCCAGATACACCAACAGCCCCTATTTTTGGAATTAAACTTTCAGATGTGAACCAAACATTAAGCCAAAATCGAATAAACAGTATTAAGCAATTCTTAGTTGTTTTAGCCCACGAAGGCTTTTCAGAAAACAAGTGCATTCATAAAGGCTGTACGGACTATTCACTTAACGGAATTAATGTATGTCTTAATCATTTTGGCTATAAGTTTAGTACCTGATAAGTTTTACTCTGGATCTAACCGCCAAATAATCATACGTTACGGCGCGAGTCTGTAACACGTAGATGTAAACAAAGCGACTCTATTATTCAAACCGTCTGTTATCACAACTTCATAATGCGCAAATTTTTTACTACTGCCAACCTTGGTTGCCGTTGCAAATAACACCCTATCTTTCGCACCGCTCATATAGCGAATATCCGCCTGTAGGCCCGTATATGGCGCATCCCCTGCATTACAAGCCATCGCAAAAGCGATATCGGCTAAAGAAAATATGACACCACCATGCACACCGCCCAAGGCATTCATGTGTTCGTCTTTCACATTAAGCTGGCAACGCGCTTCATCAAAACTGCGATGCAGCACTTGAACACCCAATAGCTCTGCGAATTGATCAACCGCGTTGGTTTCCATTTTTTGCACAAACGTCTCCCTACTCGTGCGAGTATTACCTTAAGTTTTATAAACCTATGTGTATTGAAATTGACTGATTAAAAGCCGTTAAACGCTATCTTGTTTAATCTGATAGTTTGAAGAACTAAAGTCCTTATAAGTCAGGCGGTCATCCAACTCTGAGCTTAAAGGCTGAACTTCTTGCATGGAGTTTAAGCAGCGCTGTGCAAGTTCAATGTACTCTTGCGTGCCTCTAGTTTTCCACTTTTTTTCTTGTTCTGATAAATCACGTGCAACCTTGGCCGGACTCCCCATTGCTAGTACATTTGCCGGAATAATATCTTTAGTTTTGACCAGACTATTTGCACCAATAATGGTGTTTTCACCAATTTCGGCATAGTCCAAAATTACGCTATTCATGCCGACCAAAACATTTTTACCAATGCGGCAGCCATGTAAAGTTGTGCCATGTCCAATGTGCCCCATTTCCTCAACTAAAGTCACGCTTTGCGGAAAACCATGTACGGTGCAACTATCTTGTATATTGGCATTTTGCTTAATATGGATACGACCAAAATCGGCACGCAATGACGCAAATGGCCCCACATATACACCCGCTTCAATAATCACATCACCAATTAAAACAGCGGTTGGGTGTACAAAAGCCTCTGGGCTGACGACTGGAATAACACCGTCAATACTATAACAAGGCATGATTTACCCTCTCATTTGTCGCAACCAAACCTCCGAAACGGCGCCAATAATGTGCTGTAGCATTTGGCATTGGCCCTTCTGCTGTTGCGGCAACAGACAAGAAGTATTCATCGGCAGGTTCAAATACTTTTTTATAAATGTTCATTGATAAAGTTCGTGCACTAATCGCCGGCCAGTCAGTTGGCAACAACTCAAGCGGTAATGCAGGGTCTTTCAATAAAATCCGTCGATAATAATGAATCAGCAAAGTTCGAATTTGAAAGGCCTGAACCGGTTCTAATTGTTCGTTTTCCTGCATGAGCAACACGCCAATTTCTCTAAAAATATCGAGAAACTGTAGATATCTTTGGCGTAATTCATCAATTGGCCAGTTGGTTCTGAGCATACGACCAATGGTATCGACCGAATTATTAAAGAGCTGCAAGGTTTCGGCTTTAAACACCACCACTTGCTCACTCATATTTAAGTCAACCAACAAGCGTTGCAGTTCAATACGGTTACAACCCGGATAAGCCATTAAGTTTGTCGAAATATTGGCAAATCCTAACCATTCGAGTTCTTTCTTTAACAACGCTTTATTTTCAGTGTCGAGGCTAGACATCAGAATAAGATCCCAATAATGGTCCCACTCTTTCATCTGGTCGTTATAAATACGTTGCTCGGCCTGCAAATAGGTCGAACGGCTCGAATCGGTAATTCGATAAAAACTGGTTCTACCGATTTTGTCTGAACATAACCAATCATTTTTAACTAAACGAAAAACAGAGGTTCTTACAGCGCGGTCATTAAAACCAAATAGCTCTAATAACTGAATCAGGCTTGCAAGACTAATGTTTCCACCCCGATGAAGTACAGAATCTCCAAAAATTGTCGAAATAAGCGAAGTTCCACTTAAGGTTTCATTCTTTACAACAGAATCAATTATTTGCTGTATTTTTGCACTCATACTCATGTCTTGGCGTTTAGTTTCAGGGTATAGATTCTATACCCTGAATGATCTTGATGTTAAGCAATCTGACGCATATCGATTACCCGCTTTGCCTTACCTTCCGAACGAGGTAAGGTCGCTTCTGTAACAACTTCTACAGTAACGCTAATCCCAATCATGGTTTTAATGCGTTTCATCAACTCCTGAGCAAGTTGATTGGCCTGTATAGTACAGTTATGACACATCTCTGTACGAATATGCAAAGTATCCATATGTCCTTTTTTAGTCACCAAAATTTCATAATTTGGAACTAAATGCGGAACTTGCAAAATTTGCTCTTCGATCTGGGTCGGGAAAACATTCACGCCGCGAATAATCAGCATGTCGTCACTACGGCCCACAATTTTATCCATCTTACGCATCGCCAGATTTTCGCCAGCTAGTAGACGGGTTAAATCACGGGTACGGTAACGAATAATCGGTAAGCCTTCTTTGGTAATGGTCGTAAAGACTAGCTCGCCAAGTTCGCCATCTTTACAGACTTCGCCCGTTTCAGGGTTAATAATTTCTGGATAGAAATGATCTTCCCAAATGGTTAATCCCTCGCCCTCACCTAAGCACTGCATCGCAACACCCGGCCCCATCACCTCAGACAAACCATAAATATCGAGCGCTTTAATATTGAGGCGTTCTTCAATTTCACGGCGCAGTTCGTTGGTCCACGGCTCAGCACCAAAAATACCGACTTTTAAAGACGTATTACGTGCAGTACCAAATTGTTGTTCCAGCTTTTCAATAATGCTGACGCAATATGATGGCGTAACCATAATTGCAGTAGGTTTAAAGTCTTGAATAAGCTGAACTTGCTTTTCAGTTTGCCCGCCAGACATTGGAATAACCGTTGCACCTAAGCGTTCAGCGCCATAATGTGCACCTAAACCACCTGTAAATAGTCCATAACCATAAGCAACCTGAATCATATCTTTAGCGGTTAAACCCGCCATGCGTAAGCAACGCGCAACAATGTCTGACCAAGTATTAATGTCTTTTTGGGTATAGCCCACCACGGTTGGTTTACCCGTTGTGCCAGATGATGCATGTAAACGCACAATTTGCTCTTGCGGTACGGCAAACATTCCAAACGGATAGTTGTCTCTTAAATCCTGTTTAGTGGTAAATGGAAACTTTGCCAGATCGTCTAAAGTCACGAAGTCATCAGGATGTACACCTGCTTCATCGAACTTTTTCTTATAGACCGGACTATTTTCATATACAAAAGTCAGGGTTTGTTTTAACCGTTTAGTTTGCAGCTCTCTAAGCTCTGCAAGTGTTAATTGTTCAACATTATCCGTTGTAAGGCTGTCCATCGCCTATCTCCTCATTATGTAATTTTAAAAACCGTCTGAATTAATTTAAGTTTTCCAAAATCAGTGCGACGCCTTGTCCAACACCTACACACATTGTGCAAAGTGCATAGCGTCCACCTCGTTTTTTTAGCTCACGTGTTGCGGTAATGACTAAGCGTGTACCGCTCATACCAAGCGGATGGCCTAATGCAATCGCACCACCATTTGGGTTCACGCGTTCATCGTCATCTTTTAAACCAAGTTCACGCATACAAGCTAAAGATTGGGCTGCGAATGCTTCATTCAGCTCAATCACATCCATCTGATCTAGCGTTAAACCTGTTTGCTTTAAAATTTTCTGCACAGCCGGAACAGGACCTATACCCATATATTTGGGTTCAACCCCTGCACTTGCAATGCCAATCACTCGTGCTAAAGGTTTTAAACCATGTGTATCTGCAAATTCACGGTTGGTAATTAACACACACGCTGCACCATCATTTACACCAGAAGCATTTCCGGCAGTCACCGAACCACCTTCTTTTCTAAAAGGTGCTTTTAGTTTTGCGAGTGCTTCAAGTGTCGTTTCACGCGGATGTTCGTCTCGATTAACCACATTCACGTTTTTCTTACGATCTACAATCTCAACAGGCAAAATCTCGTCGGTAAAAAAACCGTTTTGTTGTGCCGCAGCCGTTTTTTGTTGGCTACGCAATGCAAACGCATCTTGGTCTTCACGACTAATCTGATATTTTTCAGCTACATTTTCGGCAGTTTCCGGCATGCTGTCGGTGCCATATTGCGCTTTAAGTTGCTTATTTACAAAGCGCCAGCCAATGGTGGTGTCATAAATTTCAGGCGTACGGCTAAACGCTTCGGTTGGTTTAGCTTGTACAAATGGCGCACGGCTCATTGACTCAACACCACCTGCCAAAATGAATTGTGCTTCACCTGCTTTAATTGAGCGTGCCGCAAGTCCTACTGCATCTAAACCCGAAGCACACAAGCGATTAACAGTCATGGCTGGTACTGTGTCAGGTAGTCCTGCCAAGAGTGTTGCCATACGTGCAACGTTACGGTTGTCTTCACCTGCTTGGTTAGCGCATCCTAAAAATACTTCGTCTACCGTATTCCACGGCAAGTTCGGGTGTTTATCTTTTAAATATTTGATGGGCAATGCAGCTAAATCATCGGCACGTACAGCACTTAGGGCACCTGCATATCGTCCAATTGGGGTACGAATAAAATCGCAAATTAAAACGTCTTCCATGTTGACTCCTGATTATGCAAATTCGGTCATATCACGTGAATATTGAGTAGCAATGTTTTGAGTTTTCGCTACATATTGCTTGAGGTAGATACTCGCGCGATATTTTTCCTCTCCATACAGTGCATATAAATTATTTAAAGTTTGGAGCACATAAGCGCCGCCCATTTGTGTCAACCACTGGTAAGGACCCTTAGGATAATTCACTCCATATTTCATGGCATTATCAATATCTTCCAGACTCGCAACACCATGTAAACTTGCTTCGCATGCTTCATTAATGAGTAAAGCGATGGTGCGTAAGGTTAACTGTGCTGGATGGTCCTTAATCCACATGACGCTCATGCCAAATTGTGCAAAGTAAGCTTCAACTTTAGCCAGATCACTTGCTTCACAAAGCTCGTTACGACTCAGTACTAAAGCCTGCGCCTGTTCAAAATCATGGTGCCAATCCATCAAAACTACTTTACGGCTTAGGTAATGAATATTGGCTGATTCACCTTGGCTTAAGCGTAAATCGATATCATCAATTTGAAGGATATTGTCATCGTTCACAGATCCGCTTTTTAAACCTAAACGCGTTAGAAAAGCAGGTAGCTGAGACCAAACACCTTTTAGCTGAATATGAGCATCAACTGGTTTGGCAACCACAGCTTGAGGCTGAAATGTCTCGTACTGATTTTTTTCGTTATAGCGATAAAAGCCCTGTTTTGACTTACGGCCCCAAGCGCCAGCATCGACTAATTCTTTTTGAATTAGGCTTGGGCGGTAGCGTGGCTCGTAAAAAAATTCTTGATAAACGCTTTGGGTCACCGAAAAGTTAACATCTTGCCCAATGAGGTCGGTAAGTTCACACGGCCCCATCGCAAAACCACCACACTGCTTTAAGGCATAATCTAGCTGGTCGTAGCTGGTGACTTGTTCTTGCAGTGCTCTAAAGCCTTCTGCGTAAAATGGACGTGCAATTCGGTTCACAATAAAACCAGGAGTCGACTTAGTGAGTACCGGAATTTTTTTCCAGCCCAACATCAAATTTTTTAAAGCCAAACATAAGCTGTTTGGGGTTTTTAAGCCTTGTACAATTTCAACCAGTTTCATGACTGGCGCAGGGTTAAAAAAGTGTAAGCCGACCACACGCTCAGGGTGAGCAATGCCAGCCGAAATTGCAGTCACTGAAATTGAAGATGTATTACTTGCAAAAATGGTTTGCTCACTACAAATTTCAGCGAGTTGCTTAAATAAAGACTGTTTAACTTCTTTTTTCTCAACGACTGCTTCAATCACCAAGTCAGCATCACGTAGTGCTTCAACTTGATTGACCACAGTTAAACGCGCTAAGGCTTCATCAGCTTGCTGCTCTGTGAGCTTGCTCTTTTCAACCAGTTTTTTAAAAGTCTGCTCTAAGCCGTGAACGGCTTGTTGCGCTTTTTGAGCGTCTAGATCATATAAAACAGTCGAGTGCCCATTAACAATGGCTAACTGGGCAATGCCGATGCCCATGGTGCCAGAACCAATAACGGCAATTCGGGCACGAGATAAGTCTAATTCTGTCATGCTTAGCGCCCTTTAAAATTTGGTTCACGTTTATTCATAAAGGCTTGTACACCTTCACGATAATCTTCCGAGCGTCCAGCAATACGTTGTAAATCACGCTCTAATAGCACTTGCTCATCAAAGGTGTTGTTGCTTGATTGATGAATGGCTTTTTTAATAAGAGATAGACCAAAAGTAGGCTGTTTCGCTAAACGCTCTGCGAGTTCAGTGACTTTTGTTTTAAGCTCAGCGTCGTCAACAACATCCCAAATCATGCCCCATTCTTTTGCGGTTTCTGCTGGGAGCTTGTCACCTAACAAAGTCAGACCCATAGCACGCGCATGGCCTACAGCACGTGGTAAAAACCATGTGCCCGCAGAGTCTGGAACCAAACCTAAGCGGCAAAATGCTTGTACAAAGTTTGCTGATTTAGCTGCAATCACCAAATCACATGCCAGTGCAATGTTTGCCCCTGCACCTGCTGCAACACCATTTACGGCGCAAATGACAGGCTTTGGCATATTTACAATCGTTTTAATCAGCGGGTTATAGTAAGTTTCAATGGAATATCCTAAATCTGGAGCTTCAGCGTTTGGGTCTACTACACGATCACCTAAATCTTGCCCGGCACAGAAGCCACGGCCTTCACCACTAATCACAACACAGCGGACATCCGAATTTTTGGTCCACAGGTTTAAAACCTCGGCCACTTCACGGTGCATATCAACGTTGAAGCTATTCAGTGCTTTTGGGCGGTTAAATGTTAAGTAGCCAACACCATTTTTTTCTTCAGCAATAATATTTTGATAGTCCATCACTCACCTCTAAACACTGGCTTTCTTTTCTCAAAGAAAGCATTAATCCCTTCGTTTCGATCTTTTGTAGCTGCCAGCCAGACAAAGTTTTGACGTTCAAACTTGAGTCCCTGACTTAACGTCGTTTCATGAATACTTTTAATTGATTGTTTAATCACGCGAATCGCTAAAGGCGCTTGTTTGGCAATTTTGGCAGCAAGTTGAACCGCATATTCAACGGTTAATTCAGTCGGTACCACTTGACTGCAAATACCATGTTGCTCTGCCTGTTTTGCCGAAATCATCTCACCTGTCATTGCCCAGCGCATTGTGAGTTGTTGCCCAACCAAGCGTGCTAAACGTTGTGTTCCGCCTGCACCCGGTAACATACCAAGGCCAATTTCAGGTAAAGCAAAACGGGCATTTTCACCGCAAATTACCATATCTGAATGCAAAACCAACTCAAACCCAGCACCTAAGGCATAGCCATTGACTGCGGTAATGAGTGGCTTACTAAACGCATCAATTTTTTGCCAAAGCTTCGGACGAATATCGAGTTGCAAAGACACAGCGTCCATAGCAGCCAACTCGCTAAGATCTGCCCCAGCCGCAAAACATTGAGCGTTACCCGTTAAAACCACAGCTTTAACTTCAGCATTATGTTCAGCTTCTTCGAGCAACTCGCATAAACACTGCAATGTTGCATTGTTTAAAGCATTTCTTTTTTCTGGACGGTTTAGTGTTAATAACAAAACACCTTCTGCCACTGTGCTGGCTTTAATCAACTCTTGCATGAGAGGGCCTCTATTCATCAAAACTCAAACGAACATTTGGGCCTTTTGGTAAGGTCTGGCAACTGAGCACATAGCCTCTTTCGACTTCATCTTTTTCAAGGCTGTAGTTAAGAAACATATCGACTTCACCAGAAACAACTTTACAACGACAGGTCGCACACACCCCACCTTTACAGGCATACGGTAAATCAGCACCAGCACGTAAAGCCGCATCAAGAATACTTTCATCATCCTGAGCCACAGAAACAATCAGTTCACGACCATCTAAAATGATGTTTACTTTTTCTTCTTTGCGATTTGCATCAGCTTCAGCGCTACGTTTACGAGCCTGCCCTGTATGGAAACGTTCAGTGTGAATTTTCTCTGCTGCAATCCCATAATTTGGCAAAGTGCTTTCTACAGCATTCATCATTTCGTCTGGACCACAGGCAAAAACATGGTCAAAACTCGTTTCAAGCACATCAAAATCAAAAAGTTGTTTTAGCTTTTCTGCATCAATACGACCATTCATCAGTTCGCTGTCATTGAACTCACGAGAAAAAATATTGATGAGTTGAAAACGCTCTTTAAACTGATCTTTCAAATCCATAATTTGCTCGGCAAACATGGTTTGTTTCCATGAACGATTGCCATAAAGCAACGTAAATTTAGCTTCAGGCTGTTCAAATAGAACTTGCTTAACAATTGATAAAATTGGGGTAATACCACTGCCCGCAGCAACGCCTAAATAATTTTGTCCACCTGCCTTTGCTGCTTTTTGAAAAAACACGCCTTGTGGTGGCATCACTTCAAGCACATCGCCGACTTTTAAATGGTCATTTGCCCAATGTGAAAATTGCCCTTGATCAATTTTTTTAACAGCAATGCTGATGTCTTCTTTGCCCGCATAGCTACAAATTGAATAACAACGGCGGATTTCACCAGCTTCAGTTAAATGGCGAATGGTTAAATGTTGACCCGGTTGAAATTGAAATTGTTCTTGTTGTTCAGGCACAACGTCAAATGCAATACAAATTGCCTGATCGGTTTGAGGCGTAATACTTTTTACTTTTAATGGTACAAATTGGCTCATGGCTGATTTCCTTATCTAAAGACTTAAATACATTTGAAGTAATCAAAAGGCTCAAGACAGTCCTGACATTTATAAAGTGCTTTACAGGCGGTAGAACTAAACTCTGTTAATAGTCGGGTGTGTCGGCTTTTGCAACGTGGGCACTCGACACCATCAATCAAATGAACATGCGTACCGCACTGATGTGCCAACCCTTCAGGTGGCGCAATACCATAAACTTGCAGTTTCTTTTTACCCGCCTCAGACATCCAGTCCGTGGTCCATGCTTCTGATAAATCGACCATCACTTTGACTGGTGTCAAAGCTTCTGCGGTAAATGCCTCAACAATTTGTGCTTTTAACATATCTGTTGCTGGGCAACCGCTATATGTTGGCGTTAGACGAACTACAATTTCTTGTTGATCGTTAATGTCTACGCCCCGAATCATGCCTAAATCCACAACAGATAAAACCGGAATTTCAGGGTCACTTACCGTTTGTAGAACATCCCAACATTGGTCGATGCAATGACGAATCATGTGCATGGCTCACCTCCTTGTCTTACCAGGTCATTCCTGGATAAGTTCTTTGAATACTTTGCATTTCAGCCAACAAATAACCTAAATGCTCAGTATGCAATCCTTGTTTCGCACCACGGCGATAAGCACCGTTAACAGCAACATTTAATTCAAAACGCTTAAGCTCATCTGCAATGGTTTGGTTCCATTGTTCTTTTTCATTTGAAAAATCTGGAATCACGCCTTGTGCGACTAATGCTTGTTCGTCTCCATTAAGTTCAAATAACTCAGCGGTAAAGCGCCATAAATTATTTAATCCATCTTGCACACGTTGGTGCGCTTCATCTGTACTTAAACTTAGACGCTCCATCCAGCTTGTTGAAAAACGAATGTGATACTTCACTTCTTTTAAAGATTTCACAGCAAGCGCACTTAATTCAGGAAGCGAGCTTTGGGTTAAAGCAGTAAATAAATGAAGATGGTAATGATCCATCAACCACTGGCGTACAATCGTTTGTGCAAAATCACCGTTCGGTTGTTCGCATAACAATAAGTTTAGAAACTCACGTTCTGTACGGAAATACGCAAGTTGATCTTCATCACGTTTAGCTTCATCGTATTGACCTGCCAAAGTCAGAAAGTTTCTTGCCTGACCTAATAAGTCCAAACCGATATTTGCTAAAGCGATATCAACTTCAAGCTCAGGTGCATGTCCGCACCATTCAGCCAAACGCTGAGACAAAACCAGTTGACTATCGCCAATATGTAATAAGAATTTAGATAAAACTGAATGATTCATTTTCCAACCCCTTACATATGCTCAATGCCATCTGGAATATGGTAAAAAGTCGGATGACGATAAACCTTATCTAGAGCAGGATCGAAAAATTCAGCTTTTTCATCTGGCTGTGAAGACTTAATGAGTTCAGAACGAATCACCCAAATGCTAATTCCTTCATTACGACGTGTATAAACATCGCGTGCATGTTGAAGTGCGATTTCATCATCTGGTGCTCTTAAGCTGCCTACATGACGGTGGCTTAAACCTTGTTTACTACGGACAAATACTTCGTAAAGTGACCAGTTGTTTTTATCTTCCATTTTGATTTCCTCAAATTTTTCCATAAATCTTGTTAAGCCACTTTATTCGCTTCTAGCTGCTGTTTTTTAGCGTAGACCACTGCTGCATCACGAACCCATTTGCCGTTTTCCCATGCTTTACGGCGCGCTTCGATACGCTCGTGATTACACGGTCCACGTCCGGCAATCACTTCATTAAATTCGTGCCAGTCGATCTCGCCAAACTCATAGTGGCCTGTTTCTTCATTCAATTTTAAATCTGGATCTGGTACTTCCAAGCCAAGTTGCAACACTTGCGGTACGGTGTTATCGACAAACTTTTGACGTAATTCATCATTACCAAAGCGTTTGACTTTCCACGCCAGACTTTGTGCGCTATTTGGAGAATGCTCATCACTTGGGCCAAACATCATGAGTGCAGGCCACCAATAGCGATTTACCGCATCTTGTGCCATCTGTTTTTGTTCTGGTGTACCGCCTGCCAAAGCCATCATCGCTTCAAAACCTTGGCGTTGGTGGAAACTTTCTTCTTTACAAATACGTACCATTGCACGTGCATATGGCCCATATGAAGTACGGCAAAGTGCAACCTGATTCACAATGGCTGCCCCATCGACAAGCCAACCAATCGCAGCGACATCTGCCCAAGTCAAAGTTGGATAGTTAAAGATTGATGAGTATTTCATTTTCCCATTAATCAATTTTTCCATCATGTCATCACGGTCAGCACCTAAAGTTTCTGCCGCGCTGTACAAATACAAACCATGCCCAGCTTCATCTTGTACCTTCGCCAACAAAACCGCTTTACGTTTTAAAGTTGGCGCACGAGTAATCCAGTTCCCTTCAGGCAACATACCTACAATTTCAGAATGGCCATGTTGCCCGATTTGACGAATCAATGTTTTGCGATAGGCATCGGGCATTTCATCCTTAGCCTCGATCGTAATGTCATTGGCAATATTTTGTTCAAATTTCTGGTAGTTGTTTTCCATTCTTTCATTCCCTGTAGGCATCACCCTTAAATCTATTTTTCGATACACCAAAAACAAAGTCAACCTATTTTTTAGTATCAAATTAAATCCACCCACCAAAATCACATTAAACAATTGAAATAAATAAATATTAATCAAATGTAAAAAACTTTTTTACTTTTAAAAATCAAAATAAAGTTGACTTTTAGACAAATTAATCTGAAATTATGAATCATATTTTTGCAATTTTTATAATTGATGTATCACATAAAAAGGAGTTTGGTCATGCTTGAACAAGCACACCTAGAAGGAACCACAACTGACACAGATTTTCAGCAGTCTGAGCATCAACTACCTCACCTTGCTTCTTATATCTATGGAACATGGCATTCGACGAGTGAAGAACTGCGTCCTGTTTTCCATGCTATTACAGGTGAAGCTATTTATGCCGTAAGTAGTCATGGCATTGATATGAAACGTGTTGTTCAATATGCCAAACAAAATGGTTCAGAATTGGCAAACTGGACGTTTCACCAACGTGCTAATGCTTTAAAACAAATTGCTCAATATTTACTTGAGCGCAAGGAAGAGTTCTACAAGCTTGCCTATGCAACAGGTGCAACTCGTAAAGATGCATGGATTGATATTGAAGGTGGGATCCAGACATTATTTGCTTATTCGAGTCTAGTTCGCCGTGAACTCAATGATGAAAAAATTATTACCGAAGACAGCTGGATTCAATTATCTAAAAATGGAACTTTTGGTGCTAAGCACATTTTAAGCCCTAAAGCGGGCGTTGCAGTTCATATCAATGCTTTTAACTTCCCAATTTGGGGAATGCTTGAAAAGATTGCACCGACTCTACTTGCGGGTGTGCCATGTATTGTTAAACCTGCAACCGATGGCTCTCAATTAACTCAAGCGGTTGTAAAAGCCATTGAAGAAGCGCATGTATTACCAAAAGGCTCACTACAACTCATTTGCGGTCAGACTTATGACCTGTTCGATCACTTAGGACCTCAAGACTGCGTTACGTTTACAGGTTCTGCTTACACAGGTCAAAAACTGCGTAACCACCCTCACCTCAATAAATATTCGATTCCATTTAGCATGGAAGCAGACTCGGTAAACAGTGCAATTTTAAGCCCTGAGGCAAATGAAGAAACTGTCGATTTATTTGTGCGTGAAGTCTTCCGTGAAATGACCACAAAAGCAGGCCAAAAATGTACTGCGATTCGTCGTGCATTTGTTCCTGAAAATTTGTTAGCTACTGTGCAAGAGAAGCTAACTGCCAAACTTGCTAAAGTTGTAGTGGGTGACCCTCAAAAAGAAGAAACCACAATGGGTGCTTTAGCGAGCATTAAACAAAAACATGACGTTGCAGAAAAAGTTGCTGAACTCAGCAAAGATGCAAAAATTGTTTTTGGTGACAACGATAGCTTTACATTTAATGCAGATCATCCTGAAAAAGGTGCTTTTTTCGCTCCAACTTTATTGTTATGCGAACAACCTTTGCAAGCGACACGTGTTCATACGACAGAAGCTTTCGGTCCAGTATGTACACTCATGCCATATCAAAACATTGAAGAATTGGCCGACCTTGTTTCACGTGGTGAAGGTAGCTTAGTGGCTTCAGTCGTTAAAAATAACGATGAGAATATCGAACAGATTATTCAAAAAATTGCGCCTTGGCATGGGCGTGTGCATGTACTCGATGCAGAGTCAGCTAAAGAAAGTACAGGACATGGTTCTCCACTTCCTCATCTTATACACGGCGGGCCTGGTCGTGCAGGTGGCGGTGAAGAGTTAGGTGGTATTCGTGCCGTTAAACACTATATGCAGCGCACAGCAATTCAAGGTTCTCCAAATAGCTTGACACAAATTACCCACTCGTGGACTGCTGGCTCAAAAGTCAACGAAGACCGTGTACATCCATTTAAAAAATCTTTTGATGAGTTAGTGATTGGTGAACGCTTATTAACGGCGCGTCGCACTGTAAGCGAAGCAGATATTGTTAATTTTGCTGGTTTAAGTGGTGACTATTTCTATGCGCATACCGACAAAATTGCTGCTGCCGAGTCTTTCTTTGGTGAACGTGTTGCGCACGGCTACTTTATTGTTTCTGCCGCAGCAGGTTTGTTTGTAGATGCAGCGCAAGGGCCAGTTATTGCCAATTACGGTATGGACAACTTACGTTTTGTTGAACCGGTTAAAATTGGTGACTCGATTCAAGTTGAATTGACCTGTAAGCAGAAAACACCTAAGCCACAAAAAGACCCGTCTCAGCCTGCGCATGGCGTTGTCGTGTGGGATATTAAAGTTAAAAACCAACGCGGTGAACTTGTCGCAACCTACGACATTTTAACTTTAGTTGCTCGTGATTTATAAATAGAACTCAAACTGATGGATATTCAATTTATCCATCAGTTTTTTTTACATTAGTTGTTGTCCTTTTAATGGATCGAAAAATAACAACTTTAGAGTTACGTTGGATGAAAACGTTTAGCCAGTTTCTTTTGCAGAATAATAACGAGAATTGGGAATCCTGCTGCGGAAATTGCACATATCATCAGTAACTTGTTTACATTTTGTGGTGCCATACCATGATCAGGTAATAGAAAAGCAGAAAGAAAGAATGCGATGGTTGTAACCAGATACATGATTGAGGTCTGTAATGAAGAAAATCCAGCTCGTTGCCTATCATCAGGAAACTGAATCGAAACCACTGAAGATGACACCAAACGACTGTAAGATGCGCCGAGAAATAAAGTAATAAATAACGTTGCATACTGATGGCCTAGAATTGGTATCAGCAAACTCAATATAAAGACGATGGTAGAACCTGTAGCCAGTATCAAAGCAGAAAAACGGGAGGTTAACGCCCCTGTGATTTTTGTAGACAGATAACCTATAACGCCCCCGCTGAAGAAGAGCCAAGGCAGTAGATCTTGCGAAGCGCCCAACTGCTGTATCATTAATGGCGCCAGAATAGGAATGACCAGCATAGGACTAAACTGTACAAGCGCATTACTCGAGGCGAACAGTAAAGTATCCATATCGAGAGGCAGCGCACGAAGCGTATCTAAAGAGACGGAGTCTTGGGGTATGATGGATACAATCAATGGCAATGCCAACACACACAATGCACTTATTAGCCACAAAGCTACATGCCAACCATAATGGGTACACAGAAATAATATCGTGGGCATTCCCACAATGCTTACTATCGAAAATGACGCAATCACCGTCGCCAACATTTTTCCGCGCAAGTTAGGCGGTGCGTTGTTTATCAATATACTTATACCCACACCCATTGTCGTACCACCAACCAGCCCTGCACAGAATCGTAGTGCGAGCAGAAGACTAAAACTGGATGTGAATGTAGTTAAAAGTGTTAATAAGCCTAATAGCGCCATATTAGCGATTAAAAATTTTTTCTTATTGAAATGACCAATCCAGTAAAAGGCAATAACTCCCGAAAGGACCGCACCAAGTGTGTACATACCCGACACATAGCCTGAGAACGATACAGGCACTGCGAAATCTGTTGCCATAAAAACAAAAACAGGATTGAACACCATATATTCCAGTGCATTCGTGAACTGGACAAAAGCAATTACAAGGGCTATCCGCATGAGCGCTTTATGATTAAATGTCTGCATGACTGGGGGCATAGCAAGCAACCTGTGGATGAAAGATATCCAAGTTTAACTGCTATCAATGGTGTTTATTATATGGTAGAAATGGCACTTATTATTATCAAATATGGGATAATTGATGCGTCCGACTCTGGATTTTAATACGCTGAAAGTGTTCATTGCGGTGGTTGAAAGAGAAAGTTTTGTTGGGGCATCGAAAATCCTTGAAATGCCGACATCAAATGTTAGTCGCTGTATTTCTCAGTTAGAAGAAAAACTGGATCTTCAGCTCATTGAGCGTAGCACTCGACATATGAAACTCACTCAGGCGGGGCAGCTACTCTATACCCGAGCAAAGCCATTACTGGAGGCGCTTGAGCAAACTGAGACAGAGTTAACGTTGCGGCAAATGCAACTCAAGGGCCCATTACGTATCTGTATTCCCAATGAAATAGGTCCTGCATTGCTGGGTTCTGTTATTGCCGATTTCGCCTTTCAGTACCCAGACCTAGAGATCAGCTGTATCACAAATTTGTCAGGTTTCGAATCTCTGCGAGATGATCTGGATTTAGCTATCATTATTACCCGTGGTCAGATGGATAACAGTGACTACATCGCCCGTCATCTGGTGACTATCCCTTGCACCATTGTTGCAGCCCCCTCCGTCATTCAGCGTTATGGCACCCCTACTCATATCCAGCAATTTGAAGAATTGCCCTGTATTACAACGGTAAGTGCACTCAAAGGTGCTCCCTGGCAATTTGTGAATAAAAAGGGGGAATTCGAGACCATCAAGGTTAAAGGGCATTATCGAGTAAACAGCGGAGAGATGGCAGGACAAGCTGCGATATCAGGTGTCGGTTTTGCAATTCTATCCAAACAAGCCTGCCAACCATACATTAGCGATGGACGGTTAATCGAGGTTGAGTTTGAACAATCGGCAGCTCCATTGCAATTGTTCGCCCTTTATTCAAATCGCCGTTACTTACCCGCTAAAACAAGAGCGCTTATTGATTTCATACAGCAGAAATTGAGTGATAGTTTGAGCTGATAAGGCCACTTTCTTTTTGCTATTTATTTCCTCGCTCATTTTAGGAATCCTTTTTGTCAATCAGCCTCAATTTGTTAAGATAGCAACCGTGAAAAATTAAGTTAAGTTCTCACACACTGTTAACTCAATATTGACACTAAAAAAGGTACACTACAAAGGTATACTTTTTTCTTAGATTAAGTCAGATTTACACAGAAGTTGTTAGAATTGGTTCGATAACCAAACTTTCAAAGTTAACTTATTTATTATTGATTTTTTAAGGGTTTAATACGCATGAATAGCGCTGAAATCATGGCTGACTTATCTTCTCATACACCTATGATGCAGCAATATCTCAAAGTCAAAACGGACTATCAACATGCGTTGCTGTTTTATCGTATGGGTGACTTTTATGAACTCTTCTTTGAAGATGCTCATTTAGCAGCCAAACTTTTAGGCATCACCTTAACCCATCGTGGCAAAGCCAGTGGGCGACCTATTCCAATGGCGGGTGTTCCCTATCACGCGGCAGAAGGTTATCTTGCACGTCTTGTCAAAGCTGGGCGCACTGTAGCCATTTGCGAACAAGTTGGAGAAGTGACAGGTAAAGGTCCGGTTGATCGTAAAGTTGTTCGTATTCTTACTCCGGGTACGTTAACTGATGATGCATTACTCAGCAGTTATCAATCATCTAACCTAGTCTCTTTATGCATACATCAAAATCAGATTGGTTTTGCTTTACTCGACTTAAGTGCAGGCATTTTTAAAGTTCAACAACAAGATTACAAGCCAGAACAATTGCCTATCGAACTTGCGCGTTTAATGCCAAGTGAAATTTTGATTGATGAAGACTTGGTCGACACGAATATTATCGAACAAATTAAAAAGCACTTAGATTGTCCCGTTACCAAACGCCCGAATGTAGACTTCAATCAAAATAATGCACAAAAAACCTTATGTGATCAGTTTACGGTATCAACGCTTTCAGGCTTTGGTTTAGACCCATTACCTTTAGCCAAAGCTGCTGCCGCTGCACTCATTCACTATGCAAAAGAAACACAAAAAACTGCATTACCGCATATTCGTTCAATTCAACTTGAACAGAGCACAGACTTTATTGCGCTTGACCCAATCACACGTCGTAACTTAGAAATTATTGAACCATTATTTGAACACGGCACGTCATTATTCCAACTGGTAAATGACTGCCAAACTGCAATGGGTGGACGCTTATTAAGCCGTACACTGATGCAACCTGTTCGTGATACCGCATTACTCGATGCTCGTTTAGATGCCATTGAGCAATTAATTCAGGGATATCATGAAAGCCCAGTTCGTTTGGTCCTTAAAGAAATTGGTGACATTGAGCGTGTGCTTAGTCGTGTTGCACTGGGCAGTGCGCGACCACGCGATTTAGTACAACTTCGTCATGCATGTGCACAAATTCCAGCGTTAAGAACGGCTTTAACTCCAGTCATTCAAGCGAAAAAATCCAAACTATTAGTTCAACTTGATCAAGAACTTGGTGATTTTAAAGCGCTTCATCAACATTTGATGGCAGCCATTGTTGAAAACCCACCTGTATTACTTCGTGATGGCAATGTAATTGCAGAAGGCTACGATGCTGACCTCGATGAATTACGCCAAATTCGCGATCACGCAGGTCAATTCCTCATTGATTTAGAAATTAAAGAGCGTGAACGTACTGGCATTAATACCCTTAAAATCGGTTATAACCGTGTAAGTGGTTACTACATTGAACTCACTCGTGCTCAAGCAGAGCAAGCTCCAGCTGACTATATTCGTCGCCAGACTTTAAAAAATGCTGAACGCTACATTACCCCTGAGTTAAAAAGTTTTGAAGATAAAGTTCTGTCGAGTGAGTCACGTGCATTAGCACGTGAAAAAGCATTATTCGAAGCTTTACTTGAAAACCTTCGCGAAAATATTGCTCATCTCCAAATGATGAGTTCAGCAATTGCTCAAATTGATGTGGTTGCTAACTTTGCTCATCAAGCACGCTTAAACAATTGGGCACGTCCTGAATTTACCCCAGAAACGGGCATTAAAATTCAGGCAGGCCGTCACCCTGTAGTTGAAGCATTAAATAAAGCACCATTTACACCAAATGATACTTTTCTTGATAGCCAACATCGCATGGCAATCATTACTGGCCCAAACATGGGCGGTAAATCAACATTCATGCGTCAAACGGCATTAATTAGTTTATTGGCTTACTGCGGCAGTTATATTCCAGCCAAAGCAGCCAAACTCGGTCCAATCGATCGCATTTTCACTCGTATTGGTTCAGCCGACGATTTATCTACAGGCAAATCGACCTTTATGGTTGAGATGACGGAAACCTCTCAAATTCTGCACCATGCCACCAATCAATCGCTGGTTTTGATGGATGAAGTTGGCCGCGGAACCAGTACCTATGATGGCTTGTCTTTAGCATGGGCATGCGTGGTTGATTTAACCAAACGCGTCAAATGTTTATGTCTATTTGCCACGCATTATTTCGAGTTGACTGAACTTGGTGGTGAAGCAGGAATTGATAACTATCATGTCACGGCACAAGAGCTGAACGGCAACCTGATTTTATTGCATAAAGTTCAGCAAGGTCCTGCAAGTCAAAGTCATGGTTTACAGGTCGCAAAATTAGCGGGTATTCCTGCCAATGTGATTAAAGAAGCTCAAAAACGTTTACGTATTTTAGAGAAACAGCAGCAGCAACATCTACAAACGAGCTTTCAAAATGATTTGTTTGCTCCACCAGATGCGAACGCTGGTTCACAAGTCATAGAGAAAGTTGTTGAGATAGAGGTTTCATCCCCTGCTCTAGATTTACTTAAGCAAATTGAAGTCGATAACTTATCGCCTCGTCAGGCGCTTGAGCAGCTCTACGAGTTAAAAGCTGCGCTAAAATCCTAATAAATCACGTCTGAATAAGCAGGCTTAGGTCTGCTTATTCATCTCGGAGAATAATATTTATATGATTTTAAGATCTTTGCAAAGTTCAGAAATTGATCTTATTTGGCAGCAGATTAGCCGCCGTGAATTAATTACTCAAATGTATATTCAAAATCAACAACATCTAGACTTAGTTGATTGTTTTTTTGATGTCCAACATTGGGACTCATATCATTTAGAAAATGACCCACCCAAACTAAAACAACTCTATAAGCAAGGTGCTTTATTCATCGGCGCATTTGATGCCGCAGAAAAACTCGTTGGTGTGAGTGTGGTGTCAAATCAACTTATAGCGGATTACCCTAACGCTAAATTACTACACTATTTCTATGTCGATGCAGATCATCAAGGTCAAGGCATTGGTGGCAAACTTATGCAAGCTGCAAAAGAGTCCGCCAAACAACTCGATGCGAATCAACTGTATATTTCAGCAACTCCAAGTCGACGCACTGTAGATTTCTATATTAAGCATGGCGCACAACCTCTAAGTGCCCCAGACCAACAACTTTGGCAATTAGAACCTGAAGATATCCATTTGCTCTGTACCCTTTAGTTCTACAGATTTAAGTGTTTTTCAACAAAAAAAGCAGAAAATCAAAATTTGTAAAAGAAAAATGAGAAATTAAGGCATTTAATAAAATAGATGCCTTGACTTAAATGACATCTGAATATTTAAAGGAAATATTTTTTAAGTAATTGTTTTATAAAATATATTATTATTTTGATTTTATAAACTAACACATCTTAAGGATGGAAGATCCGTTTGATTATCAACGTATTAACTTATCTTCATATGCATGAATAAAGAATATCAATAAAAGCAATTGTTTGTTTACCCCTTTTTTGCCTAAAATAAGCTATTCGAAATGAAACCATATTTTTTAGGTAGCTGTCGCCATGACCTTTGTTGTCACTGAAAATTGTATTAAATGTAAATACCAAGATTGCGTAGAAGTTTGTCCTGTAGACTGTTTTTACGAAGGTCCGAATTTCCTAGTGATCAATCCGGATGAATGTATTGACTGTGCATTATGTGAACCAGAGTGCCCGGCAAATGCAATTTTCTCTGAAGATGAGTTACCAGAAGGTCAAGAAGTGTTTATTGAGCTCAATGCTGACCTTTCACAAAAATGGCCTAACATTACTCAAATTGGTGATCAACCGGCTGACCGTGAAGAATGGAACGGCAAACCTGATAAATTACAATATCTTGAAAAGTAATTTCAAAAAAGATCAGCAACCGCTGATCTTTTTTTATACCCTATTCAAACATTTCATTGCAAATTCCTCGTAATTTGTGCACTGTTTTGCATTAAAATAGCCGCAATATTTATAAGTGCTTAATTTTTCTTATGCGGAAGTTTTTGCAGAGTATGGTGCCCTTATGCATAATCCCAGCGGTTATGGTAGGTTGTGTCAGCTCTCCCCAACACACAACAACAGGCAAAACCTCTCCAAGTGGTAAACGAATCTTTATTCCACAAGAGCGCGTTATTATCGAGCGCCCTATTCCCCCTAAAGTTGAGCCTACATCTTATCGAAGCTGGTTAGGTTCGGGTGAAAATTACGAACGTGTTCGTGAATACGAAAAATTCTTAACCCGAAATAATGTCTCGGGCATTGTGCCAAGTTTTGAGTTATTACGTTCAGCACGTGATTGGCAAAAATGTGGGCGTTCAGAATATGCCGTGCCTAATCGTGAACTTTGGGGAAATTCTTTATCTACCCTACGCGTATTTAAATATTTAGTTGCATCAAAAGTTTTAACCGACTTTGAGGTAACTTCAGTTTACCGAGATTTACCTTTAAATGAATGTGCTGGTGGCGCAAGTTCTTCTAAGCATTTATTTAACTCTGCAATTGATTTCCGTATTGGTCCTGAGTTCCCTCAAGCTCAAGATTATGCATTTATTGAAAATACCAAATTTAAACTCTGTCAATTCTGGGCTCAGCATGGTCAAAGCTTAAATATGGGTATTGGTTTATATAGCTCCGGACAAATTCATATTGATACTCAAGGCTATCGTACTTGGGGACCTGATTTAACTCGAAGCAGTTCGATGTGTAATTTTTAAATTAAAAAACTCCTTTCAATCGAAAGGAGTTTTCACTTAAACCCATTACAAACGTTTGGCTAAAGAGATGAGTTTTGATCGGTTTTTAAAGCCATGCTTTTTATAAAAATCTTCGGAAATAGATGCTCTTAACGTGTGCAGAACAATGGTTTCTATATTATTTTCTCTACACTTTCCTTCTATATACTTTAAAAGCTTAGAACCAACTCCTTTTCCCTGATATTGGGGATGAATAAAAAAATCATCTAGATAATAACGAAGCCCTTGTATAGTTGGGTGAATATGCCCCATTCCTACACCAATTAATTGGTTTCCCCATTTTGCACAAAAGCCAAAAGAAGATGAATATTGAAAATATCTCTCAAAATATTTTCTAATTGACTCTAAATCATCAAACTGCTCATTCCATGGCTCATTACTAAAAGCTGAACAATAAACCTCAATACCCTCTTCAAAATCTACACTTGTGAAAGCACACAACGTAATTCTCATTTATACATCCCTAACTACACATTGATAAAAATAAGCAAGAAATGAACCTTTTTATACTCCTTGTTTAATTTGGGTTGGTAACTCAGAAAAAGTAATTTGCTCATTCAATAAGCAACCAAAATTTCTTCAAACGAAGATTTTTGCACTCTAGGCATAAACGTTTAAAATACCCCTATCAACATATAGGTAAATTTGATTATGCAGCAGATGTGGACAGACATTGACGAATATATCGATTCACATTTAATTCCCGAAGACCCGCGACTCGAATATGCATTAAAAAATACCGACGAACACGGCTTCTCAAATCATCTTGCAGTGGCTCCTAACCAGGGAATGTTCTTGCAGATGCTTATTCAAATGAATAAATGCAAACGAGTTTTAGAAATTGGAACCTTTGCTGCATATAGTACAATTTGGTTAGGCCGTGCGTTACCTGAAGATGGTTATTTACTCACAATAGAAGGCCGTGACACTCACGCAGAAATGGCACAAAAAAATATCGACCATGCAAATCTTCCTGTAAAAGTTGAGCTTAAAGCTGGCCGTGCCGCAGATATTCTTTCTGAGATTGATCCTCAATCTATCGAGCCTTTTGATTTTATTTTCATTGATGCAGATAAACAGGGATATCCGGAATATTTAGAATTGAGCCTGAAATTTTCCAGATCAGGTACAATTATTGTGCTTGATAATGTGATTCGCGCAGGTGATATTTTAAATCCAGATAATAAAAAACCAAGTATTGAAGGCATCCGTGAAATGTTTAAAGCCCTCGAAAACCATCCACAAATCTTGTCTTGTACAGCATTACAAACAGTTGGCTCAAAAGGCCATGATGGCTTCGCAATTGCAATTGTGAAATAATGGTTAAAAAATCGTCTTTTTTATTTTATTATTTATAATCAATAAATTACTTTTATTACAGTTGCTTTTCCATATAGTTATCCACAAGATTTGCGGATAACTATATGCAAATCTTATTATTTAGCTACTAGCAATGGTACAGTCGCATTTCGGAATACAGTTGTTGCAATACTTCCCAAGAAGAACTGATGAATTTTGCTATGACTAAATGCACCTAGCACAATGATTTGAATACCATGTTCTTGTTGGTACTCTAAAATATTTTGTGCAACATCGCCATAGCGATATACGGTCACTACATCTATACCCGCTTGTTTAAGGTAATGCTCAGGTTCATTGAGTACTTCTGGATGATCACCGACATAAACCAAATGACATTGCAGTGTTCGCAATAAATCACTTTGAGCAATGCGGCGCATCATTTTTTGACAAGTTGGTGAATATTCATAGGCAAAAATAAATCGTGTCGGTATTTTAAAGTTTTCACCGATGGTCAAAACAGTACAGTTGGCTCCACGAATAAAGTTTTCAACATTACTACCAATTGGTTTCTGTTTTTCGGCAGCTCTTTCCCCGACTCGACCTAAAATTACGATGTCATTTTCATGCAAGAGATTAAAACTTTGCTCTAAAAAATCACCTTTTTCTTGAATTTTTGAACATGTAATATCGTATTTTTCTTTAATAAGATCAGAAATATGACGAAGTAAATTATTGCTATAGTCTAAAGCGAGTTCACTTTGTTTTTGTTCCAGCTCAGCTAACTCTTTTAGCAGCATTGCATTGCTTTCAAAGCCAATTACTCCACTAATTTCACCAAGATGATAACTTGCAGGGTAATAGTCTAGAATTTGTAATAATACAAGTTCTCGTCCGGTTGCTTTAGCAACCCATGCTGCTGCATCGGCAATAGCATTAATACACGGTGATGAGTCAATACACGCAATAACACGGTTCATGTCAGCCTCTCTTCTTCAGGTCTTTTGCCTTGGAGATTATTCTTAAAACTTAGCTTTAACTTAACATAGATAAAAATTGGTATGTTAAGGTTTATGTATAAAAATCAACTTTTTTGTTTAAAGATCAAACATTTTATTACATTCTTGAGACTGTATTATTCCCTTAAACGAATAAATTTTGCGGGGTTGCCACCTACAATATGGTACGGCTCCACATCTTTTGTCACCATACTATTCATGCCAACTACAGCATGCTTACCTATTTTAATACCATCTTTAATACCCACATGTGCACCTAACCAAACGTCCTGCTCAATTTCAATTCCTTTGGAGGTGACAGGTTGCTGGTAAAGTGGACGGTCTAACTGCATGCCATGATCAAATGCATATAAGTGGCAATATGCAGCAATACGTACCTGATCATGCAACTTTATGCCGGCTCGCCCCCCATCTAAAATACAATGATGATTTATCGCGACCTCATTACCAATTTCAAGTGGTCCATGCAGACTACAATCTGCTGCGATAAAGCAATTATCACCAATAATAATTTTGCGTCCCGGTTCAGCAAAAATATGAGCTAAGGGCGAGATAAAACAATTTTTACCAATCTCAACTGTTTCCATCTCCATCAAATAAGCTTGATATTCTTGTTGCCACTCTTCGGCCCAAGCACGATTTTTAGGTTTTAAAGTCCAATATAACCATGGCATATAATTTAAACGGTGCTTATGTTGTTCCCGATATTTGAGTAAGGAATCAGTCATCGGTTAATTCCTCTTCAATTTTTAATTCTTCACGACCACGCGTTACATCTCTGAGTTTTAGGGCAAGTGGTTCAATTTGATGTATTTGTAGCCTTGCTTCGATATTTACACCCGTTGCAGTATAGGTTTCCTGATATTCAATTTGTTGTTGAGTAAGCTCATATTGAAATATGGCCCATTCATTAAAGTGACAGGAAAAATAAATCGTTTTCTTTGCAATGAGTTCAATACGCTCAGCCAATAGCAAAGATTGTCCCGCACAACCGCCATATGCTCGAACAAGGCCGCCGGTCCCTAGCTTTATTCCACCATACCAACGGTTAACCATCACAATGATATTCGTCAGGTCATTCCCTTCAATGGTTGCCAAGATTGGACGCCCTGCTGTTCCTGAGGGTTCACCATCATCGTTAAAGCGAACATTATGGCCAATTTTCCATGCCCAGCATTGATGAGTTGTCGAGATATCTTTGTTTTGTTCTAAAAATTCTTTAACTTGCTGTTCATTTTCTACTGGTGCAGCGATAGCCTGAAATCTACTTTTTTTAATTTCTTCTTCAAACGTAATGAGTGATGCAATCGTAAAAGCCATAAATTAAATAAAGCATAATAAAAATCAAATTATAACGTGAATTTAATAGAATCAAACCCATAAAAAAGCCCCGAATCTCGGGGCTTTTTTTATTATCTTTCTCGTAACGCTTCTTTGGCTTTATTGAATGGTTTAAGCAAGTAATCCAGTACCGTTTTTTGACCAGTACGAATATCTACAGTTGCCACCATACCCGGTGTAATACTGTATGCCTTACCTTGTTTATTATAAAGCTTGTCTGAATCGGTTCGAATATAAACACGATAATAGAACTGGTCTTGTTTAACTTCATCACGAATCGTGTCTGGGGAAATAACCGTAACCTTTCCTTTTAAACCACCATAAATTGAGTAGTCATAGGCAGTAATCTTAACCAGCGCTTCTTGTCCCGGTCGAATAAATGCAATGTCACGCGGTAAAATACGCGCTTCAATGAGCAACTGTTCATCAATCGGTACAATAGTCATCAACTTACCGTTTTGCGGAATAACACCGCCATGGGTAGTGACTGCAATTTCTTTTATGACACCACGTACTGGTGCTTTAAACACTGCACGATCTAAACTGTCACTACGACCCAGTACGACTTGTTGCTGCGTTTCAATATCAGTATTGGCTTTCGATAACTCTTCACGAGCCTGCACAAAATACTGGTTCTGCACATCATTCATTTTATTTTGCAAATCATTTGCTTCACGACGTAAACGTAAAACTTCAACCTCACTTGCCGCACCTTTAGCAACTAAAGGCTCCGTCATTGCCAGTTCTTGTTGTACCAGTTGCAAAGCCTGTCTAAAGCCTGCAAGTGTTTGTTCGAGATTAGCTCTGCGGGACGCATATAGCGCTGTTTCTTCATGTACAAGTTTTGGTTCTTTTAGCACAATTTCAGGAAAAGCTAATGGAGTACCATTCACCTCTGCACGTAAGCGTGCTGAAGTTGCCTGAGCGGAGATCAGTAAAGATCTTGATTCACCGACATTCGATGCCAAACGGGTTGGATCTAATTGCGCAAGAATTTCGCCTTTTTGAACAATGTCGCCTTCTTGTACATTTAGCTTGGTTAAAATACCACCTTCTAAGGACTGGATGACCTGTTCCTTAGACGATGGAACTACTTTACCCGTGCCGGTAGAGACTTCTTCAAGTTTAAATACCCATGCCCAGATAAAGAAAATAACTAAGCCAATCCCCACAATCCAGATCACTAAACTGGCACGTGGTAACGGTGGCTCACTATAAGAGACATTCATTGAACGGGTGAGTTCTTGTTTTGGTTCGCTCATGAATTATCCCCTTGCACTTGTTTTTGTTGGGCTGTTGATTGATTAAGGACCTGATCTCTTGGACCATCCATCACGATTTTGCCGTCGTTAACGACAATAATACGGTCCACCAGTTCTAAAACAGCGCGGCGGTGAGTCGCAACCACCAAGGTTCGATGGGCCAGCCAGCCTTTTAAATGATCAATCAGTTGTTTCTCTGCCACATCATCAATCGCTGCTGTCGGTTCATCCAGCAATAAAATGTTGGGTTGACGAATCAATAAACGAGCCAATAACAAGGCTTGTTTCTGACCACCCGAGAAACCAACCCCGCCCTCTAAAATCAGGTGATCGAGCCCTTCTTTTTTCTCTTGAACAAAAGGTAATGCACCCGTCACCACTAGAGCACGAAGAATATCTTCATCGGTTGCAAGCGGTGCGCCCAAAGTTAGGTTCTCACGAATCGTACCGTAGAAAAGATGTGCGTTCTGGTTAAGTAAACCCATATCACGACGTACATCAGATGGGTCAATTAAAGAAAGATCCAGACCATCTAAATGCACTGCGCCTTGAACAGGGACTTGCATGCCAGATAGAAGCTGAAGCAGTGTCGATTTACCAGCACCATTGCGCCCCAGAATTGCAATTTTTTCACCAGCACGAATTTTTAAATGGCGGATTGCTAAACTTGGTTTCGGGTCTTCTTCTCCATATTGGAACAAGACATTTTTTAATTCATAGTCGCCATTTAAAACTGCTTTATGTACCAGATGTGAACGCTCAGCCTGATCAATCGGGCGTTGCATGAGTTCATCCAGACTCTGTTTAGCCACTTTCGCCTGCTGTAAACGCCCCAATACACCCGTAATTTGCGCAATCGGCGCCAACATGCGTGAAGATAAAATTGAACAGGCAACTAAAGCACCCGTGGTCATTTCACCCTCCATCACTGCAAAACATCCTACCAAAACCACAATTGCATAGGTTAAGCCCTGAATCTTTTGGGTCCATGCCATTAAGGTACCGACAATTTTACGTTGTTTCATACCAATATCGGCTGAAACTTCATTCATGTGATTCCATTGGTTTTGGAAACGCGATTCGGCACGCAACAACTTGATATCTTCAATACCCTGCACCGCTTCAACCAGAATGGCATTCCGGATTGAAGATTCTCTCATGCCTTCTTGTGCCAATTGCGCTAACTTTTTCTGCACCAGAAGACCCGGCAAAATCATAAGCGGCACAACCAGCAACATCACCCAAAACAGCTTTCCGCCAATAATGGCAAAGATGGTCAGGAACAGGAAAAAGAATGGGAAATCGGCAATTGCACTAATGGTGGTAGAGGTCACCAGTTCACGAACACCTTCGAGCTCGCGAATCTGGGAAATAAAACTACCTGTAGACTTTGAACGATCTTTATTTTTGATTCTTAAGGCGTGACCAAATACACGGTCAGAAACAAGTAAATCTGCTCGTTTACCAATAATATCGGATAGATAAACTCGGGACACACGTAAGATAAACTCAAAAATAGCGGCAATCAGTACACCACCAGCCAGCACCCATAAGGTTGGAACAGACTGTGAAGGCACAACACGGTCATAGACTTGCATTGAGAAAACAATGGTTGCCAGTGCCAGCACATTGGCAATGAGTGAGGCAAACATAATATCAACGTAGCGCTTCCAGTCTCTTAGAACAATTGACCAGAACCAGCTTGCTTCATAGGGTTTGATATATTCATCAATACGCGCATCGGGAATAGAACTTTCAGGACGCAGGATATAGACATTCTTAATTGTATTTTTTAAGACATCTAAGCTTAAATTTTGAGAAAGTCCCTGATCCCCACTAAACTGGATACTGACATTACCTTGGGTATCGGCTTTATCAATAATGCCGACCTGTCCGTCATGAAACTCGACCATAACAGGTAGCCGCCACGGGTTCAGCAGCTCTAAAGAAAACGGTACTTTACGTAGGTTTAGCCCAACCTGACGTGTCATTAACTGTAAAACATCATCAAGGTTTTGATTCTGGTTCCAGTCAAGTTGTAAACGGATTCTTTCTTCTGAAGGCTCAATTCGATAATGTTTAGCAATCGTTAAGACCGCCTGTAACCAGGGCTGGTA
>NZ_JAKTII010000021.1:0-5236 GCF_027855175.1 Acinetobacter sp. AOR14_HL | reverse complement strand
TCCGAATCAGAGTCACTGTCAGAATCCGAGTCACTGTCAGAATCCGAATCGCTGTCGCTATCCGAATCAGAGTCAGAATCCGAGTCGCTGTCAGAGTCCGAGTCACTGTCAGAGTCAGAGTCGCTGTCCGAATCCGAGTCGCTGTCAGAGTCCGAGTCACTGTCAGAGTCCGAGTCACTGTCAGAGTCCGAGTCACTGTCAGAGTCCGAGTCGCTGTCAGAGTCCGAGTCACTGTCTGAATCCGAGTCGCTGTCAGAGTCAGAATCGCTATCAGAGTCAGAATCGCTGTCCGAATCAGAGTCACTGTCAGAGTCACTGTCAGAGTCGCTGTCGCTATCCGAATCGCTGTCAGAATCAGAGTCACTGTCAGAGTCCGAGTCGCTGTCCGAATCCGAGTCGCTGTCAGAGTCCGAATCACTGTCAGAATCCGAATCGCTGTCAGAGTCCGAGTCGCTGTCAGAGTCCGAATCGCTGTCCGAATCAGAGTCACTGTCAGAGTCAGAATCACTGTCAGAGTCTGAATCGCTGTCAGAATCAGAGTCGCTGTCAGAGTCAGAATCGCTGTCAGAGTCGCTGTCAGAGTCGCTGTCGCTATCCGAATCGCTGTCAGAGTCGCTGTCAGAGTCGCTGTCGCTATCCGAATCGCTGTCAGAATCCGAGTCACTGTCCGAATCCGAGTCGCTGTCCGAATCAGAGTCGCTGTCAGAGTCTGAATCGCTGTCAGAATCAGAGTCGCTGTCAGAGTCCGAGTCACTGTCCGAATCACTGTCGCTATCCGAGTCGCTGTCGCTATCCGAATCGCTGTCAGAATCCGAGTCACTGTCAGAGTCCGAATCGCTGTCAGAGTCCGAATCACTGTCGCTATCCGAATCGCTGTCAGAGTCCGAGTCGCTGTCAGAATCCGAGTCACTGTCAGAGTCAGAGTCGCTGTCAGAATCCGAGTCGCTGTCAGAGTCAGAGTCGCTGTCAGAGTCCGAGTCGCTGTCAGAGTCAGAGTCGCTGTCAGAATCCGAGTCGCTGTCAGAGTCAGAGTCGCTGTCAGAGTCAGAATCGCTGTCGCTATCCGAATCGCTGTCAGAATCAGAGTCGCTGTCAGAGTCGTTATTTAAATTATTATTTTTATCGCTGTCATGTGCCCACCACAGAATTCCTGCTGCGGTTAGCGGTACAGATAGCCATGCCCATGGAGATGCAGCTCCATCATGATAAAGCAGTGGTTCTATACTATCGATATAACTATAAGTAATATTTTCTAATAATGCCCCATTGGCATCAGTAAATTGTACCCAAATTAACTTATGATTATTATCCTCAAAAACTAGACTATTATCAGTTGAATAATTACTCCCGTTAAAAAAATCAACTATTACTATTTGTTCACCATTTTTTAAAGTAACAATTGCGTTTCGACCATCTTGTCTAATTTCAGAAACATCATCTTTATTTACCTTTATTAAAATAACTGATGCTTCGGAAAGAGAGACTGTATCCTTAGTCGTAGTTTCTAAGGTTTCATGACTCTCCTTAGAAACTACCCTTATCTCAGACATATTTATTCCCCTTCGTAGGATTATTTAATTAAACCAATCCAATTTAGAGCTCTTAAATTTTGTTAAATAAGAAGAGCCCAAATTAAGGAATAAATTAGATAAAACAAAGGTCGACCTCAACGCACAAAGTAATTGTAAACATGAATTGCATCACAAAAAATGCAGCAACAACTAGTTTATTTATTAATCAAATGAAACTTAAAAATAATAAATATTGTTTTTCAAAAACTTACTAACAAATAATACTTAAAATATGCTTTTAATATTTTTATGTTTTAAAACACAACCAATAAAAACCACACATTTAAAACAAAATCTTATCTTTATTAATATCTATATAGCTTTTAAATATTTAAAAGCTATATAGATATACATTTATTATCTTTCTCGTAATGCTTCTTTGGCTTTATTGAATGGTTTAAGCAAGTAATCCAGTACCGTCTTTTCACCCGTACGAATATCTACAGTTGCCACCATACCCGGTGTAATACTGTATGCTTTACCCTCTTTATTATAAAGCTTGTCTGAATCGGTTCGGATATAAACACGATAATAGAATTGATCTTGTTTAACTTCATCACGAATTGTATCTGGTGAAATAACCGTAACTTTACCTTTTAACCCCCCATAAATTGAGTAGTCATAGGCAGTAATCTTAACCAGTGCTTCTTGTCCCGGACGAATAAACGCAATGTCACGCGGTAAAATACGCGCTTCAATAAGTAGCTGTTCATCAATCGGTACAATGGTCATCAACTTGCCGTTTTGCGGAATAACACCGCCATGGGTAGTGACTGCAATTTCTTTTATGACACCACGTACTGGTGCTTTAAACACTGCACGATCTAAACTGTCACTACGACCCAGTACGACTTGTTGCTGCGTTTCAATATCAGTATTGGCTTTCGATAACTCTTCACGAGCCTGCACAAAATACTGGTTCTGCACATCATTCATTTTATTTTGCAAATCATTTGCTTCACGACGTAAACGTAAAACTTCAACCTCACTTGCCGCACCTTTAGCAACTAAAGGCTCCGTCATTGCCAGTTCTTGTTGTACCAGTTGCAAAGCCTGTCTAAAGCCTGCAAGTGTTTGTTCGAGATTAGCTCTGCGGGACGCATATAGCGCTGTTTCTTCATGTACAAGTTTTGGTTCTTTTAGCACAATTTCAGGAAAAGCTAATGGAGTACCATTCACCTCTGCACGTAAGCGTGCTGAAGTTGCCTGAGCGGAGATCAGTAAAGATCTTGATTCACCGACATTCGATGCCAAACGGGTTGGATCTAATTGCGCAAGAATTTCGCCTTTTTGAACAATGTCGCCTTCTTGTACATTTAGCTTGGTTAAAATACCACCTTCTAAGGACTGGATGACCTGTTCCTTAGACGATGGAACTACTTTACCCGTGCCGGTAGAGACTTCTTCAAGTTTAAATACCCATGCCCAGATAAAGAAAATAACTAAGCCAATCCCCACAATCCAGATCACTAAACTGGCACGTGGTAACGGTGGCTCACTATAAGAGACATTCATTGAACGGGTGAGTTCTTGTTTTGGTTCGCTCATGAATTATCCCCTTGCACTTGTTTTTGTTGGGCTGTTGATTGATTAAGGACCTGATCTCTTGGACCATCCATCACGATTTTGCCGTCGTTAACGACAATAATACGGTCCACCAGTTCTAAAACAGCGCGGCGGTGAGTCGCAACCACCAAGGTTCGATGGGCCAGCCAGCCTTTTAAATGATCAATCAGTTGTTTCTCTGCCACATCATCAATCGCTGCTGTCGGTTCATCCAGCAATAAAATGTTGGGTTGACGAATCAATAAACGAGCCAATAACAAGGCTTGTTTCTGACCACCCGAGAAACCAACCCCGCCCTCTAAAATCAGGTGATCGAGCCCTTCTTTTTTCTCTTGAACAAAAGGTAATGCACCCGTCACCACTAGAGCACGAAGAATATCTTCATCGGTTGCAAGCGGTGCGCCCAAAGTTAGGTTCTCACGAATCGTACCGTAGAAAAGATGTGCGTTCTGGTTAAGTAAACCCATATCACGACGTACATCAGATGGGTCAATTAAAGAAAGATCCAGACCATCTAAATGCACTGCGCCTTGAACAGGGACTTGCATGCCAGATAGAAGCTGAAGCAGTGTCGATTTACCAGCACCATTGCGCCCCAGAATTGCAATTTTTTCACCAGCACGAATTTTTAAATGGCGGATTGCTAAACTTGGTTTCGGGTCTTCTTCTCCATATTGGAACAAGACATTTTTTAATTCATAGTCGCCATTTAAAACTGCTTTATGTACCAGATGTGAACGCTCAGCCTGATCAATCGGGCGTTGCATGAGTTCATCCAGACTCTGTTTAGCCACTTTCGCCTGCTGTAAACGCCCCAATACACCCGTAATTTGCGCAATCGGCGCCAACATGCGTGAAGATAAAATTGAACAGGCAACTAAAGCACCCGTGGTCATTTCACCCTCCATCACTGCAAAACATCCTACCAAAACCACAATTGCATAGGTTAAGCCCTGAATCTTTTGGGTCCATGCCATTAAGGTACCGACAATTTTACGTTGTTTCATACCAATATCGGCTGAAACTTCATTCATGTGATTCCATTGGTTTTGGAAACGCGATTCGGCACGCAACAACTTGATATCTTCAATACCCTGCACCGCTTCAACCAGAATGGCATTCCGGATTGAAGATTCTCTCATGCCTTCTTGTGCCAATTGCGCTAACTTTTTCTGCACCAGAAGACCCGGCAAAATCATAAGCGGCACAACCAGCAACATCACCCAAAACAGCTTTCCGCCAATAATGGCAAAGATGGTCAGGAACAGGAAAAAGAATGGGAAATCGGCAATTGCACTAATGGTGGTAGAGGTCACCAGTTCACGAACACCTTCGAGCTCGCGAATCTGGGAAATAAAACTACCTGTAGACTTTGAACGATCTTTATTTTTGATTCTTAAGGCGTGACCAAATACACGGTCAGAAACAAGTAAATCTGCTCGTTTACCAATAATATCGGATAGATAAACTCGGGACACACGTAAGATAAACTCAAAAATAGCGGCAATCAGTACACCACCAGCCAGCACCCATAAGGTTGGAACAGACTGTGAAGGCACAACACGGTCATAGACTTGCATTGAGAAAACAATGGTTGCCAGTGCCAGCACATTGGCAATGAGTGAGGCAAACATAATATCAACGTAGCGCTTCCAGTCTCTTAGAACAATTGACCAGAACCAGCTTGCTTCATAGGGTTTGATATATTCATCAATACGCGCATCGGGAATAGAACTTTCAGGACGCAGGATATAGACATTCTTAATTGTATTTTTTAAGACATCTAAGCTTAAATTTTGAGAAAGTCCCTGATCCCCACTAAACTGGATACTGACATTACCTTGGGTATCGGCTTTATCAATAATGCCGACCTGTCCGTCATGAAACTCGACCATAACAGGTAGCCGCCACGGGTTCAGCAGCTCTAAAGAAAACGGTACTTTACGTAGGTTTAGCCCAACCTGACGTGTCATTAACTGTAAAACATCATCAAGGTTTTGATTCTGGTTCCAGTCAAGTTGTAAACGGATTCTTTCTTCTGAAGGCTCAATTCGATAATGTTTAGCAATCGTTAAGACCGCCTGTAACCAGGGCTGGTA
>NZ_JAKTII010000020.1:0-89270 GCF_027855175.1 Acinetobacter sp. AOR14_HL | reverse complement strand
AAGATCATTAAGAGATTATGAAGAACAACTTGTGTGGATTTTTACTGATTGATTGATCGAAATATTATCATTGATTGATTGGTTTAAATTACTCGAAGTTTATTTGAGCGAAATTTAAGTCAGAAAATTGATGAGCCAGAATTGGCACCTTGTCTTTAATAAGGTGCAAAATGATTTTTAACTGAAGAGTTTGATCATGGCTCAGATTGAACGCTGGCGGCAGGCTTAACACATGCAAGTCGAGCGGAGTGATGGTGCTTGCACTATCACTTAGCGGCGGACGGGTGAGTAATGCTTAGGAATCTGCCTATTAGTGGGGGACAACATTTCGAAAGGAATGCTAATACCGCATACGTCCTACGGGAGAAAGCAGGGGATCTTCGGACCTTGCGCTAATAGATGAGCCTAAGTCGGATTAGCTAGTTGGTGGGGTAAAGGCCTACCAAGGCGACGATCTGTAGCGGGTCTGAGAGGATGATCCGCCACACTGGGACTGAGACACGGCCCAGACTCCTACGGGAGGCAGCAGTGGGGAATATTGGACAATGGGCGCAAGCCTGATCCAGCCATGCCGCGTGTGTGAAGAAGGCCTTATGGTTGTAAAGCACTTTAAGCGAGGAGGAGGCTACTGAAGTTAATACCTTCAGATAGTGGACGTTACTCGCAGAATAAGCACCGGCTAACTCTGTGCCAGCAGCCGCGGTAATACAGAGGGTGCAAGCGTTAATCGGATTTACTGGGCGTAAAGCGCGCGTAGGCGGCTAATTAAGTCAAATGTGAAATCCCCGAGCTTAACTTGGGAATTGCATTCGATACTGGTTAGCTAGAGTGTGGGAGAGGATGGTAGAATTCCAGGTGTAGCGGTGAAATGCGTAGAGATCTGGAGGAATACCGATGGCGAAGGCAGCCATCTGGCCTAACACTGACGCTGAGGTGCGAAAGCATGGGGAGCAAACAGGATTAGATACCCTGGTAGTCCATGCCGTAAACGATGTCTACTAGCCGTTGGGGCCTTTGAGGCTTTAGTGGCGCAGCTAACGCGATAAGTAGACCGCCTGGGGAGTACGGTCGCAAGACTAAAACTCAAATGAATTGACGGGGGCCCGCACAAGCGGTGGAGCATGTGGTTTAATTCGATGCAACGCGAAGAACCTTACCTGGCCTTGACATAGTAAGAACTTTCCAGAGATGGATTGGTGCCTTCGGGAACTTATATACAGGTGCTGCATGGCTGTCGTCAGCTCGTGTCGTGAGATGTTGGGTTAAGTCCCGCAACGAGCGCAACCCTTTTCCTTATTTGCCAGCGAGTAATGTCGGGAACTTTAAGGATACTGCCAGTGACAAACTGGAGGAAGGCGGGGACGACGTCAAGTCATCATGGCCCTTACGGCCAGGGCTACACACGTGCTACAATGGTCGGTACAAAGGGTTGCTACCTAGCGATAGGATGCTAATCTCAAAAAGCCGATCGTAGTCCGGATTGGAGTCTGCAACTCGACTCCATGAAGTCGGAATCGCTAGTAATCGCGGATCAGAATGCCGCGGTGAATACGTTCCCGGGCCTTGTACACACCGCCCGTCACACCATGGGAGTTTGTTGCACCAGAAGTAGGTAGTCTAACCGCAAGGAGGACGCTTACCACGGTGTGGCCGATGACTGGGGTGAAGTCGTAACAAGGTAGCCGTAGGGGAACCTGCGGCTGGATCACCTCCTTAACGAAAGATTGACGATTGGTAAGAATCCACAACAAGTTGTTCTTCATAGATGTATCTGAGGGTCTGTAGCTCAGTTGGTTAGAGCACACGCTTGATAAGCGTGGGGTCACAAGTTCAAGTCTTGTCAGACCCACCATGACTTTGACTGGTTGAAGTTATAGAAAAGAAGATACATAACTGATGATGTAAGCTGGGGACTTAGCTTAGTTGGTAGAGCGCCTGCTTTGCACGCAGGAGGTCAGGAGTTCGACTCTCCTAGTCTCCACCAGAACTTAAGAGAAGTTCGGATTACAGAAATTAGTAAATAAAGATTAAGATCTTGGTTTATTAACTTCTGTGATTTAAGTATCACGGTATTAAGCATGACCTGACGAAGGCATGTTTATTCATTAACAGATTGGCAAAATTGAGTCTGAAATAAATTGTTCACTCAATAATGAAAAGAGAAGAAGTAATTCTGATCTTGGAATTAATTGAGAACTAGCAAATTAACTGAATCAAGCGTTTTGGTATATGAATTAGATTGAAGCTGTACAGTGTTTAAATACACAGTACTTCAAACTGTAAGAGATTGATGAGAAATCATTAATCATGTCTTATTACTCCTTGTAGGTAATAACGACTGTTTGGGGTTGTATAGTCAAGTAATTAAGTGCATGTGGTGGATGCCTTGGCAGTCAGAGGCGATGAAAGACGTAATAGCCTGCGATAAGCTCCGGGGAGGCGGCAAATATCCTTTGATCCGGAGATTTCTGAATGGGGGAACCCACCTACTTTAAGGTAGGTATTGCAACATGAATACATAGTGTTGCAAGGCGAACGAGGGGAAGTGAAACATCTCAGTACCCTTAGGAAAAGAAATCAATTGAGATTCCCTTAGTAGCGGCGAGCGAACGGGGATCAGCCCATTAAGTTATGTGTGTTTTAGTGGAACGCTCTGGGAAGTGCGAACGTAGAGGGTGATATTCCCGTACACGAAAGGGCACACATAATGATGACGAGTAGGGCGAGGCACGTGAAACCTTGTCTGAATATGGGGGGACCATCCTCCAAGGCTAAATACTCCTGACTGACCGATAGTGAACCAGTACCGTGAGGGAAAGGCGAAAAGAACCCCTGTGAGGGGAGTGAAATAGATCCTGAAACCGCATGCATACAAGCAGTGGGAGCCGACTTGTTCGGTGACTGCGTACCTTTTGTATAATGGGTCAGCGACTTATATTCAGTAGCGAGGTTAACCGTATAGGGGAGCCGTAGAGAAATCGAGTCTTAATAGGGCGTTTAGTTGCTGGGTATAGACCCGAAACCAGGCGATCTATCCATGAGCAGGTTGAAGGTTGGGTAACACTAACTGGAGGACCGAACCCACTGTCGTTGAAAAGCCAGGGGATGACTTGTGGATAGGGGTGAAAGGCTAATCAAGCCTGGTGATAGCTGGTTCTCCCCGAAAGCTATTTAGGTAGCGCCTCGGACGAATACCATAGGGGGTAGAGCACTGTTTCGGCTAGGGGGTCATCCCGACTTACCAAACCGATGCAAACTCCGAATACCTATGAGTACTATCCGGGAGACAGACTGCGGGTGCTAACGTCCGTAGTCAAGAGGAAAACAATCCAGACCGCCAGCTAAGGCCCCAAAATCATAGTTAAGTGGGAAACGATGTGGGAAGGCATAGACAGCTAGGAGGTTGGCTTAGAAGCAGCCACCCTTTAAAGAAAGCGTAATAGCTCACTAGTCGAGTCGGCCTGCGCGGAAGATGTAACGGGGCTAAAACTATGTGCCGAAGCTGCGGATTTGACTTTTAAGTCAAGTGGTAGGGGAGCGTTCTGTAAGCCGATGAAGGTGTATTGAGAAGTATGCTGGAGGTATCAGAAGTGCGAATGCTGACGTGAGTAACGACAAAACGGGTGAAAAACCCGTTCGCCGAAAGACCAAGGGTTCCAGTCCAACGTTAATCGGGGCTGGGTGAGTCGACCCCTAAGGCGAGGCCGAAAGGCGTAGTCGATGGGAAATTGGTTAATATTCCAATACTTCTGTGTAATGCGATGAGAGGACGGAGAAGGTTAAGTCAGCCTGGCGTTGGTTGTCCAGGTGAAAGGAAGTAGGCATGCATCTTAGGCAAATCCGGGGTGCTCTATGCTGAGATCTGATAGCAAGCTGTACTTGTACAGCGAAGTGGCTGATACCATGCTTCCAGGAAAAGTCTCTAAGCTTCAGTTACACAGGAATCGTACCCTAAACCGACACAGGTGGTCAGGTCGAGTAGACCAAGGCGCTTGAGAGAACTCTGCTGAAGGAACTAGGCAAAATGGTACCGTAACTTCGGGAGAAGGTACGCTGTTGTTGGTGATGGAACTTGCTTCCTGAGCTGATGACAGCCACAGAAACCAGGCCGCTGCAACTGTTTATTAAAAACATAGCACTCTGCAAACACGAAAGTGGACGTATAGGGTGTGATGCCTGCCCGGTGCTGGAAGGTTAATTGATGGGGTTAGCGTAAGCGAAGCTCTTGATCGAAGCCCCAGTAAACGGCGGCCGTAACTATAACGGTCCTAAGGTAGCGAAATTCCTTGTCGGGTAAGTTCCGACCTGCACGAATGGCATAATGATGGCGGCGCTGTCTCCAGCAGAGGCTCAGTGAAATCGAAATCGCTGTGAAGATGCAGTGTACCCGCGGCTAGACGGAAAGACCCCGTGAACCTTTACTGCAGCTTGACATTGAACTTTGACCTTACTTGTGTAGGATAGGTGGGAGGCTTTGAAGTTGGAACGCTAGTTCCAATGGAGCCGTCCTTGAAATACCACCCTGGTAATGTTGAGGTTCTAACTCTGCCCCGTAATCCGGGGCGAGGACCATGTCTGGTGGGTAGTTTGACTGGGGCGGTCTCCTCCTAAAGAGTAACGGAGGAGTACGAAGGTGCGCTCAGCGTGGTCGGAAATCACGCGTAGAGTATAAAGGCAAAAGCGCGCTTAACTGCGAGACCCACAAGTCGAGCAGGTACGAAAGTAGGTCTTAGTGATCCGGTGGTTCTGTATGGAAGGGCCATCGCTCAACGGATAAAAGGTACTCTGGGGATAACAGGCTGATACCGCCCAAGAGTTCATATCGACGGCGGTGTTTGGCACCTCGATGTCGGCTCATCTCATCCTGGGGCTGAAGCAGGTCCCAAGGGTATGGCTGTTCGCCATTTAAAGAGGTACGCGAGCTGGGTTTAGAACGTCGTGAGACAGTTCGGTCCCTATCTACCGTGGGCGCTGGAAATTTGAGAGGATCTGCTCCTAGTACGAGAGGACCAGAGTGGACGAACCTCTGGTGTACCGGTTGTGACGCCAGTCGCATCGCCGGGTAGCTATGTTCGGAAGGGATAACCGCTGAAAGCATCTAAGCGGGAAGCCTACCTCAAGATAAGATTTCCCTAGGACTTTATGTCCTCTAAAGAGCCGTTCGAGACTAGGACGTTGATAGGTTGGATGTGGAAGCATAGTGATATGTGAAGCTGACCAATACTAATTGCTCGTGAGGCTTGACTATACAACACCCAAGCAGTTGTATATAAAGCATCAATCGATTCATTAATATGCAAAGCAACTTGATTTAGTTATACGCTTAGCTAAAATGAACAAAATATTAAGACTCAATCAGCCCATCTGTAAAGATTTGGAAAACGCATCGGCAACCAATAAGACCAATGTAAGTATCCATACCAGTTGTGCTGGCGACCATAGCAAGAGTGAACCACCTGATCCCTTCCCGAACTCAGAAGTGAAACCTCTTAGCGCTGATGGTAGTGTGGGGTTTCCCATGTGAGAGTAAGTCATCGCCAGCTCATTATTCGAAACACCCTCAACCTAACAGTTGGGGGTGTTTTTTTATGACTGAATTAAAATACACAGACAAAGAATTTAGCGTAAGTATCAATTAATTAATAAAAATAGCTAATCTATAAATAAGGTTATTCTGTAGCAAGACTTTTTAATAAAAAATCCACTTTTTCTTCTGAAAATTTTAAACTGACATGTATGATAAATAGAAACTATATGTTATAAATATTGAATAGGCATGATTTTTGCTTGTTTTATGGAATTTAAAATATATGAAATTATCTGTTGGGTTGAAAGTTGCGAATTCTCTATCGTTAACACCTCAATTGCAGCAGGCAATTCGTTTGTTACAACTTTCTAGTTTAGAGCTTGAACAAGAAATTCAGATCCAACTAGATAGTAATCCTTTACTTGAAAAAATAGAAGAAGAGTCATTAACAGAAAGTCTGTCTACATTAGAAAGCAAAGACTCAGATGACTTAACAACTGAATTAAATGCAAACCATTTACCTGATGATTTACCAGTCGATACAGAGTGGGATGATATTTATACTCATCAATCGACGGCTTTGGCTACTCCAGAATTTGAAGAGCGAGAGGATAATCGCCAAGTTCAATTATCTTTAAAAGAACATATTCTAGAACAAGTTAATCTTCTGCACTTTTCTAAAATAGATCAATTGATTGCTTACTGTATTGTTGATGCATTAGATGATAAAGGATTTTTGGATGCTGAATTAGAGGAAATCATTTTAGCATCGCAGCAATTATTGAATGAAATGGATATCGAGGAAGAGATAGAGGAAGATGAAGTTTTAGTTGTTTTAAAACATATTCAAAGACTTGATCCATTAGGAATTGGTTCGCGTAATTTAGCAGAATGTTTAAAGATACAACTCGAATTTTTATCGAAAGACGTTGAATATTTAAACGAGGCAAAAAGCCTATTGCAATATTATGAGCTTTTAATAGCAAATGATCTAAATAAATTACTCAAGCAGACAGGTCTAACGAAAGATCAATTGAAGTTTGCAATCAATCTTTTAAAAACATTAAAACCCTATCCTGGTATGGACTTTGATAAAGAAGAATCAGACTATCAAATTCCAGATGTGGTGGTTTCTAAAAAAGATTTACACTGGCAGGTTCAACTAAATCCAGATGTCCTGCCTAAATTAAGAATTAATAGTTTTTACTCTAGTATGATTCGTAGAGCAGATCAAAGTGAAGACAATTTATATTTACGTAATCAGATGCTTGAGGCAAAAAACTTTATTAAAAGTATTGATGAAAGACATAAGACGCTATTAAAAGTGGCATCTTGTATTGTTGAACATCAAAAAGCTTTTTTGGAGATAGGTGCTGAAGCAATGAAACCGTTGGTTCTTCGAGATGTTGCTGAAGAAGTGGAATTGCATGAATCTACAGTTTCTCGTGTAACAACAAATAAGTATATGCTTACTCCACGCGGCCTTTTTGAGTTGAAATATTTTTTCTCTAGCCATGTAGGAACTACCGCTGGAGGAGAGGCTTCTTCTACTGCAATTCGTGCAATGATTAAAAAACTTGTAGCAAATGAAAATCCGCGTAAACCCTTGTCAGATAATGTGATTGCTACATTATTAAAAGATGAAGGGATTGAAGTAGCGAGACGTACCGTCGCAAAATATCGAGAATCGTTACATATTCCTTCATCGTCTGAAAGAAAAGTCTTGATCTGAATTTTGAAGTATGGCTATTCTAGAGATTCATTATGACGAAATAATGAAATTTCATTTTCACCAAGAGAAGTAGCTAAAATGGTTTAATTGTCCCAATTTATCTTTTTGATAACATTAAATCGTTTTAGTTCTTCTTTAGATAACCTAAAAAAGGTGAGGGATAGAATTATGCAAATAACGATTCGTGGTCATCATTTAGCAATTACACCAGCTATAGAAGAAAATATTAAATCAAAATTTAATCAATTAACGAAACACCTAGATCAGGTGAATAGTATGCAGATTAAATTAACAAAAGATCATCAAATTGATAAGCGCTCTCATAAGGGCAGTTCAAATCATGTTGCAGAGGCTATTGTAAGATTGCCGGGGATTGAGTTGTTTGCTCAGGCAACTGCTGATGATATGTATACTTCAATTAAAAAATTGACTGAAAAATTAAAAAGACAATTATTAAGATATCGAAAAATGCAATGTACTTATTCGCAAGTTACTGTTTCTATTTAATAAGTTTTTTGAAGTTAAGAGAGGCTTGAAAGATAGCCTCTTTTTTATTGATAAAATATAAACACGTACTGAATTCTTGGAAAAAGTTATAGTAAAATACTCCGTTTTACCCCTTAGGTTGTGTCAGAGGTCTTTGCAATGAATAGTGAACAGCTCACTCAAATTTTAAAAGAAGCTTTCCCTGTAGCGGAAGTGGCGGTGAGCGGACAGGCCGGAAAATTTGACCTCCGTATAGTGGATGATCAATTTGAAGGTAAGCGTACAGTGGCTCGTCAACAATTAGTTTATGCACCATTAAATACTTATATTGCAAGTGGGGAAGTTCACGCGGTAACAATTCGTGCAATGACCAAAGATGAATGGCGTAAAGCAAGCCTTTTTGGAGCTTAAATATTAATGGATAAATTTTTAATCACGGGTGGTGTTAAGCTCGAAGGTGAAGTGCGCATTTCTGGTGCTAAAAATGCGGCTTTACCCTTACTTGCTGCAACTATTCTTGCAGACTCTCCAATTACAATAACCAATGTTCCAAATCTTAAAGATGTTAATACTTTGGTAAAGCTAATTGGTGGATTAGGGGTAACGATTGGCTATGAAAATGACACAGTAAAAGCAGATACCTCTACTTTAGATAATCAGTTTGCACCTTATGAACTTGTAAAAACAATGCGTGCCTCAATTTTGGTTTTAGGACCATTATTAGCACGTTATGGTAATGCTAAAGTTTCTTTACCAGGTGGTTGTGCGATTGGCTCAAGACCTGTGGACCAGCATTTAAAAGCTTTAGAAGCTTTGGGTGCACATATTGAAGTTGAAAATGGTTATGTCCATGCTTCTGTTGATGGTCGCTTAAAAGGTGGTGAAGTTGTTTTTGATATGGTGACTGTTGGCGGTACCGAAAACATCTTAATGGCAGCAGCATTGGCAGACGGTGTTACAACTATTCGTAATGCAGCACGTGAACCTGAGATTACTGACCTTGCTCAAATGTTAATTAAAATGGGCGCAAAGATTGAAGGTCTTGATACAGATACTCTTGTTGTAACTGGCGTAGAAAGTTTACATGGCTGTGAATATGCCGTTGTTGCTGATCGTATTGAAACAGGTTCTTATTTAGCTGCTGCTGCAATTACGGGTGGACGTATAAAAACAACTCATACGGATCCGGCATTGCTTGAGTCTGTTCTGGATAAGTTTGAAGAAATGGGTGCTGAAGTCACTCGTGGTGATGACTGGATTGAACTTGATATGATGGGTAAACGTCCTAAAGCTGTAAGTTTTAGAACTTTGCCACATCCAGAATTCCCAACTGATATGCAAGCACAATTGATGGCAGTAAATGTTATTGGCCGTGGATTCGCGACAATTTCTGAAACGATCTTTGAAAATCGTTTTATGCATGTTCCTGAGTTGTCACGAATGGGCGCTAATATTCAGGTGGAAGGTCACGATGCTGTCGTAACAGGAGTTGAAACCTTACAGGCAGCGCCTGTTATGGCAACAGATTTACGTGCTTCATTCTCTTTAGTTCTAGCTGCTTTAGTTGCAGAGGGAGATACATTAATTGATCGTATCTACCATATTGACCGTGGTTATGAACATGTCGAAGAGAAGCTTCAAGGTTTAGGTGCCAAAATTAAGCGAGTAAGTTAATGAATGATGTAAGAAACGATGATCCTAATTTTGATGTGATGGGTAGTTTTGATCATGGTTTGACCTTGGCATTAAGTAAAGGGCGTATTTTAAAAGAGACGTTACCTTTATTGGCTACAGCGGGTATTAATTTGCTCGAAGATCCGGAAAAGTCTCGTAAGCTCATTTTCCCTACTACGCATAAACAAGTACGTATTTTGATTTTACGTGCGTCTGATGTACCGACCTATGTAGAAAATGGTGCAGCAGATATAGGTGTAGCAGGTAAAGATGTGTTGATGGAACATGGTGCTCAGCATGTATATGAGTTGCTTGACCTGCAAATTGCTAAATGTAAGTTAATGACAGCTGGTAAAGTAGGCATGGAGCATCCAAAGGGTCGTTTAAAAATTGCCACGAAATATGTCAATCTTACACGTCAATACTATGCAAGCTTAGGTGAGCAGGTTGATGTTATTAAGCTCTATGGTTCTATGGAGCTGGCACCTTTGGTTGGTTTAGGTGATTACATTGTAGATGTGGTTGATACTGGTAATACTTTAAGAGCAAATGGTCTTGAGCCATTAGAAGAGATTTGCAAAGTGTCTTCTCGATTAATTGTAAATAAAGCCAGTTTTAAACGTAAACAAACTTTGTTAAATCCAATCATTTCACAGCTTGAGCAAGCTGTTCAATCGCGTTAAAAGCAATTTCCCATCATGCTTTTGCGATAGTTAAGCTAGATGATGCCCACAAGCGCATAGAAAAAGGGTAAACTTACTTTTTCTTTTTCGCCTTGTGGGTAAATTGATGCGACGTTTATCGACTCAAGATCAAAACTTCAAACAGGTTTTTGCTGAGCTATTGGCATTTGAAACCGTGAATGATCTTAATTTAGTGCAAACAGTAGATCAAATTATTGCTGATGTTCGTCAGCATGGTGATGATCATGTTTTAAAACTTACTCAACAGTTCGATCGACATCCTGCGCATCAATTTTCAGATTTAGAATTATCTCAAGAACAACTTAAAACTGCTTTTGATAATTTAAGCCCAGAAATTCGTGATGCTTTAGAATTGGCAGCAAAGCGTATTCGTACATTTCATGAAGCTCAGAAACAAGATAGCTGGACTTATATAGATGACTTGGGCAATACATTAGGGCAAAAAGTTACGCCTTTAGACCGTGTTGGTATTTATGTGCCAGGTGGTTTAGCCTCTTATCCATCTTCAGTTCTAATGAATGCTGTACCTGCTCATGTTGCGGGTGTACCTGAAATTATCATGGTTGTTCCAGCACCGAATGGTGAATTAAATCCATTGGTTCTTGCCGCAGCTTATCTTGCGGGAGTTAGCCGGGTATTTACCATTGGTGGGGCGCAGGCTGTAGCAGCTTTGGCTTATGGTACTCAGACAATTCCACCTGTAGATAAAATTACTGGTCCGGGGAATCGTTTTGTAGCAGCTGCTAAACGTGCTGTATTTGGTCAAGTCGGCATTGATATGATTGCTGGACCTTCTGAAATTTTAGTATATGCAGAAGGTGAGAATAATGCAGATTGGTTAGCGATGGATGTTTTATCACAAGCTGAACATGACACAGTGGCTCAAGCTATTTTCATTACTCCAGATGAAGCTTTGCTTAATGCAGTAGAGTTGGCAATCGAAAAGCATTTAAATGAATTGCCAAAGGCAGATATTGCGCGAACTTCAATTGAAAACCGCGGCGCTTTAGTATTAGTCAAAGACCGTGCAGAAGCAATTGAGTTGATTAATCAGGTTGCACCAGAGCATTTGGAGTTGTGCTTAGATGATGCCGAAGCGATGAGCGAAGATATTCGTCATGCTGGAGCAATTTTCATGGGGCGTTATACACCTGAAGCAATCGGTGACTATTGTGCGGGTCCAAACCATGTATTACCGACATCTGGAACTGCTCGTTTTTCTTCTCCTTTAGGCGTTTATGATTTCCAAAAACGTTCGAGCTTGATTATGTGTTCGAAAGATGGGGTTAAAACCTTAGCTAAAACAGCCGACATATTAGCTGTCCAAGAGAACTTAGATGCCCATGCACGCTCAGCTCGCTATCGTTACCAATAAGCTTATAAACCTTGTAGTTTTTTTAATTATTACTCAGGGCTGATTTTCAGCCCTTTTTTGAGATAAGACCATGACTTTATCTACAGCACAAATGCGCTTTTGGAGTCCAGAAGTTCGTGAATTAGAGCCTTATGTTCCAGGTGAGCAGCCTAAAATTCAGAATTTATTGAAACTCAATACGAATGAAAATCCATATCCACCATCTCCAAAAGTAGTTGATGCAGTTCAAGCTGTTTTAACTCAGCAAGCTGATGCCTTGCGTTTATATCCAGATCCAGATGCAACAGCTTTAAAGCAAGCAATTGCTAAACAACAGAATATTGAGGTGTCTCAAGTTTTCGTTGGTAATGGCTCAGATGAAGTACTTGCTCATATTTTTAAAGCATTTTTCCTTCAAGATGAACCGATTCTTTATCCAGATATTACTTATAGTTTTTATCCAGTTTATAGTCAGTTCTTTGGAACAAAGACTAAAGAAATTCCACTTAATGAGAATTTCGAGATAGAAGCTAAGGACTATATACAACCAAATGGTGGGATTGTTATTACAAACCCTAATGCACCAACCAGTATTGCAATGGATTTGCCAGATATTGAGCAAATCTTAAAAGCAAATCCAGATCGGGTGGTGGTGATCGATGAGGCTTATGTTGATTTTGGGGCAGAATCCGCAGTTGGTCTTGTAAATCGCTATGAGAATTTGGTTGTTTGTCAAACAACTTCGAAGTCTCGTTCATTAGCTGGTTTGCGCGTTGGTTTTGCAATCGCTCAGCCACATTTAATTGCAGCGCTTGAAGCTGTCAAAAATAGTTTTAACTCATATCCTATTGACCGTTTTGCAATTGCAGCCGCGGTAGCTTCTTTTGAAGATCAGGCTTATTTTGAAGAACAACTTCAGAGAGTTATTTCTAGTCGTGAAAAGCTAGTAGATGACTTAACTGCTTTGGGCTTTAAAGTTTTACCTTCTAAAGCGAACTTTATTTTTGCTTCACACTCAGTCCATGATGCGGGTCAACTCGCACAGCAATTACGTGAACAAGGTATTATTGTACGTTATTTCAATAAGCCCCGTATTAATCAATTTTTACGTATTACAGTGGGTACTGATGAGCAGAATATGCGTTTAGTACAAACGTTAAAACAAGATATTCTTTAAGTTTTAATCTGCTGTGCTGTTCATCAAGTTCAGCATGGCAGAGATTTTATCAAGGCTTTCTTGATATTCTGCTTCTGCATTTGAGGCAATCGTAATACCACCACCCGCCCATAAAGAGAGCTGATTCTGGTATTGTTGAAAGCTGCGGATAAGAATATTCCAGCGACCCGTTCCATCAAAATTGAAATAACCTAATGTCCCACAATACGCACCTCTTGCTTCTTCTTCTAATTCTTCAATAATTTGCATTGCCCGAATTTTTGGGGCTCCTGTAATTGATCCTCCCGGTAAAGCGGAGAGCAACATTTGCATCGGGTTGATATCATCTTTAAGAGTCGCAACAATCTCACTGACCATATGATGGACTTGATTAAAACTTTCGATTTCGAATAATTGTGTTGTTTTTACCGACCCTGTATTGGCATAAATGCTCAAATCATTACGTAATAAATCAACAATCATGACATTCTCTGCCTGATCTTTTTGCGAGTTTTTTAAAGTTTGTTTAGAAATAAAATCTTTTTCAATATTCTCATATCGAGGCATAGTTCCCTTAATCGGTCTGGTCTTAATTTGTTTATTTTGATTGAATTCAATGAAAAGCTCAGGGGAACAACTTAATAACTCAAATTGATCTAATTTTAAATAACCTGCATATGGTGCATTAGTAAGACTCCATAAATCTTCTGCTTTATTTAATAACGACCCTATGAAATTAGCTTTAAATTCTTGGGTTAAATTAATTTGATAACAATCGCCAGCTTTAATATATTCTTGTATTTTATGAAAGGCTTCAAAATATTGTTCTTTAGACCATCTTGGTTGAATAGCATTCTTTAATTCAAATGTATTTTTGGAATTATTGACAATAGTAGTCTCTAATTCTTTTTCAATATATGTGACGAGATCAAGAGCGTTTTCTTCATCGCTAAAAAAATACCAGTCATTATCTATATATTTTAAAAAAGAACGATATTGGCCTAAGAATAAAGATGGCTGTATATGATTCAGACCGTTAATAAATTGATGTGCAGCAAAATCATAACTAATAAAACCAATATAGCCACCGTTAAAACTTGTTATCGATTCGCTATCTTTATTTTCTTTTAAATTATTTTCTTTAAGTTGAATAAAATCTAATAACTGATTCGATTTTGATATATTTTTATATTCATTAAAATTTTGACGCTGAAAAACTAAATCATTTTTATTTTGAATAAGAATGTATTGTTGAGGAAGAAAGCCAATAATAGGATTGTTATTGTCATTTAAATAAATGAGCCCAGTTAATCCTTGTAAATTTTTTAAAATCTCGGCAGCATTTTTACTATTTAATGAGATTTTTTTCTTTAACTGAGACATTTTTGAATAAGAGAATAGTTAATGAGGGAAATATTAGTTTACTACAACTTGTGGATCGTCAGGGAGAAGACTTATAGGGGAGATGCTTTTCGCTGATAAAATAGTCGAATTTGATTGTGGGATTGGGGGGATATTTGGAAGTTAAATGCTGAATAAATTGAGCGTACCGTTTGTCGGGTAGTTGGCAAAAAATGCACAACACTAGTTGAACAAAAAGTAACGTAGATGTAATTTAGTAATTGCTAAGCAAAACTACTCAAGGATTGGAAGTTTCGGTTGCTATATAAAGAAAAATGCAACTTGAGACAATGAGAGTGGTTAAAGTCAAAAAATAAATGCTCTTGGGAGAGTGCTCAATGAAAATGTTCACTAAACTTGCTTTAGTTTCTTCTTTAGCTATCAGTGCAAATGCAATGGCAATGCAGTCAATGGATGATGCTGCACTTAGTGCTGCTACAGGTCAAGATGGTATTAACATCGGTATCGCTTTAGGTTCTGGCGGTGTTTCTATCGATAAATTATATCTACACGATAATGATGGTTTGGCAACATCAACAGGTATTACTGGTGCATCAGGTACTGGTGGTGCAATCGCAATCAGCGGTGTTACTCTTACTCAAACAGGTACAGGTAACCTTTTAGATTTAGCAATTGATACGAATGGTGCTTCGGGCTCAAATGGTGCTTTCTTAAACGTTGCTGCAACAGTAGGTGCTGTTGATATTCATGTTGGTTCAATTGGTGTTGGTACTTCGGGTACTTTAAACCAGACAACTGCTGTACGTGGTATTACAGAAACAGCTCCAACTGAAATTATCTCTGGTTTAGATTTATCTTTAGGTCAGATTTCAGCGAATGTTCAGTTAGGTGCTACTCCACAAGGTGCAATGATCAAAGTAAATTCAAGTTTACAAGGTGGTTTAACACTATCTAACTTTGGTATTAATGATGCTGCTGGCGGCGGTAAAATTGTCCTAGATAAAGTAATGGTACGTGGTGCTGGTAATACTACTGGTGATTTAGACGTGAATGCGAATATTTCAGTTGTACCAACTGGCTTAAAAATCCAAAATAATAGTACTCAAGGCATGAATGTGTATGCGCAAGGGATTCACCTGGGTGCGGCTGCTAATGCTTCAATTGGTGATTTAGAAATTCAAGGTTTAAATGTAGGTACTTCTACAATTACAATTTCTGGCCACTAATTTAAAAAGTTCAAAATTAAAAAAAGCGCGTTTAATACGCGCTTTTTTTAATTGAGGTTTTAATTAAATTTTTCATAAGAATTAATAATATTGCTATATGTGTACTAAATATATTAAAAGTACTGATGATTAAGAATGAGAGCTAATTAACACTTTAATTAAAGTAGAACTATACATTCATCAAAAAGATTAAAAAAAAGCTGTTTTTTACAAAAAAAAAAGGTATCTTCAACACACAGGGATGTAGAGCTATTGCTCTAAGAATAAAATGAATAAGGCCGGTTAGGCCACCATTTAGACCAAGTGCTTATGTTAGAGATAGTTTTAGGCTCAGCATTGATGTATTACTTTGCGACAGAAGCCTTCGAAATAGAAAAAAAGCCACCAGGAACTGTTTATTACACAGAGACTGCCGATTCACGTAATTTATCATTTCATCGAAATCACATTGAACCAGTCAAAATCAAACCTGCTGTAGAAGATCAATTTCGCGGAATTGTTCGGCAAGCTTATGACTATAGTTGTGGTTCGGCTGCTCTTACAACCTTATTAAATGGGTATGTTGGAACCAGTTTGACTGAGCAACAGACCATGAGTGGTCTGCTACAGTATGGCGAATATCAACGCATTATTGAGCGCCGAAGTTTTTCATTACTCGATATGAAACGCTTTGTCACAGCAATTGGTTTAGAGAGCGGTGGTTATCGCGGTGAGTTCTCCGATTTAGTTAAGCTTGGACAACCTGCAATTGTTCCAATTTCTTATGCTGGTTTTAAACATTTTGTCGTATATAAAGCTTATAAAGATGGGCGAGTCTATGTGGCTGATCCTGCATTAGGCAATATCAGCTTTGATGAAAATCGTTTTAAAGAGGTTTGGGATAATAATACATTATTTGTTGTTTCTGTCCCTGAATCTCAGCGTAAAGATCTATTGGCTTTAAAAGATGCAGATATGCGTCATGTAGAGGATGCAACCGTCAACAGATATGCTTTTGTTGACGTGCAATATCCGACATTTAATTATGATCGTTTAGCAAATAAAGCCTCAACCATGAGACGCGTGTTAGATAACGATAATCACTCTGCGAACTATGGACTACCAATAGAAACCTATATGCGTCTTTATTACAAACGTAAATAGTCAAATTTTAATTTAGTAAAATAAATAAATTGGGTGGGAAAAACATGAATAATCGATGGATCAAGATGAGTGTATTGGCCTTAAGTATCAGTGCCATTACCGGGACAATCTATGCAGAGGATCAAGTACAGCAAGGACAAGTAGACGGATCGAGCCAAGATGTAAATGCAGCTAGCACAGGAAGTTCTTCTGTAGATACAACAAACTCGAATACAGCTATAGCAGGAAGCATAGTACAGCCGTCTGATACTCCTGTAGCGGATAACAGTACGGTACCCGCCAATGATGGTGGCGCGCATCAAGCGGCAACTGCATTACAGAAAAAAGAAGGTGATGCAAGCCAAGAAACGAATTTACAAGAAGTATTTACTTCAAATGAGCGGCAATATTCGTTAATTAAAAAAGGGGGCATCTCATCTTATTATGACCTCGATTACACTTATTATCGTGATACACGAATTGATTTAGCATTATCAGATAATTCATCTCAACTTAACCGTTTACGTGTCGAAGAAGATGCTAACCATACTTTGACAAATAGTTTTACGGTCCAGTATGGGGTCTTGGACAACTTAACTTTATCAGCAACTCTTCCTTTTGTTGCAAAGTCTGAAATTATTCGTGATACCACTACTGCTGGGTTGGGGGATATTTCTCTTGGTGCTCGCTGGGAACCCTTTCCATTAAAACAAGGTCGGTTACCCTTGGTGCTTTTTGGTAGTTTATCGTCTAAAACAGGTGATAGCCCATATGAAATTGGTATAGATGAACTTTCAACAGGTAAAGGTTACTACTCAGCTGGTGTGGGCGCGAGTACTCGTAAATATATTGATCCCGTTGTTTTATTTGCTTCAGCCTCTGCCAATTATGGTTTTAAAGAAACAGGTCTGAATCAGGCGCGTGGTACACGTACATTAACCTCATTTGACCCTGGAATTAGTGGCGGTTTTTCTTTCGGTTTTGCTTATTCATTTAACTACGATGTATCTCTAACCATGTCGTATCAGCAAAGCTTTAATATGAATGCTGAATTCCAGTTTGATAATGGCGACTCATATACGTCTCCAGATCAAAGTAGTGCGATGCTCTCTTTTGCTCTTGGTGTCCGTGTTTCACCTGAAACGATTGTTAATGGTACGGTAGGTATTGGTTTAACCGAAGATGCGCCAGATATTTCACTTGGCTTGTCATTCCCGCTAGATATTTTAGGTTTTAACAAAAAACAAAAATAAGGAGATAGGCAGGTGAAATATCCTAAATTATGTCCTTTAACGGCGGCAATTGTTATCTCCGGTTTTTCTAGCTTTGCCAATGCTCAATTAGGACAAAACCTAGCTGTTGATATTCGTTCACTATCGATGGGGAATGCTGTAACGGCAGATCCTCCAGGGATTAGTGCAGTTCATTTTAACCCAGCAGCACTAGCGAAAATTGATGGTTTACAAACAGATGTACAAGGTATTCTTGCAAACTTTGATATCCAGCGTGAGTTCTCAGCTCCTCCTGGGTACAACATTTTTGGTTATTCAGACGATCCTCTAGTTTGTAATGATGGACCAGAAGTTTCTGCCAATATTTGTACAGACTTTAAAGGGCCTGTACATGGGGATGTCGAGTATGCAAGTTTATATGTGCCAATTCTTAAAAAAATGGTTGATTTGGGAGCCGGCTACCCACTTGTTGCCCCTACAGCAGGTATAGCTTATAAACCACCAGGCTCAAAAGTAACCTTTGCAACAGCAATGTATGCACCTTTAGTAGCAGGTTTTGGAGCAGAAAATGGCAATCCAGGTAACTATATGGGGCAACAGGTTGCCGTAGAGCGTATTACATATCTATCCCCATCTTTTGGCTATCAAGTAAATGATCATTTATCAATTGGTGCTTCGATTGGTATGTCGTATAACGCGATTGCTTTAAATACCGATTTACGTTTCCCTAATGAAATGATTGGTGTGCTGCGTATGGTTGATGAAGTGGTATGTGCACCCTTCAAAGACAATAACGATATGATTACTGATCTGTTGTTATTGGGAATTTGTAATACGAAAGAAGGAATGAATCCATTTAATAAAATGGGTTCATTACAAGTTTCATTAGAACAATCATTAAGCCCTAGTTATAACTTGGGATTGCTTTGGGAGCCGACAGATGATTTTGGCTTTGGTATGGTATATCAAAGTGCTGCCAAGATGCGTCTTAAAGGCAAATACATGATTAATAATGCGAAAGCTCCTCAACAGTTGGTTCAGGGATTAAACTCATCGGCAACTGGGCAAATTTTAGCTGCAATTCTTGGACTACCCGGATATGTTCCTGATACTGAGTCAGGTTTAGTTGCGATGGATTTAGAGTATCCTGCACATTTTCAGGCGGGTATTAAATATAAAATATTTCCAGATTTACAATTAAACTTTGATGTTGGATGGACGGATTATTCTGCTTGGGATAAGTTTAAATTTGAATTTGATAGACAGATTACATTATTAAAGATTGCCAAACTTCTATCGAATGATGTGACCGATAATTCTTTAGCATTGCCATTAAAGTTTACTTCACCTTGGAGTTGGGGTATTGGTTTAGAGTATTCAGCAACTGATCGTTTGAAATTACGAGCAGGTTATGAACCGCGTGCTAGTGCTATTCCTAATGATAAACGTAATACCATGGTTCCGATCAATAATGCGCAATTATTCGGTTTAGGGGTAGGTTATCGTTTTGATGCTGATACAGATTTAGATCTTTCTGTCGGTTTCTTGCGTAGTCGTGACAATATTCCAGCTTGTAGTAGTACTCTATCGAATAAGTGTGGTGTCGATAATATTTTATTAAACCCTTATTCAGGTTTAGATGTAAAAACGAATACAAAAGTCACAGTACTTGGTTTGAGTTATAGAACAAAATGGTAAAACAGTATAAAAGGATGTTTAGCCCTAATTTCGCTATCTTAACCTTATGTGTTGCGATAGCGAATGTTTCTGTTTCTTATGCAGACGGATTCTATACGATTATAGGTCCCGATGGCCGTCCTATGATTGTGCCTAGTAAAAGAGTTGATCAGAAAAAACAAGCCACCTCTAAAATAGAAGAAACACAAAACCAGACTCCAACAACTAATACAATAGTTGTTCCCGCCCAAAAAGTGTTTAAAGAGGAAGGGCATACTACAGATTCACCGAAAAGAGTAGAACAACAACCACAAAAGAAATTAAATTCTGCACCGACTGCACCGACTGCACCGACTGCACCGACTGCACCGACTGCACCGACTGCACCGACTGCACCGACTGCACCGACTGCACCGACTGCACTGCAAAAAACTCAGAAAAATACTGACGAAGCTAAGGTCGCTGTTAGCGAATTAAAAACATCTGCAGAGAAAACTAAATCTCTCGAAAATGAAAAGCTTCAATCAGCCCCTAATGATGAGTGGAAGAAAAAGCTTATTTTAGTTCCGCCACCAATAAAAAGCACATCACAGGCAGCCCCATCAGCTGTCTCTTCACTGGATAAGTCTAAATTTACAACGATTGATAATATAGAATATGTAAATAATGAGTATCTTGAAGATCAAGAATTTAATCTTGAAGGTAAAAAGCGTTTTTATCTTATGCCTGATGGCTTAGGAAGAACTGAGTCAATAGAGCGTAAAAAAGGTGTGAGCCGGTCAACTTTAGATCAGCTTTTTAATCGGCAGACTAAAGATGACGAATCTACTGTTGTATTGGCCCCAACATATATGCGGTTATCTTCGCAAGAGTTAGAAGCAGCTTTTGAACAAGACAAATGTTTTATTAAAGGTTATAACAAATCAATTAAGACGCTTAGCATAAATAAAGAAGTAAGTTTATGGCCCCGTAAGCCATTGAAAGAAAAATTTGAATATGAGGTAGTACAGCTAAATCCTTCTGTTCAGCATTTAAAATTTATGTCATTTGCTGCTAGTAATGAGAAGCCTCTATATTACTGGCCTCTAGTAATCTTTTTAGATAATAAGGGTTGCATTTTAGAAGGAGTTAGTGGGTTTAAGAGTAAATCTTATCCTTCTACGATGTTACAACACTCATCAATTCAAGGTGTTTTAAAAGTACCACCTTCAGCACATTACATGATGATGACACCTTTATCTTCTGCTGTAGATGTTGCAGAAAAAGAGTTAACAAATCAGGGACAAATTCAAATTTCCGTATTACGTTAAAAATAAGTAGGGTATCTAATGAATAAAAAAGTTTTATGGCCTTTTGCACTAACCACATTAGCGATTATGCTAAATGGTTGTGGTGGCGGTAGTTCCAATATTAGTGAAGATCCGAATGCGGGCACTAATAACGGAAACTTATCTTCAGGCAGTTGTACACCGACAACGAGTGACACTGGTGCAGAAGATACAACTTGTTTGCAATTCGCTTTAGATTATCCGATAGCTGGTATTAATTTCGATTGTAGTTCGGCAACAAATTTTCATTATGCGACTAAACTTTCAGGAAATGCGGTAATTGGGTCGTGCAAAGTAGGAGATACAGCACGTTTTTATGTTCAGAGTAAAGATAATAAAAAGGTTTTCTTAGGAAACGTTAATCTGGATACGATTGGGAAGTTTACTGCCGTTAATGGTAGGACTAAAGTGATCAATCCGATATATCTCAGAGTGCTGGATTTAGCAAGTGGTGTTACAGGTAAAACTCCAGCAACATTAGATAAAAATGATGAAACAATTAAAGTAGCGATTGCTTTAATAAAAATCTTTCAAAGTATTGGTGTGGAAAATGGTGATAACCTGATTGGGGATATACAACCCACCCAACTTACAGATATAAAGAAAGATCAGCTTACTAAAATTTCTCAGAGCATAACCGCTACAGAATTAAAAAATGGTGCGTATGCGAATATTTTAAAACCTTGGTTAGATGTAGGACAAATCTCTGATGATGAAGCTTATAAGTTAGTTGTACAAACAACGAACTTAAGTAATGCTGGCATTTTTGAGTCATTCAATTTATTTACTAGTTCAAGTCCCATATTTCAAAACTATCAAGTCTTTTATGGGTGTAATAGAGCTATACAAGAAGAATGTTTTAATAACACAATTAACTTAAGACATTCAGCAGATGAGTTTTATTTATTATCAGACCGACAAGGTTATACATTAGGATATGGTTTGCAGTGGAAGGGTAATGCTATTGTAATAAACAATAAAGTACAAAACCCTTATTTGTTAACCTCAAAAGTTAAACCAGCTAGATTAAATGCAAATGCACAGAATGGTTGGTTAAATCCTATTAGCCGTGAGATTCAGCCAACTACTCCACTTCGTTTAAGCGCCTCTGATAATCCGAATGAAGATTTACAGATTTATCAAGGTAAATTCTTTAATGATTATGGAGTGGCAGGGACAGAACCATTCTATAAATACTTAACAAAACTCAGTACAGGTAATCCGCAACATTATGGCCTCTGGCGTCAAAATGTTGATGGTGATAGCTACAATGGGATATTGAGTATTGTTAAAAGCAGTCCTGTTAGTTATCTAGAGAGAAGGGTTTTCAAAACTTCTGGTAACGTAAAGGTGGGAGAGAGTTATATTTTTCCTCTTTATGCGACTCTGACATTTAATTTTTCAGATAAGACGATTCAACCTGTAAATTTAGGTATTGTTATTGATGAACATGGGGATATTCGTACTGATATCAAACCTAATTCAACAACAAATGATATGTCAGGCCAATGTGCGACTGTGTCTGAAAATAGTTTAGTGGATAGTAATGGCGTACAACAATATCGAATTGGTACTACAGCGGCGACAGTTGATGATCCTTCAAATAGCCAACAGTCTGTTTACGTTCGTATGATTTTATCTAATCCAAAATTTGAGAATATTGATGGTGCGATGGTTGGGGTAACTTTTGTAGGCGTTTCTCCGGGGCCTGCGAAATTGAATCTATTTAATTTATTGGCAAATAAGGTAGATAGTACGAGCATTGATTTCGATACTAATACTGCTTGGTTTAATCAACATGCGGCAGCTCAAGAAAGCTATAATACGCTTAAGGATGTGCCTGCTCCAACCGCTGCGGATAAAGCTTTGGCTCAACGTAAATTTGGTACAGTAACAATCAAATTAGCGAATCAATCTATTCCAGCTTGTAAAGCAATTAAAACTAAGTCTTAACATATTAAACAAATAAAAAAGACCGCCTAGCGGTCTTTTTTATTTGTTTAATTGATTAACCCGTATTGTCTAAACGAGTACCCAAAGTTTCAAGATGTGTTGGGAACACTTGTTCTTTACGATCTTCAAAATAATGTCTTAGTGTGTGTTCAACGCTAGGGAAGGCTAGTTCTCCCCATGGAATTTCATGCTCTTCAAATAGACGACTCTCGATACTTTCTTCACCTGCACCAAAAACTCCATCTTTCAGCTGTGCTTTGAAAAGTACATAAATTTGACCAATACGTGGAATATTGTACATACAATAAAGTTGTTCTATTTCTATCTCGGCTTCTGCTTCTTCACGAGTTTCGCGTGCTGCACCTTGTTCCATGGTCTCGAACAATTCCATATAACCAGCAGGTAAAGTCCATAAACCATAACGAGGTTCAATCGCACGACGACAGAGTAATACTTTGTCTTCCCATAACGCTAAGGCACCGCAGATTACTTTGGGATTTTCATAATGAATATTGCCACAATGAGTACAAACACGGCGTACTTTATGATCACCTAAAGGAATTTTTTGTTCGGTTTTATGCCCACACGCTACACAGAAACTCATAATTATCATCGAGTATAGAGATGACTCAGCATAACTGAATTTTTAGACTTACGCATCAACTCTATGTCTTAAGTTTATTTTTCAGATATGATGCAAAGAGAGACAAAATAATAGGTGAATGGTATGGAAGAGCACTTGCTAACACAAAGGTTACAGCAAAGATTGCGCTTTTCCACCCGCATACAAGAAGCACAAGCAGCAGTACTGATTGCTATTACAAATGAAAATGATCCTAAGGTACTGCTTACACGCCGTTCAATACATATGAACAACCATGCGGGGGAAGTTTCTTTTCCAGGTGGAAAGCGTGACCCCAGTGATACCAGTAATATCGTTGTAGCGCTAAGAGAAGCTCAGGAAGAGACCGCTTTAAATCCTTTTGATGTACAGTTGCTCGGCGATTTGCCAATGCAACGTGCAAGAAGCGGATTATCTGTAAAACCCATTGTTGGGCTTATTCCTCCAGAGGTTAACTTAATACCTCAGCCTACTGAAATTGATCGAATTTTTTTTGTGCCTTTGCAAGAATTAATCGATACAAGACCCATGCCTTACGAAGTACGTTATGCTCATCAATCTTTATATTTTCCAAGTTTACAGATTGATAATGAAATTATTTGGGGTTTAACTGCTCGTATGTTAGTTGCTTTGTTTAAATATGGATTGGGTCATCAGAAAGATTGGCCATTTTTACTCAACTCACCAACATTTGGCATGCCAAAATTTTCTCATAAGAATAAATGATCAGGATTGATAAATTATGATGTATAGCTATCAAGGACAGCACCCAAAAGCATTATATGAACCATGGGATGGTTGGGTTGCTCCGACAGCAACGTTGATTGGACAAGTAGAGTTGGGGCGTCAAGTCAGTATCTGGTTTGGTGCGGTAGTCCGTGCTGATAACTGTGTAGTTCGAATTGGTAATTTTTCTAATATTCAAGAAAATTCTGTATTACATACCGATGCTGGGCTTGAGCTCAATATTGGTGAATATGTCACAGTCGGTCATAAAGTCATGCTGCATGGTTGTACTATTGGTGATAATAGTTTGATTGGTATGAACGCCGTAATTTTAAATCGGGCAGTGATTGGCAAAAATTGTATTATTGGTGCTAACGCCTTAATTCCAGAAGGGAAAATCATTCCAGATAATTCGGTGGTGATGGGATCGCCCGGCAAAATTGTTAAGACTTTAGATGAGGACGGTGCGGCAAAAATACGGTTGAGTGCATTGCATTATGCTGAACATTTTAAAAGTTATAGTGATTTAAAAGAATTTTACTTTTAACTCTTTTTTAGCAAAATATTTTTTATGCCAAGTTAAATCTTGGCATTTTTATTTAGACAGAGAACAACTCGCCTATCAGAGCCGAGTGGGGTATCATAACTCCCGTTTTTAATCTGATTTAATACTAAGGTTGTGCATGAAATTGCTGGCGTTGGAAACTGCAAATGAGCAGTGTTCTATTTCATTAGTCGATGAAACCCAAGAACTGTTTTTTCAACTCGATACGCGGGCGAAAGCACAAACCCAGACCATTCTGCCGATGATTGAGCAGGGACTACAACAAACAGGTCTTGAGGTTGCTGGTCTGGATGCGATTGCCTTTAGCCGTGGGCCGGGTTCTTTTAGTGGCGTCCGAATTAATGCAGCTGTGACTCAGGCTTTGGCATGGTCACAAGATTTACCCGTTATTCCCGTTTCGAGTTTGCAAGCTTTAGCACAAGCAGCATACCGACTTGAAGGTTTGGAACAGGTGACTGCGGTTCTCGATGCTCGTATGAATGAAGTTTATATTGCAAGTTTTGTTCTAGATGAGCATGGAATTATGCAATGTATTGATGAAGAAAAATTAATGGGCTATGAGCAAGCGGCTGCTTATGCAAAGCATTGCTTAATTGGTTCGGGTGCGAAGCTCCTTCAAGCTGATGCAGAGCATCAAACAATCACTGCAACTTCACAAGACATTGCTTCTATTGCACGTGTCTATGCAGCGCAAAAGCAGTGGGTTGATGCTGAAAATGCTTTGCCAGTTTATTTACGTGATGATGCATGGAAAAAAATAGCAGATCAGGGTAAAGCAAAATAAAGGCACTACTCATGCACATATATTTTGAAGTAGATTTTCAAGAGCAAGCACAGCACTACCAAGCTGTGCTTTGTTCTAGAGGTGTGACTGTAGAATTGCAGCCAGTTGAAAAGCTCAATGCACGTTTTTTGCGTTTAAATCCTGATTTGGCGCTTTGCGTAGATGAAAACGGGCTATGGTTGTCTGCAAATGGCATGAAAATGCAGCCCGATTGGAAAGCCGAAATTTCCCGTTTAAAACGTGCAAGCCTTAAATCAGAAATGATTGCCCGTGCTTGTCAGTTAGGTGAAAAACCTATACTTGTTGATGCTACAGCAGGCTTGGGTCACGATAGTTTACTCATGGCTTATTTAGGTGCACAAATACAATTGGTTGAGCGCCATCCGATTTTATTTACCTTACTTGAAGATGCAAAAGTACAAGCTGAACAAGACAGCTTTTTAAGCCAGTTTATGAATCGGATTCAACTGATCTTTGCTGACTCTGCAAGTTATTTACAACAGTTACAGCAAACAGCTCAAATGGTTGATGTGGTTTATCTAGACCCAATGTTTCCTCAGCGTGATCAGAATCACCAAGCCATCAAAAAACAAGCTCAAGTTAAAAAACAGATGCAGCTTTTACACCTACTTTTACCCGAAGATGGGGAAATGGATTTGGGGGATAATTTGCTGGTTTTGGCACAGAAAGTTGCTAAACGTGTAGTGGTTAAACGCCCACGTCATGCTATTTTCTTGGCAAATCAGGAGCCAGCTCATCAATGGCAAGGAGATGCTTGTCGTTTTGATGCGTATTTTCAGTAGGCTTATGTAAGGTTAGGTTTTATTGCTTGAATAATGCACAAATATATGTGATATAGTTCAAAAGCATGATTGCTAAAATTCTTAGCAGGCATACACTTAAGATGCCTGACAAAAACGAAATTTTTGAAAACCTTTTATGATTGATCTTAAACCCTCCATTAACTTTTGGCATGATTTTAAAAGCAACCAAATTGCCGGAATGTGGCTGTTTTTGGGATCAAGACGTTCTTTACAAATTGTACATCCATCAATTCTTCAGCTTATTGTCTGGGGAATTTTAGGGGGATGTACTAACTCTCTTTATAGCTGGCTTGTGGCTGGTCAAATCGGTGATTTCAATTCACAAGGTTTAATTGGTTATGCACTTTGGCCGTTTATTGCTTTAATTGTCGGTATATTTTTATCACAGCGCACCAACCAACCTCGCTTAATGCTAGTACCTGCATTACTTTGGCTGGTTCTAGATACAAATATCTTATTAATTCAATGTTTAATTCAGTATTTAGGTTCTAACGGTTATCTCAACTTTATTCCCGATGCTATTTATAACGGAATTTTACCAAGCCTATTTGTGGCTTTGTTCGTATGGCAAAGTTTAGCGGTGATTTGGGTTTTCTCACGCGAGCTCAAGTGGCCTTGGTGGGAACGTGCACTCGTCATGGTTGCGACTATTGCGACGATGGTGGTGTGGCAACTTTCTGTAAAAGATCAACCGATTTGGAAGGTCGAAGATTCAGCTCCAACATTTGCGGAAGATGCTTTTTATGCACAAAGTAAGCTACTGAATGACTCTTTAGAGCAAGTCCAATATGGTGAGCAGGCAAAAAGTCATTGGTATTTTTTAGGCGTGGCAGGTGATAGCTATCAAGATGTTTTCAAGTCGGAAGTAGTCCGTATTAAAGAACAGTTTGATACTCGCTTTGGTACTGTGGGTCGGTCAATGATGCTGGTCAATAATCCAGATACCCGTACAGAAATCCCGATTGCCTCTAAAACCAGTATCGAGTTAGCCCTACGCCGTATGGGGCAGCAAATGAACCGTGATAGTGATGTACTATTTCTATATATGACTTCCCACGGTGAACAGAATCACTTCGAAATTGAAAATGCACCATTAGATCTAGGGCAAGTAGACCCTAAATGGTTGCGTGAAACACTTGATAAATCTGGCATTCGCTGGCGTGTGATTGTCATCTCTGCCTGTTATTCAGGAAGCTTTATTCCTGCCTTACAGTCTCCTGATACTTTAATTATTACTGCCTCTGCTGCTGATAAAACTTCTTTTGGATGTAATAACGAAGCTGACTATACTTATTTTGGTCGAGCTTTGTTTGATTTGGCTATGCGAGAGCAATCTTCGATGAAAGATTCGTTTAATACAGCTAAGCAAACGGTAACCAAATGGGAAGTGGCCCAAGGTGTAGAACCTTCAGAGCCTCAGTGGATGATTGGTAAAAATATGGAACTTATGCTACCTCAATTGGAAAAGTATCTATTTCCTCAGCAAAATACTGGTAGTGTAGATATTGCTCAAACAAAAACAGAGGCCAAAAACGATGCAACTTCTGCAAAAAAACCGCTGCTTTGAAGGTGAGCAACGTGTTTACCAATTTGAATCTAAGTTATTAAAAGGGCCAGCTAAGTTTGGCGTGTATTTGCCACCAGCTGCATTAGAAGGTAAAGCTTGTTCAACCTTGTTTTATTTGGCAGGTTTAACTTGTACTGAAGAAACCTTTGCCATAAAAGCACATGCACAACATATGGCGGCACAGTTAAGTTTAATACTGATTACACCGGACACTTCTCCTCGTGGAGAGCTGGTTGCTGCAGGGGATAATTGGGATTTAGGTCAAGGCGCAGGTTTCTATATTAATGCAACGCAAACACCTTGGTCTGAGCATTATCAAATGGAAAGCTATTTGATTGATGAGTTATATCCACTCATTTTGAAAAGCTTTCCTGTAAACGCTCAACAAGTTGGTATCTTTGGGCACTCAATGGGTGGCCACGGCGCCTTAACTTTGGCTTTTAAATATCCTGAAAAGTTTAAGTCGGTATCTGCTTTTGCTCCGATCTGTGCACCAACTGAATGTGCATGGGGAGACAAAGCCTTTAGTCATTATTTAGGTACAGATCGCGAAAGCTGGCTTGCTCATGATGCCACAGCTTTAGTCTTGAAAAATGGTGCAGTGTTTGATGAAATTTTGGTTGATCAGGGATTGGATGACCAATTTTATGAACAGCTTCACCCTGAAAAATTTAAGCAAGCATGTTTAAAAGCAGGACAGCCTTTAACTTTAAGACAACATGCTGGCTATGATCATGGTTATTACTTTATTCAAACCTTTATGGATGAGCATTTACAGTTTCATGCAATCCAGTTAGAAAAGGTAAATGGCTAATTAATGCTGCCATTCCACCTGAAATTCTTGTTGAGCCATGCGGTTTAGATGATCAAGCACGACTTTTTCTAAGTGGTCATGGTCATCTAGCTGACTATCAATAGCAACGTTTAGCTGCTCTGTTTCTGGTGCAAGCGTAATGGTTGCTGTAGGCATTAAAATTTTGAAATCTTGTTCAGCCTCTTGTACTTCAAATTTGTGTTTCCAATGATTAACTAGACGTTTTGCAATACGTTTACCATCATTTGTTAATAGATGAGTTGTGCTTTTCATTATCAATCCTCACATTACTTTAATGTACCTTAACAAATTCATTTAGCGCTTAGCATTCTAATGTTGCAACGTTACGTTGCAAGTTTGAAATGTTGCGATTTGAGCAAGGAAGAGCAGGCCAAGTAGACGGTTTTTTGTTATAATTTTAAGCCTCTCCTTAAACTCTTAGCCAGGTCATCCACTTATGTCCAAGCCTTATTTGATTGCTCCTTCTATTTTATCTGCCGATTTTGCTCGTTTAGGCGAAGATGTAGACAAAGTGTTAGCCGCAGGTGCAGATGTAGTGCATTTTGATGTAATGGATAACCACTATGTTCCAAATTTAACTTTTGGTGCTGGCATTTGTAAGGCTTTAAAAAATTATGGAATTAAAGCGCCTGTTGATGTGCATTTAATGGTGTCTCCGGTTGACCGCATTATTGGAGATTTTTTGGAAGCTGGTGCTGATATTATTACGTTTCATCCAGAAGCCTCTCATCACATTGACCGTTCATTACAGCTGATTAAATCAGGTGGTGCAAAAGCTGGTTTAGTATTTAACCCTGCAACACCATTACATTATTTAGATTACGTACTTGATAAAGTTGACCAAATTTTAATCATGAGTGTGAACCCTGGCTTTGGTGGGCAAAAGTTCATTCCAATGACCTTAGAAAAATTGCGTGAAGCTCGTAAAATTATTGATGCGAGTGGCCGTGATATTCGTTTAGAAGTGGACGGTGGTGTTGGCCCTGCAAATATTCGTGAAATTGCAGAAGCTGGTGCAGATATGTTTGTGGCTGGTTCAGCCATTTTTGGTCAACCAGATTATAAAGTTGTAATTGATCAAATGCGTGCAGAGCTTGCGAAAGTAGGTAGTGTCGACGCTTAAAAAAGTATGCTTAATCAAGGATAGGCTTGTGGATAACTTTGTTTATAACTGTATGGATAACTGTGTTGATAACCATATGGATAAGATGTTGGTAAAATAAACAAAATTAGATCAACTGCTTATTCTCTAGGCTGAATGTATGAAAAAAGAACGTTTTGGCGTTCTTTTTTTATGCGGGTTGGATATTTTATTACCTGATTTTTTATTAAGCTTTACTAAAAAATAACCTGTGCAAAAAACGATAATATCGTGTGTAGGACTTTTAATAGATATATAGATGTAAAACTGTAAAAGTGTCATGAAAAATAAAGCTAAATTTGGTTTAATAAGATTTTAGTAAGAGATCTAGATAATTAATGACGATAAAAATTTTAGCGGTAGATATGGATGGGACTTTTCTTAATTCTAAGAAGCAGTACAACAAAGCACGTTTTTTAAAACAGTACGAACAACTCAAACAAAATAATATTCATTTTGTGGTTGCCAGTGGTAACCAACTCGCAAAGCTTGTTACCTACTTTCCAGAAATTAGTCATGAAATTGCTTTTATTGCAGAAAATGGCGCACATGTTGTAGATGCAGGGCAAGAAATAGCTTTTGCTCATTTAAGTCAGCAACAATTTATTGAGACATTAAAAGCAATTGATTCAACCTATACATCTAAAATGGTGGTCTGCGGAAAGCAGAGTGCTTATGTACACAAGTCTATGCAAGCCGATGACTATGCTAAGGTCGCTCGATACTTCGAAAAGCTAATAGTTGTAGAGGATTTTTATGCATTAAATGATTTAGTGTGCAAAATTACTTTTATTGCTCAGAAAAACGAAAGTTTTGCTATTTTTCAAGATCTTCAGCAGCAAAGTTTTGTTGCAGATCAATTATTAGTTCCCGTTTCAAGTGGTTTTGACTTTATCGATCTTATTCTTCCTGACCAGCATAAAGCACATGGTTTGAAGCTTCTATTAGAAAAATGGAAGGTTGAACCTGATCAAGTCGTTGCGATTGGCGATAATAATAATGATATCCAGATGATTAAAGCAGTGGGTTATGGGTTTGCGGTTGAAAATGCAGTAGAAGCTTTAAAAGCAGTAGCACCTTATGGGGCTGCGAGTAATGAGCAAGAGGGTGCATTGCAAGTGATCGATTTAATGCTTAAGCATCAAGCTCCATTTTCTTAATTGATGAAGATCAATTGCCTAGAGTTGAAAATTGTATATCAGTAGAAACTTGGTTATGCTAGTACTATGAAGATTATCCGTTTGCTCTAGGCAATAAACGACAATGGCCCTACAACACCTACGCAAGTATGCTTGGTTTGTGTTCCTAATGACTTTGGTCATTGGGTGGAGTGGTGTGTCTATTGCTCAGACGCCTATGCAGCATGATCTTCGCACGATGCCATGTCATAGTGAAAAAATGACTGATCACTCTGTACATGTTCAAGCAGATGATCAGACTGTATGTCATCAAACCATGACCCAGTCTCTTCATTCGCACGGTGAGCATTGTAAGGACTGTAACCCCGTACATTGCCAAATCGTGAATCTGGCTCTGCAACAAGCGGTCCCAGACCTTGAATCATCATTTATTCCAATATCGTCCCAATTTAGCAGTATTTATCAGGCTCAGCATTTAGCCGGATACTGGCAAGAAATTTTACGTCCTCCTAAAGCTTAATCCTTTCTTACTTATTTTTTAATTAAAAAGGATTACAGCAATGTCTCATAAAACAATTAGCAGCTTAGTCGCTGTATTTGGGCTATTGGTTTCACCATGGTCTCTCGCGGCAATTAAGGAATATCACCTTAATATTAATGAACAACAGGTCAATGTTACTGGTCAACCGCTAAAACGAATTACCGTAAATGGAAAATTTACAGCACCACTCCTTGAGTTTGAAGAAGGAGATGATGCTGTTATTCATGTGCATAACCAATTAAAGAATCAGGATACGTCTTTGCACTGGCATGGTTTGTTATTGCCAGGCTTAATGGATGGTGTACCGGGTTTTAATAATTTCAAAGGAATTGCTCCAAACGGAGATTTTGTTTACCGCTTTAAGGTGAAACAAAACGGCACTTACTGGTATCACGCCCACAGTAAAGGCCAAGAACAAGATGGCTTATATGGCCCACTCGTGATTTACCCGAAAGGGAGAACACCAGTTGTAGCCCATGAAAAAACTGACCGTGACTATGTTGTGATGCTTTCAGATTTTCATAATTCTTCTAGCGATAGCATTATGAAGAATTTGAAAAAATCTGCTGAGTATTATCAAAATCGCCGTGAAACCGTATCTGATGTCTGGAAGCAGGTTAAAGCTCAAGGCTTAAAAGCAACTTGGCAAGATCGTTCGATGTGGAACCAGATGCGGATGTTAAAAACCGATATGTCTGATGTGACGGGTTATACCTTCTTAGTCAACGGTAAGACACCGCAGCAAAACTGGACAGGTGATTTTAAGGCAGGCGATAAAGTCCGACTACGTTTCATTAACGCTTCTGCCATGTCATTTTTTGATGTCAGAATTCCAAACTTGAAAATGACAGTCGTGAGTGCAGATGGGCAGCCAGTAAAACCTGTTGCAATTGATGAGTTTCGTATTGGCACAGCCGAAACCTACGATGTGATTGTTGAACCTAAACAGGCAAATTATCAGATTGAGGCTGAGTCAATTGACCGTAGTGGCTTTGCTATCGGTACTTTGCATGATGAAAATACTCAGGCGGTTGGTCCAATTCAAATGCCACAGCCCCGTCCGCGATCTTTGTTAACCATGGATGATATGGGCATGAGTCATGGTGATGGAGCGAGTGATGTACATGCTGGCCATCAAATGAATATGCAGCATGACATGTCGAACATGCCTGAAATGAAAACAGAGACAAGCCATGCCAATCATGATCATGCAATGATGAACATGGACCATGGCATGAAAGACATGTCATCTGACAAAAATGATCATTCCATGATGCAAATGAAGCACGACATGTCAGCTATGCCTGAAATGAAACACGATATGCAGGCAAAGCCATCTAGTGAGCATGATCACGCTATGATGAATATGAATCATGAGATGCCTGCTCAACCTAAAACTACAGTTAAAAAAGATGAGCCGGTGTATGGCTGGGCAAATGCTTCAACACCAGTCGGTATGAAAGCATTGCAGTATAGTGATTTGCAATCTTTAACACCTCAACCAGACACCCGTGCGCCGGAACGAGAGTTAGTCATTCGTTTAGGCGGAAACATGGAGCGTTATATCTGGACCATTAATGGCAAGAAATTTAGCGAAGCTGAGCCATTGCAAGTTAAATATGGTGAACGTATTCGCTTGAAGTTTGTAAATGACAGCATGATGGCTCACCCAATGCATTTACATGGCATGTTCATGCAATTGGAAAATGGTCAACAAGCTGAAAACTTGCCAAATAAACATACCGTTATTGTTCCACCAGGAAAGACAGTTACTGCGTTATTGACAGCCGATGCATTAGGAGAATGGGCGATTCATTGTCATTTGCTCTATCACATGAGTGCCGGAATGATGAATAAGTTGATTGTGGCTCAAGTGAATGATGGGGCACAACCAGCATCTCAAGCACCTGTTCAATCTGAAAATGAGAAAGGAGCTAGTCATGCGCATCACTAAGTTATTTTCTCAAATGATATGTTGCAGTGCTTTCTCGAGCGTATCTATATTTAGTTTTGCTCAAGAACCTTTAACACATGATCATTTACGCGAACATGGTGGTCAGGTTTATCAGGCGACTACGATTGATACGGGCTGGACTCAAAATGAAGAAGGGGAAGGTAGTTTTTCTTCTGAATTAGAAAGTTGGGTGGGAACTGATGAAAACAAACTATTTATCAAAGCTCATGTTGAAAAGGCCGAGTCAGAAGATACTAATTACGGTGGCTCATTACTTTACAGCCGAAATGTAGCTGATTGTTGGGATGTACAGGCTGGGGTAAATTACGAGCGTTTACAGCGGGAAGACCAAAAGCAAGATCGCTGGGCTGGTGTAGTTGGTTTACATGGCATGGCACCTTACTTTTTTGAAACCGATGCCTATCTCTATGCCGGTGAAGATCAGTTGTGGAAGCTAAGCTTAGAAACTGAAAGAGACTTACTCTTTACCCAAAAGTTAATTGGTAAACCTTATTTAAAAGCAGATGTTGTTTTGCAAGATGAATCTCGCTATGCCAGTAAAACAGGTCTATCGAGTTTACAAGCAGGCTTTCAAACCCGTTATGAAATCAACAAAAAGGTCATGCCATTTGTTGATATCGGTTATGGCTATGAAAAAGGCTTAAAACAAACTGCTTGGCAAACTGGAACCGACTCTGAACATGGTTGGTATTATGGAGCAGGGTTAACACTTAAATTCTAATTGCAGAACAAAAAGTAAGCTTAACGACATGCCATTGGTTTATACTAATGGCATTGTTTTTTGTGTCAGTTATGGTGCACAGATGGCTTTAGAAAAACAAGAGAATCAAATACATTTAAGTAAAAGTAGCTCTAGCTGCGGGTGCTCAAGCATGCCTTCTCAGGAGTATTCTACGCCCAGTGAACTCGGGGCTAAGAAGAGCCAATGGGTGAGTTATTATCATATTCCTCACATGGATTGTGCAGCCGAAGAGCAAATGGTACGGATGGCTTTAGCCTCTTACGCTGACGATATTCAGGAACTTAATTTTGACTTACCGGCACGCCATTTGGCGATTTATCACAGTGCTCAAGCTGAAATGATTACCCAAAGCCTACAACGTTTAGGATTAGGAGCCGAGTTACAACAAACGCAGCCACATTATGAACCTGTTGAAAAACCTAAAAAGGTTAGAGCCAGTTCTTCAATGAATGCAGCACAAAAGCAAGTTTTACAATGGTTGTTACTCATTAATGGGGTCATGTTTGTCATTGAGTTTATGGCAGGCATCATTGCATCATCGACAGGGTTAATCGCCGATTCACTCGATATGTTCGCAGACGCTGCAATCTATGGTATTGCCTTATTTGTGGTAGGTAAAAATCTTAATGCTCAATTAAAGGCTGCACATCTTTCTGGTTGGTTGCAGTTCGGCTTAGCCATAATTGTGTTAATTGATGTCCTGCGCCGCTTTATATATGGCAGTGAACCTGTTTCAATTTTAATGATTTTAATTGGTGGATTAGCCCTTGCGGCGAATATTACTTGTCTTTATTTAATGAGAGATCATAAGGAGAGCGGGGCACACATGAAGGCGAGTTATATCTTTTCTGCAAATGATGTCATCGTCAACTTGGGTGTCATTGTCGCGGGAATATTGGTTGCCATTACAGGTTCGCGTTATCCTGATTTAATGATTGGATTGATTATTGTTTTGTTTGTTTTAAATGGTGCACGAAAAATTTTACAGTTAAAAAATGAATAATATTTTCTGATAGACGTAAGCTTGTGTCAGGGTTTGCCTTCATTTTTTATTTTAAAGTAAACTGAGTCCTCACATAAAGGAGGAACGACCTCCCCCATAATGGGACATCATGTCGGGACGACCTGACGCTATAAAAATTAGTGAATGTTATGGCTTGGGCTATTTTAATTTTAGCAGGTGTATTTGAAATCATTTGGGCATATTCTATGAAAATGTCTGAAGGTTTTACACGTTTAACCCCTAGTGTTATTACCGTAGTTTTTATGATTTTGAGTGTAGTTCTACTTTCAATTTCCATGAAAACTTTACCTCTTGGCACTGCCTATACGGTTTGGACAGGAATTGGCGCAATCGGGTCATTTCTAGTCGGTATTTTCTTTCTTCATGAGCCTGTTGGCGCTATGCGAATGATTGCCGCCGTATTAATTGTGTCAGGTTTGGTTTTAATGAAAATTTCATCGCCTTCCTAAGAGAATAAATTATGTTGCTGTCTTATAAGTATATCAATTCACCTGTTGGGCAATTAAAGCTGGTTGCGAATGAAAATGCTTTGGTGGCAATACTTTGGGACAATGAAAATCCAAAACGTGTTCGACTGGCCGAGCTAGTCGAACAACTTGAGCATCCAGTATTATTAAAGACCGAACAACAATTAAAAGAATATTTTGAAGGTAAACGCCGTGAGTTTACATTACCACTCGATTTCGAAGGAACCGTATTTCAAAAGCAGGTCTGGTCTGCTTTACTGACCATCCCTTATGGGGAAACAAGAAGTTATAAAGATATTGCACTTCAAATTGGCAATGAAAAAGCGGTGAGAGCAGTGGGCGCGGCAAATGGCAAAAACCCGATTTCCATTATTGCACCTTGTCACCGAGTCATTGGTGCGGGGGGAGCTTTAGTTGGTTTTGCTGGTGGGCTTGATAAGAAAGATATTTTATTAAAACTAGAGCAACAATGAGCCGTTTTTGCGCTCGATTTTTTTAGACTTTTCTACTAAGCTGTTCACAATGATATTTTATAAGGTCGGTGCTTTATTGCATCGCTTTTTTTGAAATATTGATCTTATTCAACAAACTCTGGATGTTCTAAAAATGGCTGTCGGTGACGTAACAATGCCACAAATGCATGTGGTAAAAGGTGTAAAAATTGGCTCAACAGAAGCATATGTACGTTACCAAAACCGACGAGATTTAGTCATTTTTGAGTTTGTAGAAGGCTCAAATGTTGCTGGTGTATTTACTCAAAATGCATTCTGTGCAGCACCTGTTCATGTCTCTAAAGCCCATCTTACCCAAGATAATCCTCGCTATTTAGTGATTAATACGGGTAATGCCAATGCAGGTACTGGACCTACAGGCTTGAAAAATGCTCAAGATACTTGCGCAAAATTAGCTGAGATTGCTGGGGTAAATAGCTCAGAAATTTTACCGTTTTCTACAGGTGTAATTGGTGAGCAGCTTCCAATGGAGCGTTTACTCGCTGGACTTCGACCGGCATTAAACACTTTGCAAGAGGCTGCTTGGTATGATGCAGCGTCTGGCATTATGACCACAGATACAGTGCCTAAAGGTGCATCTGAACAATTTGAGCTAGATGGCATTACTTACACCATGACAGGTATTAGTAAAGGCGCTGGCATGATTCGTCCGAACATGGCAACCATGTTGAGCTTTGTAGCTACAGATGCACCTATTAGCCGTAATTTAGTACAAAGCTTATTAAAGACAACAGTTGAGCATTCTTTTAACCGTATTACGATTGATGGCGATACCTCAACCAATGACTCTTGTATTTTTGTGGCAACAGGTCAGGCAGGTGGAGCTGAAATTACTTCAATTAACGATGCACGATATGTTCGGGTATTAGAAGTACTGGCTCGTGTTATGAATCGTTTAGCACAGTTAATTGTACGTGACGGCGAAGGTGCAACGAAGTTTATTACTGTTGCTGTAGAAGGCGGTGGCAACACTCAAGAATGTTGCGATATTGCTTATAGTATTGCTCATTCGCCGTTAGTAAAAACCGCGCTTTTTGCATCTGACCCGAACTGGGGGCGTATTTTGGCGGCAATTGGCTATGCTGGAGTGAAAGACTTAGACGTGTCTAAAATTCAGGTATGGTTAGATGATGTACAAATCTGTAAAGACGGTGGAGCTGCCGAGGACTATACCGAAGAGGCGGGTGCGCGTGTTATGGCACAAACAGAAATTACCATTCGAGTTGATTTAGGACGCGGTCAGGCCAAAGACACGGTATATACCTGTGACTTATCTTACGACTATGTCAAAATTAATGCTGATTACCGTTCTTAAATATCAGTTATAATCAAGCCTCGACAAAGAGGCTTTTTTATTAGCCCCATCTTTTGATATTAAATGATTCGAGTTAGTAAATCATTTAAGCAGTAACGTTATATGCGAGCAGGTATGCCAGCATGAAGGATAGAGAAGACGTTTTATGAGTGATGCGACTTTAATTGCCAACGATGCAAAAAACATTGTACAAGCGCATTTAGACCGTTTAGGTGAGCCAAAAGACAACCGCTTAAGTGAAGAAGCAAAACAACAAAAGTTTGCTCAGATCGAAGCAGAGCTCAAAAAACGTGATGCTGTCCTTGTTGCTCATTACTATTGCGACCCTGAAGTACAGGAACTTGCCGAAAAAACAGGTGGGTGCGTTTCTGACTCTTTAGAAATGGCACGTTTCGGACGAGATCATGCTGCCTCTACACTGGTTGTGGCAGGTGTTAAATTTATGGGAGAAACAGCAAAAATTCTGTCTCCTGAAAAAACAATTTTAATGCCGACACTCGAAGCGACTTGTTCACTCGATTTAGGTTGTCCGGTTGATGAGTTCACTGCCTTTTGTGATCAGCACCCTGACTACACCGTAGTTGTTTATGCCAACACATCGGCTGCTGTTAAAGCACGAGCAGATTGGGTGGTGACTTCAAGCTGTGCAGTCGAAATTGTTGAGCACCTAGATAGCTTGGGCGAAAAAATTATCTGGGCACCAGATCAGCACTTAGGCCGTTATATTCAAAAGAAAACCGGTGCTGATATGTTGCTTTGGGACGGTGCATGTATTGTGCATGAAGAATTCCGTGCACGTGGTATTGCCAACATGAAAGCACTGTATCCAGATGCAGCCGTATTGGTACATCCAGAATCACCAGAATCGGTTGTAGACATTGCAGATGCGGTAGGTAGTACTTCTCAATTGATTAAAGCTGCGCAGACTTTGCCAAATGAAAGACTTATTGTGGCAACTGACCGTGGTATTTTCTACAAAATGCAGCAAGCGGTACCCAATAAGATTTTAGTTGAAGCACCAACAGCAGGTGAGGGCGCAACTTGTCGTTCATGTGCTCACTGTCCGTGGATGGCTATGAATGAACTCGATGGAATTTTAGAAGTTTTACAAAAGGGTGATCAGGAAATACACGTAGATCCAGCACTTGCTGAACGTGCCAAAATGCCTTTAGATCGAATGTTAGCCTTTAGTGCATCGTTAAAGCGTTAAAAATCCTCAAAATGCTTGTTAAATATACATTTGATAAGGATTTTTAACTTTTTTTGACAATAGGTGTTGACGTCTGAGGGCGTCGCGCCTAGAATGCACACCGTACCGCACGATGTGCGATACAGCAAAAGCTGAGATAGATCGGAGCATAGCACAGCCTGGTAGTGCACCTGGTTTGGGACCAGGGGGTCGTAGGTTCGAATCCTACTGCTCCGACCACTTAAAATAATATTTTAAGATCGGCGAAGTATCGCATGATAAGCATCATCGGTTAAGCGCCTGTAGCTCAGTTGGATAGAGCATCCGCCTTCTAAGCGGATGGTCACAGGTTCGAATCCTGTCAGGCGCGCCACTCGGTAGCTTGGTACATAGAACTATTTGATGGTGGATGTAGCTCAGTTGGTAGAGCCCTGGATTGTGATTCCAGTTGTCGCGGGTTCGAATCCCGTCATTCACCCCAATTTCGGAGCATAGCACAGCCTGGTAGTGCACCTGGTTTGGGACCAGGGGGTCGTAGGTTCGAATCCTACTGCTCCGACCATATTTTAAAAGCGGTCAAGCTTTAAAAAATATCCCAAAGATTAAAAAGAATTTCTTCTTATCTTATCGATAGAAGGAATTTTTTTGTTTTCTAATTCGAAATTTTAATTCAAACGCATTCCAATATTTGAACTCGTATTCCTTATATACATATGTTCTCTGTTCTCTGTTCTCTGTTCTCTGTTCTCTGTTCTCTGTTCTCTGTTCTCTGTTCTCTGTTCTCTGTTCTCTGTTACTGATATTTTTGTCTTAACTCATCTTTTTCTTGATCTGATAAAAATGCAATTTTAAGTCCATTTTCTTGAGCTGTATAAATTTGCTCAGGGGTTAATCCTGCCAATGGGGCAGCACTTAAATATTCATGTTGTATCTCAATGCCTTCTACAGCAGGGTCATCCGTATTAATCGTTGCAAGAACGCCATGCTCTAAAAAAGTCTTTAATGGATGTTGTGCTAGTGAGGGTACTGTGTTGGTTTGAATGTTCGAAGTCAGGCAAGATTCAATACCAATCTCATGTTTTGCTAAATAATCTAACAGCTTCAAATCTTGAACTGCTTTAACACCATGACCAATTCGTTCAGCACCTAATTCTTCAATGGCTTGCCAAATACTTTCTGGGCCGGCAGCTTCGCCTGCATGTACCGTAATGTGCCAACCTGCATCACGTGCTTTTTTAAAGTGATCAATAAATAAATTACCCGGAAAACCAAGCTCATCTCCAGCAAGATCCAATGCTTTAATATCATTTTTATGGGCAAGTAGGGCATTTAATTCTTTTGCGCAGGCTTCTTGGCCAAAAGTACGACTCATAATGCCAATTAGGTTAGCTTTTACCCCGTAAGTCTGACTGCCTTCTTTCACACCCGCAATAACCGCTTCAACAACGCCTTCAAGCGGTAGTTGATGCGTCATGCCCATGTAACCCGGCGAAAAACGAAGTTCTACATAGTCTAGGCCTTGTTGTGCTGCATCTTGCATGTTTTCAAATGCAATGCGTTTGCAGGCATCTAAACTGGCTAATACTTTTACCCCCCAATCCAACTTCGATAAAAAACTTAATAAGTCAGGTTGGTTGTCAATCACTTGTACGTGTGGGCGTAAAGATTCAATGTCGTAGGCAGGCAAATCTAAATGGTATTGTTGCCCTAATTCTAAAATAGTTTGAATGCGGATGTTGCCATCAAGGTGGCGATGTATATCTGTAAGGGGAAGTGTTTTTGTAATCATAGGTTTCTTCTTATCTGTTCGTATCAATTCATCATGCCTGTTTAGGGTTACTGATAAAAGTTTGGATTTGCTATGTTTTTGTGAAAATGGGTTTAGTTGAGTTTTTTGAACTTAAGATATTCGTTTAAGTTTTAATTTTGATGACATTGTTCTGGCCTAAGAAGATAACGCAGTCTGTGTAAGATACAAGCACTAAGATTTTTATTGTTTTTAATCTCGCTGAGCCTACCTCTGTTGACTCTTTAACAATGGATTGGCTAAAGAATGGTCATTGGTATTTCGTCTGTTACTTGTAAATATGAGTGAAGGCTTGCTAAAGACCAAACTGATAAGGCGATTAATTTATCTGTAGAAATCTATTTCTGGCAAGTAAATGAAAAGAAGAAATAGGAAGCGTTCAAATGAAGTCGGTACTTTGTCATCAAGCAAAATTAGAAGTGGTGGACCAACCGAAATTAACTCCTACAAAAGGACAGGTGTTATTAGAAGTGGTTCGATGCGGGATTTGTGGCTCTGATTTGCATATGCAACATCACTGCGACCACATGCATGATTTAGCCGCACGTGTCGGGTTTAATGGTTTAGCTAAGTCTACGGACCCGTTTGTACTAGGACATGAGTTTTGTGGCAAAGTTTTGGATTATGGCCCAAAAACTCGTCATAAATTTAAAGCCGATACACTCGTTTGTGCAATGCCTCTTTTGAATGTAGATCAGCATGGTTACTTGTCTACAGGGCTTTCTCCAAATGCTTCAGGTGGTTATGCCGAACAAGTGCTTGCTCAATCAAGCTTGATGTTTGAAGTACCCAATGGCCTAGATGCAGATAGTGCGGCCATGACTGAACCTATGGCGGTTGCATTGCATGCTGTTCGCCGTAGTCGTGTGAAAACCAGTGAGCCTGCTATTGTGATTGGCTGTGGTCCTGTCGGGTTAGGTGTTATATTAATGCTTAAAGCGGCTGGGGTTAAAACCGTGGTTGCCAGTGACTTTTCGCCAAACCGCCGTAAGCTTGCCGAGCAATGCGGAGCTGATATTGTGGTAGATCCGAAAGAAACATCGCCTTTTGCTAACTGGAAAGAGTTTGGTTTGCTTGGCAATGTTTCTGATGCAATTAACATGGGAATGGGGCTGTTTGATAAGTTACAAGCGACACGCTTACCTTGGTGGCATGGGTGGCGCATGATTGATAAATTGGGTGCTCTGCCAAAACGTCCGGTTATTTTTGAGTGTGTGGGCGTACCAGGTGTTTTACAGCAAATTATTGAAGGTGCACCTTTGTTTTCCCGAATTGTCGGGGTGGGCGTATGCATGCAAAGTGACAAAATAGAACCTGCACTTGCGATTAATAAAGAGTTAGAAATTCAGTTCGTGTTGGGCTATACACCGCTTGAGTTTCGAGATGCCCTGCATATGATTGCAGAAGGTAAAGTGAACTGCTCACCACTGATTACCGGTGTTGTAGGTTTAGAGGGTGTTACGAGTGCATTTGAAGCGTTACGCGACCCTGAACAACATGCCAAAATCTTGATTGACCCGAAACGTAGTGGTTCAGACATTCAATTGATGAGTCATTAATTCACAGTCATTTACGCTTAACTAAAAAAAGGTTGTGATCTCATTAATCACAATCTTTTTTTATGAGTATAAATCGCAATATTGGGTGTTCAATAATAGCTATAGAGCTGTGTTACTTTTTAGCTGCTCTAATTCGTGGTGAATCCAGTCAACAAATTTCTGAATGGTCGGTGTGATGTCTTGGCTCGAGTGAATCAGGTAGTACTTTCGGCTGCCTTTTAATTTTTTATTGGAAACAATCACTAGTTCTTTTTTTTGTAGTTCAGACTCAATCAACATTTGCGGAATTAAAGCCATTCCCATGTCATGACTGGCAGCAACAGCAAGCATCGAAAATAACTCATGACGTTGTCCATCAAAGGGTTTTGGATGTTGCATGTGATGAGTCAGAAACCATTCTTGCCAAATGCTAGGCCGAGTGGTTTGTTGCAGCAGGGGAATTTTTAGTAAATCTTCGGAGCTTAAATCATAGGTATTTTCATTGATCATCACTGCATCTGGAAAATACTTTTCGATCAGCCTTGGGGAGCATACAGGTACAATTTCTTCATCCATTAAATAATGCGCTTGTATGCCAGGCCAGTGGTCAATTTGCTGTTGTGTGCCTGCAAAAATAGCAGCGTCAAAAATATTGTCATTAAATAAAAAAGGTTTGGTACTGGTCTCTAAGTGAACCGTAATTTCAGGGTGTTTTTGATTTAAAAGATGAAGTTTGGGTAATAGCCAGCGCGTTGCAAATGTAGGAACAACACCTAACTTTAATGTTCCACCTAAACCCTTATGAGAAATCACATCTGCTGTACATTTTTCTAAACCTAACAAGTAGGGTTTAATGCTTTTAAAATATTGTTGGCCCGCAATAGTTAGCTCGACGCCGTGCCGGGTGCGTATGAATAATTCAACACCCAAGAAATCTTCTAACTGCTGAATTTGGCGAGAGACCGCGCTTTGGGTAATGCATAACTCTTGCGCAGCATAGGTATAACTTAGATGTTTTGCTGCACTTTCAAAGCAAATCAGGCCCTGAATGGATGGGATACTTCTTCGCATAAATAAAATCCTTTTATTTGTTGTCATATTTCAAAACAGCATATGACCTAAATGCAGATATCAGAGTTTAGTCTAAAAATAAGCCATTTTTAATGAAATACAATGAATTAAATATCTAAATTTAATGCGACTTATTTTAAATATGCGTAAGTCGCATATCTGCATGAAGATTTATCGTTTGATTACTGCATTTTTCACGCATAACATCGAGTTAAATAAAGAAGATCAAATCAAGCAGAGGATGCGATGAATCACATGGTGACAACAAAAAAAGCAAAAGTTCAATTTAACTGGCAAGACCCATTTTTAATTGAGCAACAGCTTACCGAAGATGAACGCATGATTCGTGATGCGGCTCATGCCTATTGCCAAGAACGCTTGCAACCACGTGTACTTGAACAATTCCGTCATGAAACAACAGATCCGTCTATTTTTCGTGAAATGGGAGAGCTCGGCTTATTGGGGCCAACCATTCCTGAGCAATATGGCGGCGCGGGTTTGAACTATGTGAGTTATGGCTTGGTTGCGCGTGAAATTGAATATGTCGATTCGGGCTACCGCTCTATGGCCAGCGTGCAAAGCTCATTGGTGATGGTTCCAATTCATGAATTTGGTACCGAAGAGCAAAAGCAGAAGTATTTGCCTAAACTTGCCACTGGTGAATACATTGGCTGTTTTGGTTTGACCGAACCTGACCATGGCTCAGACCCGGGCAGTATGATTACACGTGCTAAAAAAGTTGACGGTGGTTACCGTTTAACTGGCGCAAAAATGTGGATTACCAACAGTCCAATTGCTGATGTATTTGTGGTCTGGGCAAAAGAAGTTTCTGCTGAAGGTAATGTTGGTGATATTCGAGGCTTTATTTTAGAAAAGGGCTGGGAAGGGCTATCTGCGCCTGCCATTCATGGCAAGGTCGGTTTACGTGCATCTATTACGGGTGAAATTGTGATGGATAACGTTTTTGTGCCTGAAGAAAATGCATTCCCTGAAGTTCGAGGATTACGTGGTCCGTTCACTTGCCTAAATAGTGCTCGCTATGGCATTGCATGGGGCGCAATGGGTGCTGCCGAGTTCTGTTGGCATACCGCACATCGATACACAATGGACCGCAAGCAATTTGGTCGTCCCTTGGCTGCAAATCAGTTGATTCAAAAGAAACTGGCAGATATGCAAACTGAAATTGCATTAGGTTTGCAAATAGCTTTACGTTTCGGACGCATGAAAGATGAAGGTATTGCGTCAGTTGAAGGTACATCTTTAATTAAGCGTAACAACTGTGGAAAGGCGCTTGATATTGCTCGTATGGCACGTGACATGATGGGTGGAAACGGTATTAGCGATGAGTTTGGTGTGGCACGTCATTTGGTTAATCTTGAAGTCGTGAATACCTATGAAGGCACACATGACGTTCATGCCTTGATTTTAGGTCGTGCACAAACAGGCATCGCAGCATTTAGTAACTAACTCGTTCATTTTTAAAAGATAGAGGTGTTCTTTCGGGAGTGCCTTTTTAAAAAATAAGGGTATCGTTATGGGTGCATTACAAGGGATTCGGGTTTTAGATTTAAGTCGTGTGCTTGCGGGACCGTGGTGTGGGCAAATCTTTGCAGACCTTGGCGCGGAAGTGATTAAAATTGAACGTCCTCGAGTAGGTGATGACACCCGCATGTGGGGACCGCCATGGATGCCCGATGAAGACGGAAACATGACCCGTGAATCTGGCTATTTTCAGTGTACCAACCGCAATAAATATTCTGTTGCGGTAGACATTACCACACCAGAAGGTCAGGCCTTAATTTATGAAATTGCCAAAACTGCCGATGTGGTGATTGAAAATTATAAGACAGGCTCTTTGGCTAAATATGGTTTGGACTACGCGTCATTAAGTGAGCTGAACCCGAACATTGTGTATTGTTCGATTACTGGTTTTGGACAAGATGGCCCACGTGCAGAAGAACCCGGTTATGACTTTATTATTCAGGGTATGTCTGGCTTAATGAGCATTACTGGTGAGCCTGATGATGTGGCAGGTGGTGGGGCACAAAAGGTTGGTGTGGCTGTGGTAGACATTCAAACGGGGTTGTATTCGACCATTGCCATTCAAGCTGCTTTGATTGCACGCTCGCACACGGGGCGCGGTCAATATATTGATATGTCACTACTTGATGTGCAGGTCGCAGCATTGGCAAATCAGGGAATGAATTATTTAGCTTCGGGTAAAGCACCGCAGCGTATGGGCAATCAACATCCAAGTATTGTGCCGTATCAAACTTTTAAGGCTAAAGATAAAGAATTTATTATTGCGTGTGGTAACGACAAACAGTTTAAAGACTTATGCATTGCGATTGGTTATCCAGAGCTACTCGAAAATGAAAAGTTTGTGCGTAATCAAGACCGAGTCAAATATCGAGATGAACTGATTCCTTTATTGTCGGAGCATTTTTTGCAGAAAACTGCCAAAGAATGGGTCGAGAGGATTCATGCGCTTAAAGTGCCAGTAGGTGTTATCAACTCTATTGAAGATGCTTTGGCTGAACCACAAATTGTACATCGCAATTTGGTGGTGAATATTCCTCATCGTTTAAATGAAGACTTTCAAACCATTGGCTCACCAATCAAGTTGTCTGATACTCCAGTTGAATATCATCATGCACCGCCAGAGCTTGGTGAACATACTGCTCAAATCTTATCGAGATTTAAAACAGTAGAAGAGCTGGCTACGTTAAAAGAGAAAGGCATTATTGATGGGAAAATTGCTTAAGCTATTGCCGCTTTTAATGTGATTCAATTTTAATGAAAACTGTGATTTGAAATAAATCACAGTTTTTTATTGGAAAATAAGAGCCTTAATATTTAAAAATAAGTGGCAGCTCTGGTCTGAAATCATGAATCATTCCTTGAGGTTCATGATCAAAACTGATTTCCATTAAATGCTCTGATCCATCAGTCACTTCAAAACTATCAAGCGTATTGAACAGTAACGAAGTAGGGTGCTGTTCAAGGTTTGGAATAGAAACCTTAATTGCGGTGATTTCTGATAAATCTTTGCTATGCACAAGTGGTTGTTGTTTTTCTTTTGCAGCAAGGTCTGGTCGTGAAGCAAATGAAAGGAAGAACCACATCGGTTCAGATACCATAGAATCTTTGGCAACATTTACTTCTAAGCTGGCTGGTAAATAGCTTGGCTTGTACACCCAATTAGGAAATTTTGCGCCGTTATCATCTTTATTTTTAGGGCGAAAACAAATACCAAAAGGGGACGCGATATTATTTTGAGTACTTAGTCGTTCAAAAAGCAGGGTGGGTTTTGTGAGATCACTTGAGGCTTCTTCTGGATTATTTAAAAAGATTAATTCGATAAAGCTATTTTTAAAGAAAAAGCGTCTATTTTCTGTACCTTGACCCGGGTGCTTATTGGATGAACCTTCTGTTAGACCGAATTTTTTTAAAGTTTCAGCTTCGGGAGCGCCTGATTGTACACAAATAAAAATATGGTCCACTTCCATTTTAAGTTCTCATGTTAATTTTGATGAATATTAAATAATTGATTAATAGAATTTTTCATGTTTATCGCAAGTGTTTCATCGAAACCATCGACTAAAAAGCGGCTAATTAAGCCTTCAATCACCGTATAGATCAGCTCAGATAAAGCTTCACCATTCGGTACATTGCAGTTCTGTGCAATCAGTACTTTAATCCATTGTTTATGGGCTTTAGAAATAGAAATAATGTCTTGATCATCTTGGTTAGACTCAGCGACCGCTCTTACAAATAAACAGCCTTTAAAAAAATCTTGCCTAAACCAATTGGTATGCCAATCAAGAATTTTATTGATGGCCTCTAACCCCGTTGCATCTCCCACATAGCCTAAAAGACTTTGCTTAAACCGTTCATCACGTGCAACGAGCACAGACTGAACCAGTTGATTTTTATTTTTATAGTACGTGTACATGGTGGTTTTGGAACAGCCCGATTCATCGCGAATCAAGTCGACGCCAACCCCGACAAAACTATTTTCATTAAATAACTTCTCGGCTGTATCTAATATTTTTAAGGCAGATTTTGACATAAAATTTTTCCAAAAAATAAAATAGTACAGATCTGTACTATTTGGAATTTTATCTATATGCTTTTTAAAAAGCAACTTTTTGTTTGAGGAATACAACCCATGTTCTCGATCTTTTATGGCAAAGAAAAACTGGCTCCATCGCCCAATAAAATTGATATTTTAAGAAGCCTTATTGGTGGAACATTGAGCATCTTTATACTTTTGTGGTTGAGTAAGCTCACACACAATATCTTTATCATGGCGCCGTTTGGCGCGACCTGTGTACTGCTCTATACCGTGTCACAGTCTCCTTTAGCACAGCCGAGAAATATCATATTTGGGCATCTTATCTCGGCTTTTGTGGGCTTATTTTTTCTAAAATTTGTCGGTGTTTCCATTTTTACAATTGCTTTATCAGTGGGTTGTGCTATTGCACTCATGCAGATTTTTAAATGCGTTCATCCACCTGCTGGGGCCAATCCTCTGGTTATTTTGCTTACTGCGAGCAGCATACATTACGAGTGGAGCTTCTTAATTTTCCCTGTTTTGGTCGGCGCAGTGTCTTTAGTTTTTGTTGCGATGCTGATTAATAATATTAAAGCGAGCACCAAGTGGCCGATGTATGGCTTGGGAATTTTAAATAGTAAAAAGTAGGGAAGGCATGAAGTATTTTGAGCTGAAAAATAATAAAAGTATTCACTATGCCAAGATAGTGAATACTTTTGAATGAAATTATGACTTCTTCGAAATACGCTCTTCGATGGCAAATTTGAGTAAAGAAGCACTGCGGTAAAAGCCATGTGCGAACTTACCAAATGGCATGGTAATAAAGAACGTCATGACCGTGGCTAAATGGAAAATCAGTAAAAGTGCCATGTAAGGGGTATTGCGAAATGCCATGAGTGCTAACCCTGAAGCGCTAACGATAAGCAGAAGGAAGATAAAGCCTCGATCTACAGGTTTTTGCTCACGGTCACCATGTAATGGATGGCGTTTAAGATTTAAATAGAGTAAGCCAGATGGTCCGATGACTAAGCCAATTCCACCAAAAGTTCCTAAAATCACAGGTAAGCTTAGGTAAGGATAAGGTGCATGTAGGTCAAGAAAATAGTGATATAAAGTCGCTACACCTGTAGCTGCAAAGCAGAGCATAAAGCCATAAAACGTCAGGTGATGGAACACACGGCGGATTTGTGTGTAACGGTCATCTTGTTCATTACAACCTTTGCCATGCCCACCATCTAAATATTTAAGTGTTAATACATTTTGAGTAGCTTGAACAAGATCAGGTTTTTCAACTTTGCCATGAATGACTTTAGATGTTTGTCGCCAGAATTTGCTAATTCCAATGCCGAGCAAAACAATCGCAACTGTAAAGGTCGCTCCAAACAATAGTGCTAAAAAGTTATGCGGGAAAATCGCATAGAAATTACCTTGATAGCCTGCAAACAGGTCGGTGCCTTTGTACCACACCACAGCTAACATACATAAAAAGAAAATAAGTGTTAATGCCAAGACAAAAGGAATACCCACAGACTTATAAAGTCGGCCTAAAGGCTGAGGTGTAGCAAACTCTTGGTAAGTTTCCAAACGTACTTGCGCCATCGCTTGTGGAATATTTACACCAAACTCATGTGGTGGGGCGTATTGGCAAGCATGTAGACATGCACCACAGTTATGGCACAGGTTTGCGAGGTAATGAATATCGGCTTGATTAAACTCAAGACGTTTGGTCATGGCCGCAAATACAGCACAAAATGACTCGCAGTAGCGACAAGCATTACAAATCTGTAGCGCTCTTTGAACTTCCTGCTCATGGTCAGAGAGCTGAACAACTGGAATTAGGGCTTTAGTACTAGCATTCATGTTCAACTCCTTGTGAAAGTGCATAGTGGGCTGCATTTTTTCCGGCAATGCGTCCAAAGGTTGTGCCAATCGACATGCCAACGCCTGCGGTATAACCCTGACCGAGTACGTTACCTGCCATCATTTCACCTGCGACAAACAGGTTGCGGCTAGCTTTATTGTTAAAACGCACAGCGGCATCGTCTTCGACTTTTAAACCTAAATAGGTAAAGGTAATGCCGGGTTTAAGGGCATAAGCATAGAAGGGTGGTTGATCGAGCGGAACGGCCCAATGGGTTTTATTAGGAACAATATTTTGGGTGGTGCAGTTATCTAAAACAGTATGGTTAAAGGTGCCTTGCACACAGGCTTGATTAAACTCTTCTACGGTGTGGCATAAGGTTTTTGCGTCTAGCCCGATTTTTTCGGCTAACTCTTGAATGCTATTTGCTTTTACACCCGCAAAAACAGGCGGCATAAAGCGCCCAATGGCTTTTGAGTCAATAATGGAATAGGCAATTTGCTGTGGCTGTTTGGCAACAAGACGGCCCCAAATCGCATAACGTTTTGGCCAGAAGTCTTCGCCTTCATCATAAAAACGTTCAGCTTTGTTATTGACCACAATTCCCAAGGAAACGCAGTCAATACGAGTACAAATACCACCGTCATATAACGGTGCGCGTGCATCTACGGCGACACAGTGCGATTGCGATGGGTCACCAATAATATCGGCACCTTGATCTATCATAAATTTAAGCAAGTTGCCTTGATTAAAGCGGGTACCACGAATAATGAAATTATCGGCAGGCCATTCGCCGTTTTCATTTTGTCCCCATGCTTCTCTTAACCATTCCAGATTTGACTCAAAACCACCTGCGGCCAATACACAGCTTTTTGCTTTAAACACACGTCCATCTTCAGCAATTGCAGCTTCAAAATGTCCTTGATTTAACTTTAGATCTTTAATTTTTGTGCTGTATAAAATTTCGATACCAAGTTCTTGAGCACTACGGTAATACGCATTAATGAGGGCTTTACCACCACCCATAAAAAAAGCATTAGTACGTGCAACATGCAAAGCACCCGATAGTGGCGGCTGAAAATTCACACCATGTTTACGCATCCAGTCGCGGCAGGTCGCCGTGCTACGAATGACCAGACGGGCTAAGTGCTCATTGGTTTTGCCTGCAGTCACTTTAAGTAGGTCTTGCCAATATTCTTCTTCGGGGTAGGCATCAACCAATACATCTTGAGGAGTGTCATGCATGCAGCGAAGGTTACGAGTGTGTTGTGAGTTACCACCACGCCATTCTTTAGGTGCTGCTTCTATTACTAGCACAGACGCGCCACTTTCTTTTGCCGTGAGCGCGGCACACAGTGCGGCATTCCCACCACCAATTACAATCACATCATGCATGGATTTCTCCCTTTCTCAGCTAGGGCTAATGTAGCTTTAAAAGAGAAGGTGGAGTGAGAGGCTGGGCTTGAATGGGTGTTTAGTAAAAATAAACACTAATGGCTTAAGTGTTTATTATCTCCGCACCCGGCCAACGTTTTTCATTAATCAAGTTTGCTACACAGGCGCGAATCACCACTTTCGTGGCTAAGGTGGCAGGCGAGATTTCTTCTTCAGATAAGCTAATTAAATAGTTAATCCGTTCAATTGCAGGTTCTACAACGCGCAGCAAACATAAGTCTTGCCGTGAATTTAATGCTGCACCCGCAGGTTGAATAGTTGCCATTTCGAGTTGGCTAATGCTTTCCATTAGCAAATGTAGCCCATCAATTTCATAGGCCACTTTAAGCTGATGAATTTTCTGTTCGAGTAACAAGCGCAGTCCATGTCGTTGACTCGGTAAAATCAGTGGAAGTTCTTTCAGCTGTGGATGGTTAATGGTTTGAGTGTCGATACAGCTTTCAAGATGGTACTGACTCAGCACTTCTTTTGGCGAAATTAAAAACATTTGCTCTTTGACTAAAGGCTGTATGGCCCATTGCGGGTCGACATCATCACTAAAGATGATAGCAACATCGAGTTGTCTTGCATTGACCAATGCTTTGAGGTCACCCGATAACCCTTCAATTAAACGGACTTTAATGTCGGGATAGCGATTTCTCATGAGTTTTAGAAAATGCGTACCAATAACCGCTGCAACACTTGGCGAAAAACCGACGGTAACATGTCCACTTAAACGTGAAGAATGAGCAGAATCTACGGCATGGTCTAGGTGCCTAAGTGCGAGTTGAACCTGTTGAAAAAAAGCTAAACCCGCAGGGGTGGGAACTGTACCAAGGGCGGTGCGCTGCAAAAGGCGAATGGAGAGTTCGCTTTCTAATTTTGAGATTTGCTGACTTAATGCAGACGTTCCAATATCGAGATTTTTTGCAGCTTTACCCAAGCTTCCTGACTCGATCACTGCAATAAAATACTTTAATTGTTTGAGTTCCACTGGAAATACTACATTAACCTTTATGGATTAATTCTACACTGGTTTATCGCTATATATTTTGTTCTATTGCTTTGAGTAAACGGGCAATAGAGTAAAGGCAACATCACCTCAAGATGTTGCCTTTTAGAGCTTTTATTCTTTAACCTGCTCAAGACCCTGTTCTTCAATAATTTGTGTTGCTTGTGGCGATTTCACAAATTTGATTAACTCTTTTGCAACCTTCTCATGTTCAGAGTTTTTACCAATGCCCGCCGCAAACACGGTGACTTTTTGATAAGGTGCTGGAATTGGACCGACTAATTCAACTTGACCATATTTGCCAGTGAAAGGTTTGATTTCACTGATTTGCTGGAAGCCAATATCAAACTGTCCTTCCGCAATACGTTTTGCAACTCGGTCACCTACCACTTTTTCTGCTTTACCAGAAATTACTTTGTATTCCACAGGCGAGAAGCTTGGGAAAACATTCTTTTCAAGATGTGTGCCGCTCGCACTTGCCGAATAGCCTATGTGCTTTGCATTTAATAAAACCTTTTCGAATTTTGCAGCAGAACTAATGTCTGGTTTTGGGGCACCTTTAGGAATAGCCATGCCAATGCTTGAATTAACTAAAGCACTTTGTGAATTTGGGTCTACATAACCCTTTTCTGCAAGCTTGTTTAGTTCAGGAGCAGCTAATACCACAACATCAAAATGTTCACCACGATCGAGTCGATTTGGGATTGCCGTTGGCGATGCACCCATTGATGAACCAGACGAGAGGTGAACTGTGTGACCAGTTTGCTTTTCAAATATTGGAATGAGTTTTTCCATAGATGAATAAAAACCGCCTGAGCTAATCACTTCGATTGTATCTGCGTTAGCAAGGGTTGAGCCTAAGCCTGCACTGGCTAGGCAAATGGTCATGAAGATAGGGGACTTTTTCATAGTATCTCGCTTTAATGATAGGAGAGCACAGTACGGCTGAAACATGCGCCGTACTGTTCATTAAAATTTCAGGTTAAGTAGTTGTTTTAAGCGCTAACCTTCACAGGTTCAGCAATTGCTTCAGAATTTTTCTGTTTAGAACCACGGCATAGATATAAGCTTGAGATGAGGCTACATACCGCAGCTAACATCAGCCAAAATGCTGGTGCACTTGCATTACCCGTATTTTCGACTAGATATGTACAGGCAATCGGGGTCATGCCACCAAAAATAGCTGCTGCAAGACTGAACGCTAAAGAGAAGCCGACTGTACGTACACGTTTTGGCATCACTTCGGCAAGCGTTGCGACCATGGTTCCGTTGTACAGACCAAAGAAGAACGAGAAGTAAGCAAGTGTAATCAAAAGGTTAGTGAAACTAATGTCACTCACTAACCAGCTTAAAACTGGATAACTTGTAAAGAGAGCAAGTGTGGTAATACCGACCAAAACAGGACGACGACCAATTTTGTCTGAAAGTAGTCCACCTATTGGTAACCAGAAAAAGTTCGACAAACCAACAAATACTGTTGCTAACAGGCTATCTGTTACCGACATTTCTAAAGTACGTTTTGCATATACTGTGGTGTAAACCGTAATAAAGTAGAAAGTAGTCGTTGTCATCGCGCTCATCATCATACCGGCAAGCACAATACGCCAGTTGCTCACGAGTGTGCTGAAAATCTCTTTAGAGGTTGGATGAGTTTTTTGAGCTTTAAAGTCTTCGGTTTCTTCCAGAGTACGGCGGAATAAAAAGATTAAAGGAATAATTAAACAACCAATTAAGAACGGAATACGCCAGCCCCATTCACCCACTTGAGCAGTAGTTAAAATGGTGTTGAGCCAGTAACCAAGTAATGCGGCAAACACAACAGCAATCTGTTGGCTGCCAGACTGCCAGCTTGTGATAAATCCACGGTTTTTATCTGTTGCAATTTCAGCTAAATAAATAGAAACACCGCCAGATTCAACGCCTGCCGAGAAGCCTTGCAATAGACGTCCGATCACCACCAAAATTGGCGCAATAATACCAATGGTTTCATAACCTGGCACAAAGGTAATTAAGATGGTTCCGATTGCCATAAGGCTTAAGGTCACAATAAGACCTTTACGTCGTCCAACTCTGTCGACATAAGCACCCAAGAAAATAGCGCCAAGAGGACGCATAAGAAAGCCCGCAGCAAATACGGTAAATGTCATCATTAAAGAGACATATTCATTTTCAGAGTGGAAAAATTTTGCTGCGATATAAGTGGCATAGAAACCAAAAAGAAAAAAATCGTACTGTTCTAAAAAGTTGCCACTCGTTACATTTAATATTTTTTTAAAAGTAGCCCTAGGGTTATTCACGACATCCATTGGAGACCTCCTTGGCCTGACAGAATGGAAACATTCACGATTTTCGAGGTCGGACCTAAATCGGTTCAATCAATAAACCTAAATAAAAATGGGTTTGAGATGAGATTTAGAGAGACCCTTCGTAGAAAATGTGATGCCTTGTTTCCAGTTCAAACTACACATCTATATTTTGATAAACAGAAAACCACTTATCATTCGGACGAAAATGTAATCTCAAAAAGCAGGAGGGAGTGAGAGGGCAAAATTAATTGGGTATTTAATAAAATTAATGGCCTTTTATAAAATAATTTCAGAACATGGCCAGATTTGATTTTGAATAAGCTCTTTCACACACGCTTTAATTGCAGACTTAGCAGCGAGTGCTGCAGGGGATAATTCTTCTTCGGCAAGGCTCACCAAGTAATTGATTCGCTCAACTTCAGGGTCAACCAGTTTGAGCAATTGAAGCTTATGTTTGTACTCTTGCAGACAAGCACTTCCGGGGCGGACACTGGCAAGTTCAAGGTGAATCAGGCTATCCATGAGTAAGTGTAGGCCATCAATTTCATAGACGACATTAAGCTGTCCAATCTTGTGTTCAAGTAATTTTCTTAGACTGTGGCGCTGGCGTGGCAGCACTAAAGGAATGTCACCAATTTGTTGAGACTGAATAATGCCGCTTTTGATGCACTCAGCAAGACCGTATTTTTCGAGCACTTCTTTGCGTGCCATTAAATACATTTGCTCGCGTACCAATGGTTGTATTGACCATTGCTTGTCAATTTCATTGGTAAAAATAATGGCAATATCAAGCTGACGCGAGTTAATGGCTTGAATGAGATTACCCGACAGTGTTTCGACAATTTCAAGACGAATATCTGGATAGCGTTCAGACATTAATTTCATTAAAGGGATGCCAATCAAAGCGGTAATGGTCGGTGGAAACCCAAGGCTGACATGTCCAGAAAGTCTTGCAGAATGTGCAGCATCTATTGCAAAGTTCACTTGACGTAAAATAAGTTGAGAATGTTTTAAAAATGCGAGACCTGCGGGAGTTGGTGTGACACCAAAGGCATTACGCTGCAGCAAACGAATGCTTAACTCTTGTTCTAGTTTACTAATTTGTTGACTAATTGCCGAAGCACCAACATCAAGTTTTTGGGCTGCCTTACCAATACTGCCTGCTTCAACGACCGTCAAAAAATACTTTATTTGCTTGATTTCCATATATAAATGTCCGTATTAATTTTAGTAAGCGTTAAATTTTCATAGATTTTTTGTATATTAACAGCTGTATATTCTCTTATAAATAATTATCCATTCTCATAAAAGTGATCTTTAACTTCATATTCCAATAATAATAAAACGACCCTTTTCAGTTTATCTCGCTCTCTTTGCTTGGAATTTTAAGCCTATTTAATTTTACTAATGCCCCCTTTAAATTATTGGTATCACGATGATTTCTTATTCTGTGCTTTAATCTTCTCAAATTAGAAAGGGAGAGCATTAAATGCATGATGCATTAAAAAATATGATGGGTTTGCAAATTATGAAGAAGCGTACCTGATTAAATAACTATTGGAAAAACATATGAGTATTTAGCTCATTTGATCAGAAGGGAAAATTGGGTAAATAGGTTTATTTATTTGAATATTAAACGTTACCCATAGCATGGATATGCAAAAGACAACTCAATAGATTATATTTTTACTATCTTATTGTTATTCATCAGTATTAATTAAAACCAGCATTTTGGGATATTTTTGCAAAGGTTTTAATTACTCATTATAGATCTGGTGATTGTCATAACCTTCCCCCCACTTAGCTATTTCTTTTAGTCGGTTGATTCTTAATTTTTATAGTAACGCAGCATTGCTGAAGTTCGCTGTGAAAAAGCGCATTTCAAAACACAAGATTAAAACTAAAAACCAGTAAACATGATCGTGCCAAGGAGGTCGATTATGGAGATTGGTAAAAATCAAAATATGAATAGAGCAAAACGTTATAAGGATGTATGTAACATGAAAAATTTAACTTTACTCGCATTAACATGCGTCAGTGTGACAATGGCTGGGTGTGGTTCTGGAAATGCTTCTAAAGAGGCGGGTCAGCCAAAACGTCCGGAATGTATAGCCCCAGCAAAGCCAGGTGGTGGGTTTGATATGACTTGTAAATTAATCCAATCTGGCTTTAAACAAACAGACCAGCTCAAAGACCCAATACGCGTAACCTATATGCCAGGTGGGGTAGGTGCCGTAGCCTATAACAAAATCGTAAACAGTGATCCTGCGAATAATAATGCCGTGGTTGCATTTTCCACTGGTTCACTCTTGAACTTAGCACAAGGAAAATTCGGACACTTCACTGAAAAAGATGTGAAATGGTTATCTGGGGTCGCCGTCGATTATGGTCTGGTTTCGGTACATAAAGACTCACCATTGAAAAACCTTGATGACTTGATGAAAGCACTCCGAGAAAACCCAAAAGCACTGAGCTTTGGTGGTGCCGGAAGTGTGGGTGGTCAAGACTGGATGCAAACAGCAATGTTGGCAAAAAAAGCAGGTATTAGTCCTGCTAATTTAAGATTTGTTGCACTTGAAGGTGGTGGGGAAGTGCTGACTTCATTACTGGGGCAGCATATTCAAGTCGGGGTAGGGAATATCAGTGAAGTAAGTTCATACCTAGAGTCTGGTGATATTCGGGTTTTGGCAGTTTTTGCAAACAAGCGTTTAGACGGGAAGTTCTCAAAATTACCTACTGCAAAAGAGCAAGGCTACGACATAGAGTGGCCAGTCATCCGTGGTTTCTATATGGGACCAAAGGTCAGTGATGAAGCCTATGGTTGGTGGAAAAATGCCTTTGATAAAATGATGGCTAACCAGAAATTTGATGCAGTCCGTGAAAATCAGGATCTACTCCCATTTCAGATGACAGGTGAAGAACTCACTGCTTATGTTTATAAACAGACCGCAGAAATGCGGCAGTTATCGCAAGAATATAAATTATCACAATAACAAATAGGCTGGGTTGAGAAGCTATTTTTCAGCTCAGTTTTTTTCTGAGGATAGATAATGAAATCTGAACGGATTCTTACCGCCATTATTACGGTTTGCGGATTATTTTTGTTGATCTATGCGAGCAATTTTGAAGCGCCAATTTCCTACGATCCAGTGGGCCCTAAAGCTTTTCCTATTCTGTTAATGGGGTTAATTACAGCGAGTGCAGCGTATCTAACTATTCGACCAGCCATTATGTTTGAACCCGTTGAGTTGGGGTGGACAAAACATCTAGTCGTTAAGTTAGCGTTGTGTGTGGTGGCTTTAACGCTATATGCATTAGTTTTTGAATGGCTAGGCTTTATTGTTGCAACCCTATTAATGACCATTGCAGTGGGCAAACTTTTCCATGGCAAAACCATACCGGTTTTGGTGACAGGTTTGGTACTTAGCATGAGTACCTATTATATGTTTGACCGTTTCTTGGATGTGCCATTACCACTTGGATTTTTTGGTTAAGGATGACCCGATATGGATGTATTAAGTTTTTTAATGATGGGTTTTGAGGTTGCCTTGCAACCACAGAATCTTTTAATTGCTTTGATTGGCGCATTTATTGGAACGATTGTAGGGTTATTGCCAGGTTTAGGTCCAATTAATGGTGTGGCAATTTTATTGCCGTTTGCTTACGCCTTGGGTTTACCCGTAGATAGTGCCTTGATTTTATTGGCAGCAGTGTATTTGGGCTGTGAATACGGCGGACGTATTTCAGCGATTCTGTTAAACGTACCCGGAGATGCTGGGGCCATTATGACCACTTTAGATGGTTATCCATTGGCACAGCAAGGAAAAGCAGGAATCGCACTGTCTTTGTCATCGGTCAGTTCCTTTGTTGGGAGTACTGTCGCCTTTATTGGGATTGTGTTGTTTGCTCCTATACTGGCGAAATGGGCAATTGCGTTTGGTCCCGCTGAATATTTTGCGCTGATGGTCTTTGCAATTGTTTGTTTAACTGGTCTGGTCAGTACGCAGCCTTTTAAAACCTTAATTATGGCGCTCATGGGCTTAGCACTTTCAACTGTGGGAATGGATGCAATTACAGGTGTGTATCGCTTTACCTTTAACAGTGTAGGTTTAAGTGACGGAATTGCTTTTACAACTTTGGTTATTGGCTTATTTAGTGTAAGTGAAATTTTATTATTACTCGAACGTACCACAATTGGTCAAGTTACCTTAAAACAAGGAAAGCGTTCTCTTTTTAATCTTAAAGAGTTCTTCTTCTCGTTAGTTGCTATTATCCGCAGTTCAGTGATTGGTTTCTTCTTGGGTATTCTTCCTGGAGCAGGTGCAACAGTTGCAAGTGCAATGGCCTATACCACTGAACGCAAAATGGCAAAGGATAGTAGCAAGTTTGGTAAAGGTGACTTACGTGGGCTTGCTGCACCAGAAAGTGCTAATAACGCAGCGGCTTGTGGTTCATTTGTGCCAATGTTGACACTAGGTGTGCCAGGCTCGGGGACGACTGCGGTAATGATGGGCGCGTTGCTTATGTACAACATAACACCAGGTCCACAGTTATTTGTTCAGCAACCTGTACTGGTGTGGTCACTAATTGCATCTTTAATGGTGGGTAATATCATTCTGTTGGTATTGAACTTGCCACTGGTGGGTTTCTTTGCCCGCATGTTAAGTATTCCTAATTATATTCTGATCCCGATCATCGCAAGTGTTAGTTTTGTTGGTGTGTATGCTATTCATAGCAATATCTTTGACTTGCTGTTATGTATGGGCTTGGGTGTATTTGGATATATTTTACGAAAATTTGATTTCCCATTGGCACCGCTGATTCTTGGTTTCGTACTTGGAGAGTTGATGGAATCAAATTTACGCCGTGCCTTGTCGATTTCTCAAGGGGAACTTGGCATCTTGTGGAGCAGTAACATCAGTATGGGGCTTTGGATCATGTCAGGATTATTACTGATATTGCCAATCGTTCGTAAGTACTTGTTTATCAAAAAACAACAAGCTTAATAGGACAACAATAATAGTCAGCATTGGTTGACTATTATTGCTCAGAATTATGGAAAAAATAAGCTCAAATCTCAAAGGATTAGCAATTGCTCTGGTCGGAGCTTTAATTGCCAAATATTTGCATATTCCCTTGCCTTGGTTGCTTGGACCTTTATTGACGGCTTTATTGTTCGGTAGCGTTGGTCATCCACTTGCTTGTGATCCGCATTGGCGACGCATAGGGCAGGTCATTATTGGTATGGCCTTAGGCTTATACTTTACACCAGCCTTGGTACAGGCAGTGGCGGCATATTGGGGCTTTATTCTAATTGGGTTGGTATGGTCACTTGTATTGGGTACGTTGCTGGCTGGTTTGCAATATCGAGTTAATGCATTGGATTGGGCAACTGCATGGTTTTCTTCGGCCATTGGCAGTGCCAGTGAAATGGTGAATATTGCAGAACGCTATCAAGCTCAAGTTGAGAAAGTCGTTGCTGCCCATAGTTTGAGAATTGTAGTTCTAGTTGTGTTGGTTCCAATTTTTATGGAACTTTATTTTCAAGTTGAATGGACTGGTTTAAAAATACCAGAGTCGGATCAATTTAGCTTTTTTCAGGTCGTATTGCTGTTTTGTATGGCCCTGTTTGTGGGTAAAGTTTTTCAATTTTTTAATCTTTTGAATGCTTGGATTTTGGGACCACTTGCCATTATTGGGTTGTTGTCATTTTGCGGAATACTTCAGATGAAATTGCCCGAATGGTTTACTGCCTTTGGTCAAGTCTGTATTGGTTGGTCATTAGGCAGCAAATTTCCATTTAGCTTTTTAAAGAAAAATAAAAAGTTTATTGGGATAACACTGATATTCAATCTGCTGGCTTTAGTGTTATCGATCAGCTTTGCGTTATTACTGGTCAACCTAAGCCATACTGAAAAACAAAACTTGATTTTAGGGCTTTCACCCGGAGGCATCGCAGAAATGTCACTGATGGCTAAAGCTCTCGGACTCGCAGTACCTATTGTAGTTGCCTTTCAGCTCTCAAGATTAATTTTCGTAATTCTCACTACACGCTTTTTTTATCAATACAGTCTGCAATTGTTTTTTAAATCTAAAAAGTAAGTAAGACATTTTTAAAGAGCTGAAAAGCTATTTAAGGGGAGACTATATCTACAATTTTTGTAAATGGATGAACAGCACGCTTTATTGAAATAAAACAAAGGAATGCGAAATGAAATTTAACTCAGCTAAGACAATGCTAATCGTTAGCTTAACCACTCTCACCACATTTACCCATGCCGATCAGAACAGTGAAATTGAACAATTGCGTGCAGAAGTGAATGAACTTCGACAAATGCTTCAGACTCAAAAAGCAACATCTACAACTAGCGTACAGGTTCCATACGTACCAACAGCAAGTGTTATCACGCCGCCAGAAAAAAATCCTCAAGCTATATTCAAATGGCAATCAAAATCTGGTGCCGATGTTAATTTGTATGGCTTTGTTCGTGCTGATGCTGCATATCAGTTTGAAGGCGCGAAAGGTATGTTTAACCGCATTAATGGTGTGTTACTAGAAGGGGATCCTGATAAAAAATCGACTGAAGATCGTTTGGATTCGACCGTAAATGCCTCTCGTATTGGTTTAGATTTTAATACTGCTGTAGGGGAAAAGACGTTAAAAGGGAAAATTGAAATAGATTTTCGTGGTGGGACAAATAAAGACAATGCCCGTCTGCGACATGTCTATTTAAATTATGATCGTTGGTTGATCGGTCAAACGACGTCTACTTTTCTTTCAACTGAAACAGCACCAGAAATGCTAGATTCAAATACCGCTTTAGGTGGTGGTACCAATCGTAATCCAATGGTGCGTTATTCAGGGCCAATCAATACATCCACCTCTTATTTCTTAAGCTTAGAAAAAGGTAATGACGAGAACCGTCTGCCTTTACTGGCAAGTAAATTGAAACATGAATTTGCCACTGATAAAGGCGTAATGACTGCACGTGGTTTAGTTCAGGAAGTCCGTCTACGTAATGAAAATGATGAAACTAAAATGGGATGGGGGGCTGCACTAGGTCTTCGCTATAAAATCACACCATCTTTATTATTTAATAGTAACTATTCGCATGTTTCTGGAGACAATAAATTATTACTGGCTACCTCTGATAATGTTCGTCATATCCAAAACGGAGATGATATCGAATTAATTGATTTTGATGCATTTCAAATGGGCCTTACTTATCAATTTAATGAAAAACTAAGGGGCACAATAGGTCATGGTGCATTGATCTATGAAGATAAAGACGTAATAACAAAAGATGCCAATAAAAAGTTACAACAGAGTTGGGCTAATCTGATGTTTAAACCCAATAAACCCTTAACTTTTGGGGTCGAATATGTCTATGGCGAGCGCAACACTGTAAGTCAACAAGTAGGGAAAGATAAGCGTATAGAAATGATGGCGAAATATGAATTTTAGTGGAAGATTTAGATTGCTGATGTATGTACTATCTTAATCTACAGACTGTATATCCGATAAATTTATAAGCTAAAGCGAAGGTATATAAATATCATCGCTTTAGCTTTTCTAGTTTGGTGCGCCGTGATTTATAGAGATATGAAGGATTGGAAAATCTATCGTGCGCTTTAATATCAACAGCAATAAATACAAAAGTTTCTTAAAAAATTATCTGAAAGTTTTAAATCATCGTCGTCTTTAATCTTGAGTTCAAAGCGAATTATCTCATTTCAGAGAGGCAATCTTATAATTTTTAAATATGGCATCCACAGTCAACGAATTGGCGTTTGGGGCTAAGCGCATCACTCAAAATCTAAATAAAGTGAACAATCAAAATAAAAAAATCCAGGATGGATCCATGATTTTTGTAGTAAGAAATAGAACATTAGTATTGGGAATCGCTTCAATTTGTACAAGTGCATTACATGCTGCGGCATTTGATAAAACAGGCCAATCCGTCTCAGCATTTTTACAACCGGGAAATTACTTTGAAGCAAGTTTAGGTGTGACAGATACTGATTTAAAAGGAGTGGAATCTGGTACTAACCCTTCACATCAGTCAATTTCCGATATTGCCAATACAGATTATCGGCCGACTGCGGCTTTAAAATTACAGTTGGCACCGCAGTATTCATTCGGGTTGCTTTACGATCAGCCTTTTGGGGCTGACACCGAATATTCTGGAGTAAATGGCTTTGTCGCAACCCCGAAAGATACAGTTATGCTTCCCGGTATTACGACTACAAGCCTTGTAAATGCTACTTCTGGTCAAGTTCCCACAGGAAATGCAAAATCAGAATTTGATATTCAAAGTTTTAGCTTCATTGCTGGATATCAACCTAATAAAAACTGGAATATTTTTGCAGGGCCGGTTTATCAAACCTTCAAAAGTCAGGTCAATTTAAGAGGCAATGTATTTAGTCTTTATAATGGCTATGACTTTCAAACTAAAACTGTGGGTGATTGGGGCTGGTTAGCTGGACTGGCTTATCAAATTCCCGAAAAGGCCGTTAAAGTTTCACTTACCTATCGTTCTGCCATTACCCACAAAGTAAACGCAACTGAAAATGCGCCGTTAATTGATATGTTAACCACTCAGCAAGGACGCGATTTAGTTAGCCAACATCTCGACTATATGATTTCTATCGGGCAGATGACTGAGCAAAAGAAAAACTATTTAAATCACATTATTTCAGCGTTACCTAATGGCGAAGGCTCTGGTACAACCAAATTTAAATCTCCAAACTCAGTGAATTTAGAGTTTCAAACGGGTTTACGTCAGGGAATTTTACTGTTCGGTAGCTTGCGTTGGGTAAATTGGAGTGATTTGGCGCTACAACCTTATCGTTTTGGTGAAATTTCAAAAGTTGTCGGGGGCTTATCGACACCAAGCCGTCCAGAAGGATTTAATTTGGTTCGTTATGATGATGACCAATGGACTTTAAATTTGGGAGTAGGGCAACGTTTTTCACCTAAATGGTTAGGCTCTGTGTCAGTGGGGTGGGACTCTGGTGCGGGTGATAAAGTTTCAACGGGTGGCCCAACCAAGGGATATTACAACTTAGGAGTGGGAGCCCAATACAGTCCAACATCACAATACTTTATTTCTGGTGGTGTGAAATATTACTGGTTAGGCGATGCAAAAGGTCAGCTTGGCGCGCAGGCCGGTAGTGATTATTATGTAGGGGAGTTTAAGGATAATCACTCTTTAAGCTATGGATTAAAAATAGGATATAAATTCTAAATAATACAAAAAATTAAAAGAGGAAATAGAGAATGGATTCATTGATAATTACTATATTCTTACCCATAGCCTTGGCTATTATTATGGCTGGTATGGGGCTAGAATTAACCCTTAAAGATTTTAAACGTGTTCGCCAGCACCCCAAAGCCGTATTTATTGCATTGTTTTGTCAGCTCATTATTTTAGTGGCTATCGCATTTATTATTTGTAAGGTTTTTGCTTTACCACCAATGATTGCTGTCGGGCTGATGTTACTTGCGGCTTCACCGGGAGGGGCCACTGCAAATTTATTTAGCTATTTATATAAGGGTGATATTGCACTTAATATTACTTTAACTGCGATAAATTCAGTGCTTGCTGCTTTTACATTGCCATTGATTGTGAACTTTGCATTACTACATTTCGTTGCAAGTGAACAACACGTTGGATTGCAATTTTCTAAAATAATTCAAGTATTTGTTATTATTTTGGTTCCCGTCATCATTGGGATGTTGATCAGACATTTCTCACCAAAATTTGCAGAAAGGTTAAATAACCCTGTTCGTGTTTTCGCAATTGTATTTTTACTTTTTATTATTGCGCTCGCGATTGCCAAAGACTATCAAAAACTTCTCAATTACATTGGGCTAGTGGGTGGGGCAACCTTGCTTTTCTGTATTTGTAGTCTTTTGATTGGTTATTTGGTGCCTCGTTTATTTGGTATTAATAGCTTTCAAGCCAAAGCCTGTGCTTTTGAAATAGGAATTCATAACAGTACTTTAGCGTTAACAATTGCTTTAACTGTTATGGCGAGTTCAGACGCAGCTATGCCGGCAGCCGTGTATTCAATCTTAATGTATGTAATGGCAACACTATTTGGCACATTATTGAATCGATTAGAAAAGAAAGATTTAGCTAAAAACAAAATAATTATTAACTAACTGCAAAGATTATTAAAACGGAGCTTTATTCATAATGAACAAATTTTTTAAAAACAGCCTATTTATAGGGTTATCGACTTTGATTTCTGGTTATGGAACGGTCCTTCATGCAGAAGCAAGTCCAACAACTTTGCCAGCGGTTTCACAAAAAGCGTTAACGATTATTGATGGGCAAACACAGTGGTTAAATAAGGTTTATAAAGACATTCATGAACACCCTGAACTTGGGTTTATGGAAACGCGTACTTCTGCCATTGTTGCCAAAGAGCTTAAGTCATTAGGGTTTGATGTTAAAACTGGAATAGCCAAGACAGGTGTGGTTGGCATTTTAAAAAACGGTGATGGGCCAACGGTCATGTACCGTGCCGACATGGATGCCAATACTGTTCAAGAAGCGACTGGCTTACCTTATGCAAGTAAAGTGCGGGTAAAACTTGACGATGGAACCGAAACGCCTGTTGCACATATGTGTGGTCATGATGCACATGTGACATGGATGCTCAGTATGGCAAAAACCTTAGTCGCTTTAAAAAAAGAATGGAGCGGAACTATTATTTTAGTCGCACAACCTGCTGAAGAGCCTATAACGGGTGCTAAAGCCATGGTGACTGACGGTTTGTGGACAAAATACAATTTGCCAAAACCCGATTATTTCTTTGCAGTACATACCACACCTGCACCTGTTGGAGTGGTCATTAATGCGCCGGGGCCACGCATGGCGGGAACCGATCAGCTCGATGTTTTATTTAAAGGCGTGGGTGGGCATGGGTCATTACCAATGCTAACCAAAAATCCAATTAGCATGGCGGCAAATGCAGTAACTCAATATCAAACTATTATGGGTAACGCAGTCGACCCTCAACAAGCAGCAGTTTTATCGATTGGCTCAATCCAAGCTGGAAATTCGAATAATGTGATTCCTTCTACTGCACTGGTCAAAATGAACTTGCGTTGGTTTGATCCAAAAATACGCGAAACCATGTTAAATAACATTAAGTTCATGAGTGATGGTGCTGCCGAAATGCAGGGCATGGGTAAAGATCAATTGCCTACTTTTACCTTTAAGGGTTCAAGTACGCCTGTAGTTAATAATAAAGAGTTCTCTGCGCGTTTAAATGGACCTTTAAAAGCTTTGCTAGGCGACAAACATGTTCTAACTGATTATCCCGCCATTATGGGTTCTGAAGATGTTCACCATTTGTTAGGTGATCAAAAAGACATTCCATTTAACTTTATGTTTATTGGCGTGGCAGATCCGGTTGTGTTTGCCAATGCAGTCAAGCAAGGCAAACCTGTGCCTTATATTCCGCATAGTCCGAACTATGTTGTAGATTTAAAAGCCTTGCCTGTCGGGGCTAAAGTCACCACAGTCTCTATGCTCGAACTGTTAAATAAAAAATAAGATGTTCATAAAAAAGATGCATTCATGTGCATCTTTTTTTATCTAAAATTTTTAGAAATTTAAGAACAAGACAGATGTTTTTCCCGATAGTGTAGCGGTGATAAATCTGTCCAGCGTCGAAAAGCACGGGTAAAACTACTCACATCGGTAAAGCCAAGAATATAGGCAATTTCGGTAATATTGTGGCTTGAATTTTTAATATACGACAAAGCGAGTTCGTGCCGTGTATTGTCGAGTAGCTCGCTATAAGACGTATTTTCTGCCGATAGCTTACGTTGCAAACTCCGTATACTTAAGCCTAAACTTTTTGCAACGTCTTGCTGTTGAAAGTCACCTGTAGATAATTTTTCAATGAGTTTTACTTTCACACGAGCCAATATATTTTCTTTATCAAACCGTGCAAGATAACGATTAATAATCTCATCATATTCTTGGGTGAGGGACGGATTCCCACCATCTAAAGGCTGCTCTATGGTTGCTGTGTCAAACACAATCATGTCTTTGGGTGCATTAAACACAATCGGGGCTTTTAAAATACTCTGAAAAGTTTCTAAATCTTCTGGCTCTGAGCGTCTTAATTCAATGCGTAAGGGCGAAAAAACAGAACCTTGTAACGCACGACTTGAACGAATAAAAACAGAGATAAAAGCATCGATAGATTCGGGTTGAACTTCATCGGGAACATGAATAACGAAATAATGATTTTTCCCCTCGCCATAAAACTCGAGTTCAGGAATGTCGGTCACTATGCGGAAGTAACGAATAATTCTTAAAAACATTTCTTTTAGTGTTGTGCTGGTAATGAGTGAATGGCCCAACACATGAAATGTATTTTGGTTGACTTGGCTGGCAACTTTAAGGCCAAAGCACGAGTCCTGAGTCGCTTGAACGGCTAATTTCCATAAATTCGCAGTTTGTTTTAATGAATAGCGTGCATCTGGATCATTTAGGGCCTGAACATCTAAACCTGCTTGTTTTAATAAAGGTTGGCTATCCACACCTGCTTTTTCAAGCGCTTTTTGAATCGCTTTAACCCAGCTAGCCAGTGCCGTTGCTGTCTGTGGCATGTTATGTCCTATAACTTGTGATTCATATTCCTGTGAGCAGTATAAAAGATTCAAAACCAAAAAATCTTTTGTTTGTTTTGAATCTTACTATTTTGGCATCCATAGCCAATAGATTGGCGTTTCGAGCTAAGCGTACAAAGATAGATATAAATAAAGTAGGGACATGAGAAAACTGAGGAATAACGGATGACCTACATATATAAAAATCCTGCTGGAATGAGCGATAGCGAAAAAACGGAACACATTAAAAAAGTGGTCACAGCGGAAGGTGTGGCTTTACGCAAGCGGCACCCCATTTTGAACCATCAAAATGCAATAGGGGCGATGATTCTATTTGTTTCCATCGTTGGAATGATTGCTACAGCCGTACTCTATATCAATCATCAGCTTTCAGCTTGGTTCGCAATTCCCATTATTGCGTTTTTTGCATCTCTTACCCATGAGTTAGAACACGACCTCATTCACTGGATGTATTTTAGAAAGAAACCATGGGCACATCACCTTATGATGGGATTAGTCTGGTTAGCTCGCCCAAGTACCATTAACCCGTGGAAACGCCGTGAGCTTCATTTTAATCACCATAAAAATTCAGGCACTGAAGTCGATTTAGAAGAAAGAGCGCTCACCAATGGAGAGCAGTGGAGCATACGCCGACTCGTCGCCATCGGTGACAATGGCTTTGCAGTTTTGCTACGCATTATTGCTGCAAGCAATTGGACTGTTAGAAAAGTTATTTTTAAACGTGCGTTCTTAGCTTATTTTCCACTTGGAATTATTCATTGGTCTCTTTGGTATATCTTCTTAGGCTTCCATGCAGTTGATATGATTTCAAGCTTGGCAAATACACCGATTGCGTGGTCAGCTACAACGCTAAATATTATGCATGTGATTAATATTTTGACTGTGGTGTGGATTGCGCCAAATGTGCTGCGTACTTTCTGCCTACACTTTGTGACAAGCAATATGCATTACTACGGTGATGTAGAATTAGGCAATGTGATTCAACAAACGCAAGTGTTAACACCGTGGTGGATGATGCCGTTCCAACTCTTTTGCTTTAACTTTGGTTCGACGCATGCCATCCATCATTTTGTGGTGAAAGAACCATTCTACATTCGACAAATGACTGCACCCGTTGCCCATAAAGTTATGCGTGATATGGGAGTTCGATTTAACGATGTCGGAACCTTTAAAAGAGCAAATCGTTGGAATGTAAATAATTTATCTGAATCGAATACTTAAAAAATAGATTCTTAACTCGCTTGAATGGACTGAGTTCTGTACACAGGGCTCAGTCCACACTCTACAGTTTCTTAAAATTCATTGGTTCTATTGAAACTGAGTAAAAAGAAGAATCACACCTAAAGCACATAAAATTGAACCAATCACCTTATTAATTTGCACTTGCTTAGCTAACATTTTTTGCCTTAACAGCATGGATGAAAAAAGCACAGCCACTAGTGAAAACCATACAAAATGCGCAAATGACATAAAAAAGCCATAAGCCAAAAGAATGGTTTTAGGCGTGGTTAAACTCACAATTTGCGTATAGGTACTAATCACGAATAGCGTGGTTTTAGGGTTAAGGGCATTGGTAAAAAAGCCGTATTTTATCGCTTGAAAAGTACCTATAGAAGTTAAGGCAGCAGTGTCTAAAACAGGTTTTTGAGTAAAGGTTTTATAGCCAATATAGATCAGGTAAATCGCACCAATATACTTAACAATATTCAAAATTTGCGGCGTATAAGTCATGACAAATGCAACAGCGACTAGGGTATAGGTCACATGCACCAACACGCCAAGCGATATTCCGAGTGAAGTTAAAACCCCTATTTTTCTACCGTACAGGTAACTATTTTTCGTGACAATCGCGAAGTCAGCGCCGGGGCTAATAACAGCCAAAATCGTAATCAAAATAACCGCAATGAACTCTGCCATTATCTTGTGCCCTCACTGAAAACGAGGGGGATTGATCTGTACTTTTTGGAATGTGTTGGGAAAAGTGAAAGCACTGCCTAAAGTAGCTATTTTTTCAGAGTAAGAAGTCGCATCTATACGGCTGTGAAGATAGATATCGATATTCAATATGTTTTTCATCATCTAAAATAGGTTTTAATAAAGATGATTTTTATTTTGAACAGAAACCTAGAAATAAAAATCGATAAAAACGACTGACCACTTATGAGTTTTTGGAATGATAGAAAGAATATCGCTGAATTCATTAAAATTTTTCTATTTTGTGGCTAAGTATGGCAGCGTCACTTTAGCTGCAAAGAAATTATTTGTGACGCAAAGTGCGGTTAGTAAACAGATTTATAACTTAGAAGAAGCTTTAAATACGACTTTGTTTGATCGAAAAAATAAAACACTTGTGATGACTGAGCAGGGTGAAATTTTATTGAATTGTTGCCATCAAGTTTTTAGTCAACTCGATGAATGTTTAATAGAGCTAAGTCAGCCTAAAACTGAAAACAAACAACTGGTCTTGTCGTGTGAACCGACTCTTTCCATGAAATGGCTCATTCCACGGTTATCAAAATTTAAAAAGCTCGGTCATGATTTTGAGGTGGTGTTACTAACAGCAGGTGGAGTGGTCGACTTTGAAAAAGATAATATTGATATCGCAATTCGCAGAAATGATTTTGATTGGGGAGAGCATATCTATAGCGAGAAAATTGCCGATGAATATATCGCTCTAGTTCAAGCAACTAAGCCATCAGAAACAAATGACTTACTCATTTCGACCTCTAGACCGAATTTTTTCAAAAGCGTTAGCCGCATTGCTGAGTTAAAGCAGATTTTAAAAGGCTACGCTAAAGTCGAACTCGAACATTTTTATCTATGTTTAGAAGGCTGCTTAGCTGGACTCGGCGCAACCGTAATCTCAATTTATATGATTGAAAAAGAGCTAGAGTGGAACTTACTGCAAGAAATTTCACCAGTCGTACAAGACGGTTCAGCCTATTTTTTACTTTCTCATAGCACTTTCGAGGAAGATTCACGCAAAACCATATTTCTAGAATGGCTAAAAACAGAGATGAGCGAGAGTCAGTATAAATTACTTTAGGTCTAGCCATTCTCCCTAAGTTTTTATGGATTAATATATTGAAAATAATAATAAATTTTAAAATTGGTAAGGGCTTTACACGTCCGTCGTATGTTGAATTTCTACTGTCTAAAATTCCCAAAGATGAAAAATATTTAACTTCATACTTCTTTATTAAACTCTAAACGTGAATTTCACTCAGTTTTGAATGAGACTAAATCATTTTTATTCATGTTGGTATTGCGGTATAAATCTATTCACGCTCTGAAGCGTTCCAGTAATTCAGTTTTGATAAGACCATAAGGCACAAATCTGACAAGGCTGGAAAGTTTAAAAAGAGCTCGAAATATTTTTAGGTTTATCTCAGAAATTAGGGTACTGATCAAAATGAGTAAAGAATTTACATTTACGATTAAGAGTATTTGTTTCGATGAAAACTATCGTCCAGCAGACAATACGCGTATTACAACCAACTTTGCTAACTTGGCGAGAGGGATGAGCCGTCAAGAGAATCTGCGCAACACATTACAGATGATCGACAATCGTTTTAATACTTTAGCTCATTGGGATAACCCTAAAGGCGATCGCTATGCGGTTGAACTTGAAATCATTTCAGTTGAAATGAATGTTGATGCTGCAAGCCATAACAGTGCGCTTCCTTTAATCGAAATATTGAAAACCAATATTGTTGATAAAAAGACCAATGAACGCATTGAAGGCATTGTAGGCAACAACTTCTCGTCTTATGTACGTGACTATGACTTTAGTGTGCTTTTGTTAGACCACAATAAAAATCAGTCTACCTTTAGCACTCCAGAGAAATTTGGCGAATTGCACGGTAACTTGTTTAAGAGCTTTATTAACTCTGAGACTTACAGAGCAAACTTTAAAAAAGCGCCAGTGATTTGCTTAAGTGTTTCAACAACTAAAGTGTATCACCGCACTGAAAATGAACATCCAGTTTTGGGTGTGGAATACAAGCAAGAAGACTATTCATTAACTGATGAATATTTCCAGAAAATGGGCTTAAAAGTTCGCTATTTCATGCCGAAAAACAGTGCTGCACCTTTGGCGTTCTATTTTACTGGTGATTTGCTGAGTGATTACACCAACCTTGAGTTGATCAGCACTATCAGCACCATGGAATCGTTCCAAAAGATTTACCGCCCTGAAATTTACAATGCAAATTCAGTTGCTGGAAAATCTTATCAGCCAAGCTTGAAAAATGAAGATTACTCACTTACTCGAATTGTGTATGACCGAGAAGAACGTAGCCGTTTGGCTATTGAGCAGGGGAAGTTTGTTGAAGAGCAATTTATCAAACCATACCAAGCGATTCTTGAGCAGTGGTCTGCTAATTACGCTCCTAATTAATCAACATACGGGTCATTGATCATGAAAAAATTATTACCAACTTCAACTGCTGGCAGCTTACCTAAACCTTCTTGGCTTGCAGAACCTGAAAAGCTTTGGTCGCCTTGGAAACTCGAAAACGAAGGCCTGATTGAAGGTAAAAAAGACGCTTTACGTTTGGCGTTGCACGAACAACAACTTGCTGGCATCGACATTGTGAGCGATGGCGAACAAACCCGCCAACACTTTGTGACCACATTTATTGAACACTTAAATGGCGTAGATTTTGAGAAACGCGAAACAGTTCGAATTCGTGACCGTTACGATGCAAGCGTACCGTCTGTTGTAGGTGCTGTGTCTCGTCAAAAACCTGTGTTTGTTGAAGATGCTAAGTTTTTACGTCAGCAAACCAATCAACCAATTAAGTGGGCATTACCTGGCCCAATGACTATGATTGATACGCTTTACGATGGTCATTACAAGAGCCGTGAAAAACTTGCTTGGGAATTTGCTAAAATTTTGAACCAAGAAGCGCGTGAGTTAGAAGCTGCTGGTGTAGACATTATTCAGTTTGACGAACCTGCATTTAATGTCTTCTTTGACGAAGTAAATGACTGGGGCGTTGCGACTTTAGAGCGTGCAATTGAAGGTCTAAAATGTGAAACTGCGGTCCACATTTGCTACGGTTACGGCATTAAAGCCAATACAGACTGGAAAAAGACATTAGGTTCGGAATGGCGTCAATACGAAGAAGCTTTCCCGAAACTGCAAAAATCTAACATTGATATCATCTCGTTAGAGTGTCACAACTCACATGTGCCTATCGATTTACTTGAACTCATTCGCGGTAAAAAAGTAATGGTTGGCGCAATTGATGTCGCATCTAACCAGATTGAAACTCCAGAAGAAGTTGCCAACACACTACGTAAAGCACTTCAGTTTGTAGATGCTGACAAGCTTTACCCTTGCACAAACTGCGGTATGGCGCCTCTTTCTCGTGAAGTTGCACGTGGCAAGTTAAATGCCTTAAGTGCAGGTGCAGAAATCGTTCGTAGAGAACTTACGGGTTTTGAACTCTCTGCTTAATCTTTACCAATAAGTGGTATAAAGGGTTACTTTTTTGATGGCAGTTGATAATCAAACAAGTAACCCTCATTTTACTTACTACATGTCGTTCTACTCAGAATGCATGTCGATAAAGTACCTTCCTGATGGAGTTGGGCGGTATAGCAAACACTCAGGACAAGGTACGATTCAATTTAGGAATAATGTCATGGTTCAAGCAACAGACTTTAGAAATGCAATGTCTTTACTCACAAGTGCGGTTAGTGTTGTGACTACGGCAGGCATGTCTGGCCGTTTTGGATTTACTGCCTCTGCTGTTTGTAGTGTGACAGACACACCGCCGACATTATTGGTGTGTATGAACCAATCTGCGAGCTCACATGCACATTTCCTAGATAACAAAATCTTAACTGTGAATGTTTTAGGCGCACACCACGAACATATTTCAAAAGCATTTTCATCTAAGCTCACACCAGAAGAGCGCTTTAAACATGGCGTATGGATTGAGTTAGAAACGGGTTCACCTGTGTTGGATGATGCATTGGTGAGTTTCGATTGCGAGATTGAGCAAATTCAACAAGTGGGTACACACACTATTCTTATTTGTCCGATTGTGGCGATTAAGCAAAGCGAGCATGACCAAAGTTTGGTTTATTTTAATCGTGCTTATCACCAAGTGGGGCAGACCGAGATTGTCTAAACAGACTTTCCGCTTTGTACTCTCACATTAAAAGTTAAAAGATAGAAATTAATAAGCATGGATCGCTTCACTTAATTTAAAAATATAATTAAATATAATATATAAAATAATAATTAAGTTAATCTAATGAAAAATAATAATAAATTTAAATACTTGTCATAAAAGCTACATTGACACCTACCAACTCTCAGATTATCCTTTGCCTGCTGGCCACATTGCCAGCCGGCTTTGACAGGCCGGAACCTAAGTACATTGAAAAAAATCATTTTTTTGATGTAGACTCGTTCGTCCCCCTTTTGTTGCGGTAGGACGGAAGGGGGACACCCTCGGGTGTGCTGATTCTTAGGTTCAGTCTGTCAACCCTCTTTCGTTCTGCCACCATAATTCCAAATGAATGCTTTGGCAGAACTCCCAAAATCAGGAGTTGGCTATGCACATCCATCAATTCTTGGCACTCATTGCCAAAAGCTATAACGACACCACTTAATTCATCTTTAAACAGTTTGAAGGCTTAACCGCTTTTCAGACTTTAAGTCATTACGGCTAAAAACTTATATCAACAATAAAACTTGAGATGTGCCAAGCACCGTCTTACGGCTTTGCTGTGCCTTTTTTTCTCCCAGAAAGGGCACAAGCTTTTTATCTCAGCCAGACATAACAACTTATTTTTATAATGGTAAAACTATGCCAACTTTAGAAACGGCTTCAAAAAAATTAAAAGTTATTCATAGCGCAGTAGATCTATTTAATCTCTATGGATTTCACAACACGGGCGTAGACCTGATTGCCAAAGAAACTAAAATTCCGAAAGCCACGCTTTATAACTACTTTCACTCCAAAGAAAGCCTCATAGAAACATGCATAAGCTTTCAAAAAAGCCGCCTCAAAGAAGAAGTGCTGGCAATTGTCTACTCACACCACTACTCAAAACCAAGCGATAAACTCAAAGAAATTGTGCGTTTACATGTTGATGTAAATAGCCTTTACCACCTTTTGTTTAAGGCTATTTTTGAAATAAAACAGCTTTACCCAAGGGCTTACCGTATGGCAGTTGAATATCGAAAATGGCTACTTCAAGAGCTTTTTGATCTGGTCTTTAGTCTGGAAACCGTTGCATTCAATCCAGATGCGAACATGGTTCTAAACCTAATTGATGGCTTGATGCTACAAGTGTTGAGTTCAAATAGTGTGGATGAAAGGGATGTGGTATTGGAGCGGTTTTGGGGGAGGGAAACTGAGGCTAAAAGTTTGAAATTGAATTTTTATGATGGGGTGCCTGATTAGCTAAAGTGAAGAGAGTAGCGCTTAATTAATCAGTTTAGTCTTGGGTAAAATGGCAGTATGCTATTGAAAGAGAAAATTAATTAGCCCGAAATATTGGGAAAAGTCTGGAATCGAAAAATGATAAGGAAAAACACCAAGATCGGTGATGTATTTATAGTTAAGTTAGATAATGATGAGAAAAAATATTTTCAATTAATTGCTTTTGATTTAACTCAACTCAATAGTGATGTGATCAGAAGCTTTAAAAAATTATACCCATTGGAAGCTGATATTGATTTATTGGAAATCGTAAACGGTGAAGTAGAGTTTTATGCTCACTGTGTGACTAAGTTTGGATTGAAAATGAATTTATGGGAAAAAGTTGGAAATATTAGAGAGGTTGGTGATATTTCTAATATTCTTTTTCGGGATACGAATGACTATGGAGCAAAAGTGGGGGCAGAGAAGATTAAAGTATCTAACAATTGGTATGTATGGCATATAAATGATGAAGATTTTACTCGTGTAGGGAGGTTAGAGGGAGAAAATCGTAAGGCAGAAATTGGTGTAGTTGTGAATCCTTACGATATTGTTGAGCGTATAAAAACAGGAAAATACGATTTTGTATATCCTGATTTTGAGTAGTAATTAAATAAAATAACTAGAGTTCTGGGAACTAAACCTCTAAGCAAATTCATTTATTGAACATGTAGAGTTAATGATTATGTTGGATAATTTAATTTTAGTAAGTGTTTTAGGGGGAGTAGTAGGAATAGGAGTTGGTTTTTTCTACAAAAAGGTATTTGTCCTAACTTTAGATAAAATGAGTGAAGTATTTTATAAAATATTTTTTGTTCATAATTTTTTTAAATTGATTTCATTGCTTTTTGCATGTGTTTTTACTTTTTTATTTTTTCTAATAGGGTTGATCTTTTTACCAATTGTTTCTGATAGTTCATGGAATTATTTTTATATATCTTTCTTTATAGGAATTATGATTGGAATAAAAATTGAAAACTTTTCAAATAAATAATTTAGATCTATTTCAAATTTTATTTGGAGCATTTGATTAAATTAAGAAGATTAATTTTATAGGCAAAGTATAAGTTAGTACTTAATGTAGAAATTTTATTATGATTTTTAAAAGGGAGTAATCATGGATATCTCATTGAATTATTTTAATAAAGTATATCTTCCTATAATTAAAGAAAATTATAAAATAACTTTTACTAGTTTTAAGGAGGGAGAAGTTTTGGGATTCGGTGATTTAGAGCGAGTTGAGGTCGAAGATAGTAAAATTTTAGGGGGAATCGAATTTTGGAGTTCAGGATGATTGGGCATTCATTTAATTAATCTAGTGAATGATGAAGAGATATTAAATTCTTTGATTGCTCCAGATGATTGTGTGGATAAACTTGAATTATTAGAGATTTTTTGTAGAAAACTAATGGAGTTAAAAGTGTAAAGATAGTTCTTAAAAATTTATGACCTAAACCTAAAGATGGTATGAATAAAATGAATAATAAAATGTTACTTGTGATTAGAGAAATTCTTCAGTCACGCTCATCTAATAATTTACACTTAGTTAAATGTCTGTCTGAAGGGAATTGCACAAAAAAAGAATATCAAGAGTTAATGAATTTAGTTGCGATTGAATTGTGTGATAAAGGATTTGATGATACTTCTGAACCTACAAGTTATGGACTTGAGCTTGAGAAAATAATCGATCAACTTAATCATTTAATTTGGCAATAAAATGGTGAAATAGAAATGTTTAGATTTTTTATAACAGCAGACTCAAATATCGAAACAGGTGTTGGGACTGCCTCAATGTCAATGGCTTCTACGAACTTTTGTAAATTTATCGAAAAACAGGATTATGGCACAAGCTTAAAAAGATTAAGCATAATTTTTATGTGTCGTTCTCCCCATCTCGAATTTAAGCAACGGATAAGACATTCTAAAAAAGAACAGGTTTTATATATGGATATCATGCTGGATTATCATAAGTTTGTCGTAATGACGCACGAACAACGTGTTACAGCGTTGTGTGAAAAATTATTGCAAGAAATGCCGCCGATTGTTAGAAAGTACAAGTTTGATGATTTTGATTTAGATAAATTAGAGAATAATCTTACGACTTGGTTTGTTGAACATGGGTTTATCAATCATTTTTAATAATTTTAGATGTTTCTTATAATATCCTTATTTTTAAATTAATACTTAAATAAAATCTTATCTTCACATCAATCGTTAAATTTATAGTAGAAATAATTGTAAGGGGATTATGTTGAAATTTTATAAAAAATCGAATGTAAAAAATATATAGATAAGTGTTGATAAATATGTACCATTAACTGTAAATTTTTCTGAAAATATTGCTTCTGAACTTTATTGGAGAGCTGGGGATGATATTTCTTCACTTCTTGAAATAGGTTTATTAAAGTCAGGTGAGCTTAACTCAATAACTTTAGTCTGTTTTGAAAATTCAGATATTAATTTAGTAACTAAAAAAATTAATGAAATTGAAAACGTTGAATCTGTATTTCCAATTTTTGATACTTCACTTTGGGTAAGTGAAATAATAGAGTATCGCGATGATTTTAGTGAAAATTTTACTATTCAATTATTAGATAATGTTTTATTTATAAGTTTTTTAAAAAAGGGAACTTCACTAAAATTAATTGGTTCTGATGAAATTATTTTTGGTGTTAATGAATCTGAAGAGCTTTCATTAATAGTAATTAAAAATTTGAGTAATGAAATGATTGAAACTTTACATAATTATTATAGTCTTTAAATTGATAGAGTTTGCCAATTACGACCAGAATAGCTACTGGTCGTGCAACTTAAAGATCATTTACGAACCTCTATAAAGAACTTTCATACTCCACATACCCATCTTCAATGGCTGGAATAATTTCTACAAATTCAAAGTAGGGCACTGTACAAAACTCAGAGTCTCGAATTGCATCAATCACAAAATAATAATCTTGCAGAGATGTCGTCTCAAACACCGCAATATCACTGGCTTTAGTGCTAAATGCTTCAACGTCATACCACCGAACTTTTACAGTTGGGTACTTCTCAAAAATAGGTTCAAGTTTCTGTGTACTAAACTCAGCCCGCTTTTCACGAGCTAAAGCCAACCAAGCAGGCAATGCTCTTAAATGAATAAAAAAAGTATAGGTTCTAGACATATCCACTCCATGACTGAGCCGAGTTGTAGTTCAACTGAAAAGACAGCATTTGCTTGTCAGATCAACATGACTCAGTCAGTATATGAGTGATTACTCATATTAAATACTCGCATTTCGGCTCATGTCAGAAACCCTTTCAGACCCACGTAAACGCCCGCGTCAAGCACGTTCAGTAGCTACCTTTGAAGCTATTTTAGAAGCGGCTGCTCGCATTTTGGAGTCTTTAGGCTTTGCTGGATTTAACACAAATGCCGTGGCTGAACTCGCTGGCGTAAGTATTGGAAGCCTATATCAATACTTTCCTTCTAAAGATGCTTTAATCGTCGAGTTAATTCGACGTGAGCGCACTAAACTTTCAAATTGTATTGTTGAAGCCATACAGCAAAGTGATGCCACAGACCTAAAAGAAAAACTAAAACTCATCATACACGCTGCTGTACAACATCAATTGAGCCGTCCACAGTTGGCACGAACACTAGAATTTGCTTCTGAACTCATTGGAAAAGACATTGAGGAAAGTGAACTTCAACACGAACTTGAGACCATCATTTCTGATCTGTTTATACGTTCTGGCGTTTCACATGCTCAGACAGCCGCACAAGATGTGATTGCTTTAAGTAAAGGAATGATTAACGCGGCAGGCATAGCAGGGGAAAGTGATTTAAATGATTTACAGCAGCGAGTTGAAAAGGCTGTGTTTGGTTATTTAAAGCTATATTAAAAATTATTAATTTTGCTATAAAATAGTATTTTTTATTTTATTAAATAATTATTTTTTTATTGGGGAATTTATGAAAGATGAAATTATGAGTAAAGCAGAGGTAAGTGCATTTACTTCGCTTTTTTTAGGTTTAGTAGGTTACTCTATTTTTATGTTTTATCTACTTGCTAAACGAAGTAAAGGAATAAATTACTTTGATGATTTATCTTCTTTTAATTATAGCGTGTCATATTTAATTTGTTTTCTCATTTTTATATTTAGCAAAGTTTTTAAGGAAAATAAGTATATAGCTAATTTTATGCCACTTTTAATAGGGATTCTTTTATCTGTGATGTTCTTTATTGTTGTTTTATAGGGGGGTAGATGTGATTTATGAACTTAAAATGTGGATCTCTGCTGAGGTGGTTGATCCATTTTTTTCATTATATTCGTATGTTTATAAAAATTTTGTTCTTGTCCTTACCTTAAGTTTTTGTCTGATCGTACTACTTTGTGCTCTTAACCCAAGTATAGTTTTCACTCCTAAAAAAGAGGGTTTTGTTGTTTATGAACCTGAATTTCAAATTAAACATGGGCGTATGACATCACTGATAATAAAAAGGAGAAATAAAAAATTTTTAATTAATTGTGCATATTTTAAAAATGAGAATAGTTCATTCTGTGAATTATATAGACCTAGAAAATTGCTTAAATTAGAAGGAAGTTTTTTCCCTTATCCTTCAATATTTCTTGATGGTAACAAAATTGTAGCTAGTAGTGTTCGCTTTGAAGATGAAAAAGGGAGTGTAATTAATTTTTTAACAAGTGAAGAAAAAATTGCTTCTTGGTGGAATTGGATTATGTTCCCCACCTTATTGATAAGGTATTTAATTTTAATCTGGTTAGTAGTAGTTGTTTCAATATTACTTTTAAAAGGTTTTAAATATCAGAATAAAAGCTAAGTTTTATTACAACAGATATTCTTGAAGTTCTTTTTCAATCGTTTCACTAATCAACGTTGAATAGTCACTATCCTTAGTATCTAAATGACGCATTAACCACACATCTTGTTTTAAAGTTTGCTTAGGTAGTATGGGCACTAAACCAGAAGCCTTTGCAACAAAACAAGGCAGGGCTGTAATTCCTTGTCCTTCAATGACTGCTCGTAGTTGCGAGTGCATGTTATCAAAAGATAAAGCAGGTGCTGCATCTTGGGTGAGTTCACGCATCCATTGTGCTAAGAACGTATATTGAAGGCTTCGGTCCCAACCGATTATACGATGATTCAGTAAATCATCAGACGTTTCAGCATGCTTTGTGAAACTGGCGAGATAATCCTGACTACAATAAAGACCATACTCTAGTTGGCCAAGGCGTCGAATAATATAACGCCCGCTTTCTGGTCGAACAAGTCGAAGAATAATGTCAGCTTCCCGTCGGGAAAAATCAACAGGAACGACACTCGTTGAGATTTCTAATTGTAAATCTGGATGCTTCAGTTGCAATGCTGTTAGCTTTGACTGAAGCAACTGTTGCCCGATTAACTCAGGTAAAGCAATGCGGAACAATGATTGTTGCCCTTGATCGTTGTAACGTTCCATCGCTATTAAATGCTCTTCTGCTTTTTCAGCCAAAGCAAAAAAATGTTTTCCAACGTGGGTGAGTGTATAGCCATCATTGTCTCGAGAAAAAAGAATCGCATTGAGACTTTTCTCTAGTTCAACAGCTCTGCGATGTACGGTAGAAACACTAATACCAAGCAATTTTGCACTGCGGCTTAACCCGCCAGTTCGCCCAATAGCTAACAAAATTTTAGTATCGTCCCAGTTCATACCTTTCCATATTTAGAAAATGCGTTTGCAATAAAAACTATAGTATCCCTGATGTTTAGATTTATACAATTCAAACAACCACTACAGGGACTCAAAAACTAATGATATGAGACGACTATAAACCTTTTAGAGCTACGACATGTTTTGCTGCAATTAAATAAGATTTTCTGGTTATGGCGGGAGCTATTTCTGAGATCACAATATTAACAACAGAGGAGTTCTGCCATGACGACCATTTATGTGGTTGATGCATTTACCACCAAACCAAATACAGGAAATCGAGCGGGAGTTGTTCTAGATGCTGACCATCTTACAACTCAAGAGATGCAAGATATTGCTGCATTCGCAGGGTATTCAGAAACTGCCTTTGTTTTATCACCTAAAGATCAAAACCATGACATACATGTTCGATATTTTACGCCAACAAATGAAGTCCCGATCTGTGGACATGCGACGATCGCCACTCATTTTTTACGTGCAACTACAGGCCACCAATCAGACTATCCATTAATCGCAAAAACGGGGGCTGGTCATTTACCCGTTTCAATATTTAGAAGTCCAGAAGCGTTATTGGTGAAAATGACCCAAGGTCGCGTAGAATTTTTACCACCTTTTAGTGTGAGTCAACGGAGTGAACTTGCAAGCGCACTGGGTGTGAGTGAAAGTGATTTTGCTGACTTGCCAATACAAGTTGTCACGACGGGACATTCCAAGGTGATGGTGCCAATGCTGAGCAGAAGTAAGCTTGATGGATTAATTCCGAACAATGAAAAATTGAAAGCTATTAGCGCTGAAATAGGTTGCAATGGGTTTTTTCCATTTGTCTTGGAAGGTAGTAAGCAAGAACCTATTACTTATGGTCGAATGTTCGCACCCGCAATCGGTATTAATGAAGATCCTGTAACTGGTAATGCAAATGGTCCAGCAGGAGCATACCTTGTTCACTACGATTTAATCGAATGTGACCAGAAAGTAAGTTATTGGGGGTATCAAGGCCTCGCAATACAAAGACCGGGGCGAGTTCTAGTGACAGTTGAGAAAACAGATTCAATATTACATGTCAGCATTGCAGGACAAGCGGTTTTAGTTGGCTCAGTTTTGTACTCGGGAAAAGATTGATTCTGTTAAATAAATGATAAAACCTTGCAGTAACACGATAGCTGTCTTTTTTGTTGTGAAGGGTACAACAGGCGCTATTTTAGTTTTTAGATTTACTGCAAATTCATTTGTTGAGCTTGCAGTAAGTTTATCTTGTAAATATTTCTGTAACAAAGCCTTCTTCAACTACTCATTTTAGGAAGAACTTGAAAGGATTTTTAGGGTTTCCAGTCGTGTAATTCACAAATTGCCTTTTCTTCGGGTTTCATTTTCTTTATATCTTTTGGATCACCAGAGATAGGTTGGCATAAGCGTGTAGATTGCTCATTATCCTGTCCTGTTGTACGGGCCCAAACTGTGACTAAACCAGAATTTTGAATCGTTTGATTACAGCCCTCAAGCGCATGGAATGCATGGATGGAATTACGTTCAAAGTAGGTTAGCCATTTCTGGTCTGGATCTTGATTGGAAAACCACTTTTTCCATTTACCTTTTGACCCGTCAATTTGTACATTCCAACCTTTATCACTGCGTTTCTGTTTGAACTGGTCGCTGTCCCAATGCATCACCATAAACTTATTTTGATCAATACACTGCGGTTTGGTCAGTGTCATATAGATCTCTTGAGGGTGGTGATAATGGTAGGGGTAGGATGTATTGAATAATTGTACGGTCATACCAATTTCTGCACCTACTTTTTCACCATCAATTTCCTTAATCCGTAAGTTACCCCATGGACCCATGACCTCTGCATAAAGATATCCACCACGGAAACGGTCGCTTCCCGCATTTGAGTTTTCTGCGTATAGCGGGATCCAACCTACGGAAGACCAAAGTGTTGGTAGTCCTTTGATGCTCACATCCTTCGTCCAGTGTGAAGTAGTGTCGGTGCGTGAAGTAATTGCTAAGAAATTTTCGTTCAACTCCAAGCCTGCTGCACCAATTGTGCCACCCATTTTTTTGTAGTAATCAGTCAGTAATGGACGGTTAATCCATTTGGAGGTTGCTGACAAATTTTGCACTTGTAGGCTAGGGGTATAGAGTGTGAATTCTTTATAGTTCTTTTGTGGGTCGAAACATGCCTTTGCTTTGTCTGGTTCGGCTAGTACAGCCCTGAGGTGTTTCGCGACCAGTTCTACATCTCGGTACTTCATGATGCAACGTGTTTGTGCTTTTCCCGTTTCGGAAGAATATGTTTGGGTCGTTGCTTGTGCTGAGTCCTTGCACTGACCAGTAGGTGTCTCAAGTGCCTTTAGATATTGGTCTAAATAGACCAGTGACTCGGCCCAGAACTGGTCAACCAGCTTTTTTTCCTCGGCGGTAACGGGTATGTGCTTCACATCGTCTTGGCATTTGAAGTGGGCCGCTTGTACTTGAAAGCACGTGAGCGTAGTTCCAATAACTACCCCTAAAATTCGTTTATACATGATTTTATCTCTGTTGTTATCGCTAAGTGGAAGAGCTTGATATTTCTACTTAAAGTTTCTAATTTTTTGCACTTTAAAATGATGTAACGAATAAAAAGCTGGGTAAGTCCCTACAATCGGAACTCACTGTATAGAGTTAGAGAATACTTAAAAATTATCCTAAATATTGAAGTTAAACATGAAAATCTAAACTTCTATCAAAGAACACAAAGCTTAAGTTTAAAATGATTTTCATATTTTATCATCTTGATTTAAAACAACTAATTAATTTTAAATAAGTCTACATTATACTTTTTTTAAGAAAGTTGAAGATACATAAAGTATCTAAAAATTTCGAAAGTCATTGTCAGAAAAAATTATATAAGTTGTTGAAATCAATTTTAATCTAACAAGATTGCTATTTCTAGATGGATGGTCTATTTTATTGATATGAATTATTCGAATTTACCCAAAAGACCACGTGGTCGGCCAACTAAACATGGCATTAATTATGCCGATACGAAAGACGTATTAATACGTCGTGGTATTGAATTGCTTACAGAACGTGGAATGAATGCCATGAGCTTAGATGATCTCATGAAGCCTATTCAAATTCCTAAAGGCTCGTTCTATCATTATTTTGAAAACAAAGAGGCATTTATTTTAGAAGTCCTAGATGCTTATGAAACTTATTTTGTGAAACGATTGAATAAGTTTTTAAGTCAACCAGATCTTACACCTCTAGAAAAACTACAAAACTTTGTAAAAGACGCTGGAGAAAAACTACAGAAATATGATTTTAAGAGGGGCTGTATTCTGGGGAACTTAGGGCAAGAAGTTTCTTATTTGGCTCCTGAAATTATTGCTCGAATAGAAAGTATTTTTCAGGTTTGGCAGACAATAGTTTCTGATTGTTTGCGTGAATTTTATTTTCAATACAGTTTAGTAGATTGTAATGAAGTGGCTTACCAATTTTGGATTGGGTGGGAAGGTGCGGTTCTTAGAGCACGCTTAACCAAATCTACGAGTCCGTTAGAAGCATTTTTTCGCTTGTTTTCTTTAGCTGTAGAACAACTAAATTACGTAAAAAATTAATTAAAAAATAAATGCAGACATCTGCATTTATTTTTTAATTAATTCTAGACAGTTAGTCTAATTAAATGAAGAGGAAGCTTTATGTATAAAGGTATCGTAATCACTAAAGATGATGCTGGTTATGTGGCAAAGGTTGCTGAGATTACTCCAAAGCCTTTACAAGAAGGAGAGGTTACAGTTGAAGTAAAATATTCAACATTAAATTATAAAGATGCTTTAGCCATTACTGGGCGCTCTCCAGTAGTACGTAGTTTTCCATTAACACCGGGTATAGATTTTTCAGGTGTTGTAATTGAATCAAAACATCCTGCATGGAAACAAGGAGATGAAGTTCTATTAAATGGCTGGGGTGTTGGTGAAAAATATTCTGGCGGATTAGCTAAACAAGTGACTGTTTCAGGTGATTGGCTCATACAGAAACCTTCGGCTTTTTCTTTTAAGGATACGATGGTTATTGGTACAGCAGGTTATACGGCTATGCTGTGTGTTATGGCCTTGCAAAAGCATGGCATCAAGCCAAGTGATGGAAAAATTTTAGTGACAGGTGCAAATGGCGGAGTGGGTAGTATTGCCATTATTATTTTGAGCCATCTTGGCTATGAGATTACAGCATCAACCGGTAGACCCCAAGAATCGGAATATTTAACAGGTTTAGGGACAAACGAAATTATTGATCGCGCTGAATTATCTTCACAAGGAAAGCCGCTAAACAAGGAAATTTGGGCAGGTGTGATTGATACTGTGGGTAGTCATACTTTAGCCAATGCATGTGCTAGTACAAAATATCGTGGTGCAGTTGCTGCTTGTGGTCTGGCGGGCGGAATGGATTTTCCTGCAACAGTTGCTCCATTTATCCTGAGAGGGATTACCTTATATGGAATTGATAGTGTTATGGCACCAATCGAGTTAAGAAAAGAAGCTTGGGATCGTTTAGCTACAGAATTAGATAAAACAAAATTGGAAACTTTAACTACTGAAATTCAGCTAAGTGATGCTTTAAGTTTTTCAAATGAAATTTTAGATGGAAAAATAAGAGGCAGAGTTGTTGTAAAGCTCTAAGCTTTTAAAAGGGCATTAATGACTCTTTGTGTGCCTTTGGGTGAAATTATTTAAGTTTATAAAAACAAAAGCCATCTACTGAGATGGCTTTTGACTCAAGGAAATTTCAATTGTTGTTTTTCGGGCAGATGTCTGAACTTACCAGCTTAACGCACCACCAGTTTGGTAGTTAGTTAAGCGAGTTTTAAAGAAGTTCTTTTCTTTAAAGCAGCGAGTTGAAAAGGCTGTATTTGGTTATTTGGATCTCACATAAAGATGTAAATGTAAAAGGGCTACTATTGGCAACCTTTTTAAAGCATATATGTTGTACTCTAATATAAATAGAAAATATTTTATGCATTTAATATGCTTTTAATCATGTGTTTTAATTTTATTTTAAATAAATCATTATTGATGAATTTAAATAAATAATATATTTTTAATAATATGATTTTTTAGAGTTTATAGCCTACCACTTCCCCAAGAGGTAGGTTTTTTTTATGGAAATTATTTATTCTAATAATTGAATTTTATATTTTTTGTAGGTGTTTAATTGGTTTTAAATATATATGTTTAAAACTCAATTTTATAATTTAAACTATAGATAAATTAGATATTTAGTTGCTGATGCTAAAAATTAATCATTTTTTACTTTATTTTTTCGCAAAGAAAATTATTCTGAAAATTATTTATTTAAAGTATGGAATTGAATATTTTTGATAATTTTTAACTGAGTTTTGGATTGTTTTACAATATTTCAAGAGATTAGATCTTCTAATGAGTAAATTGCCTTTTTCCCACAATGATTTCCAACTTATAATCAGATCAGGTACGAAGTTTTTTTTATATTTTTGTATTGCTTCTAGTGTATCAATATCAATTACAAAGGCAGAGACCGCGTCTGTTAACTCGGGAAAAAGCTTAACAAAAAAAGTTTCTCAACTCTTTAAACCCACGCCAGATGAAAGCTACCGATCTGTCGATTTCCAAAAATTAAGCAATTTAGGGTTTGATCAGAGCCAATTTCAACGACTAGGAAATGATGGGAACTATTTACCGTCGTCTACTGCGATGTGGAACAATCAAGTCAGTTTAATTGATGCGATTCAATATGCAGTTCAACGAAACCCTAATATTTCTCAAGCCATTTCAACTTTAGCTGGCCAAAACGCAGGTATTGATTATGCAAAGGCTGGTTATTATCCACAGCTTTCAGGTGGAATAACGACAGGTGATTTGGGTAGTGGTGAGCGGGGGAGACAGTTACTCACGTTATCTGCGACTCAAATGGTTTTTGATTTTGGCAAAGTAAAATCAGGTGTATCTGTTGAGCGTGCCAAAGTACAAGTCGAGCAGGCCAACGTGCTGGTTAGCATTGATGATATTGCACTTGATGTGGCACAGTCGATTGTCAATATTCAGCGTTACCTTCAATTAAATAAAATTGCCGAGCAGCAAATTGCTGGGATTCAACGTATTCAGGAAATTGCCAATTTACGTGCAAATGCCGGTATTAGTAGCCAAGCTGATCCAGTTCAGGCACAAACATATTTAGAGTCTGCACAGTCGACACTCATTGCACAGCAATCTTTATTACGTCAGTACCAGCAACATCTAAGAACTCTGGTAGGAGTAGATGTTTTTAATAAGGCATGGGTCATTCCTGATGATTTGGTAAAGCAATCTGGCCTCTATAATGAGCCTGAGTTTAATACCATTCCAAAAATGATCGCGGCGCAAGCGGGTGTTGAAGTTGCCAAAGCACAAAAAGAACAGACCCGACTGAGTCGTTATCCGACTTTGGCGGTAAAAGGTTCTTTAAGTCAGGCCATTAACGGCAGAAACCCAAACAATGATAAAGATGACGGTCTGTACAGTTCTGTCATGCTTGAAGCAACCAGTCAGTTTTATCAAGGTGGGGCAGTTTCTTCTCAGGTCAAAATGGCGAGTTATGCAGAAGAAGCAGCTAAATCTAAAGTCAATTCAGTCTATCTGGATGTTCTTGATCAGATCAGAACCAGCCGTGAGCAAATTGAAAATAAACAACGTCAAATGCAGGTACTGACCAATCGCCAAGCCACTACGGTTCGAACACGTGAACTTTATCAAGAGCAGTACAAACTTGGTACACGTTCATTGGTCGATTTATTGAATGCAGAGCAGGCCATTCATAGTGCTAATTCAGAACTCGAAACCGCACGTTATGACATCTACAACAGTATTGTTCAGTACATTTCGGCAACAGGACGTTCCCGCCAAGCCTATGGCTTGAATAATATTTCAATTCAGGGGTTCGAAGTACAACCATGATGACAAAAATAAATTACCAGCCCTGGTTACAGGCGGTCTTAACGATTGCTAAACATTATCGAATTGAGCCTTCAGAAGAAAGAATCCGTTTACAACTTGACTGGAACCAGAATCAAAACCTTGATGATGTTTTACAGTTAATGACACGTCAGGTTGGGCTAAACCTACGTAAAGTACCGTTTTCTTTAGAGCTGCTGAACCCGTGGCGGCTACCTGTTATGGTCGAGTTTCATGACGGACAGGTCGGCATTATTGATAAAGCCGATACCCAAGGTAATGTCAGTATCCAGTTTAGTGGGGATCAGGGACTTTCTCAAAATTTAAGCTTAGATGTCTTAAAAAATACAATTAAGAATGTCTATATCCTGCGTCCTGAAAGTTCTATTCCCGATGCGCGTATTGATGAATATATCAAACCCTATGAAGCAAGCTGGTTCTGGTCAATTGTTCTAAGAGACTGGAAGCGCTACGTTGATATTATGTTTGCCTCACTCATTGCCAATGTGCTGGCACTGGCAACCATTGTTTTCTCAATGCAAGTCTATGACCGTGTTGTGCCTTCACAGTCTGTTCCAACCTTATGGGTGCTGGCTGGTGGTGTACTGATTGCCGCTATTTTTGAGTTTATCTTACGTGTGTCCCGAGTTTATCTATCCGATATTATTGGTAAACGAGCAGATTTACTTGTTTCTGACCGTGTATTTGGTCACGCCTTAAGAATCAAAAATAAAGATCGTTCAAAGTCTACAGGTAGTTTTATTTCCCAGATTCGCGAGCTCGAAGGTGTTCGTGAACTGGTGACCTCTACCACCATTAGTGCAATTGCCGATTTCCCATTCTTTTTCCTGTTCCTGACCATCTTTGCCATTATTGGCGGAAAGCTGTTTTGGGTGATGTTGCTGGTTGTGCCGCTTATGATTTTGCCGGGTCTTCTGGTGCAGAAAAAGTTAGCGCAATTGGCACAAGAAGGCATGAGAGAATCTTCAATCCGGAATGCCATTCTGGTTGAAGCGGTGCAGGGTATTGAAGATATCAAGTTGTTGCGTGCCGAATCGCGTTTCCAAAACCAATGGAATCACATGAATGAAGTTTCAGCCGATATTGGTATGAAACAACGTAAAATTGTCGGTACCTTAATGGCATGGACCCAAAAGATTCAGGGCTTAACCTATGCAATTGTGGTTTTGGTAGGATGTTTTGCAGTGATGGAGGGTGAAATGACCACGGGTGCTTTAGTTGCCTGTTCAATTTTATCTTCACGCATGTTGGCGCCGATTGCGCAAATTACGGGTGTATTGGGGCGTTTACAGCAGGCGAAAGTGGCTAAACAGAGTCTGGATGAACTCATGCAACGCCCGATTGATCAGGCTGAGCGTTCACATCTGGTACATAAAGCAGTTTTAAATGGCGACTATGAATTAAAAAATGTCTTGTTCCAATATGGAGAAGAAGACCCGAAACCAAGTTTAGCAATCCGCCATTTAAAAATTCGTGCTGGTGAAAAAATTGCAATTCTGGGGCGCAATGGTGCTGGTAAATCGACACTGCTTCAGCTTCTATCTGGCATGCAAGTCCCTGTTCAAGGCGCAGTGCATTTAGATGGTCTGGATCTTTCTTTAATTGACCCATCTGATGTACGTCGTGATATGGGTTTACTTAACCAGAACGCACATCTTTTCTACGGTACGATTCGTGAGAACCTAACTTTGGGCGCACCGCTTGCAACCGATGAAGATATTCTTCGTGCTCTAGTGGTGACGGGTGCATTACCTTTTGTTCAAGAGAAAAAAGAAGGGCTCGATCACCTGATTTTAGAGGGCGGGGTTGGTTTCTCGGGTGGTCAGAAACAAGCCTTGTTATTGGCTCGTTTATTGATTCGTCAACCCAACATTTTATTGCTGGATGAACCGACAGCAGCGATTGATGATGTGGCAGAGAAACAACTGATTGATCATTTAAAAGGCTGGCTGGCCCATCGAACCTTGGTGGTTGCGACTCACCGCCGCGCTGTTTTAGAACTGGTGGACCGTATTATTGTCGTTAACGACGGCAAAATCGTGATGGATGGTCCAAGAGATCAGGTCCTTAATCAATCAACAGCCCAACAAAAACAAGTGCAAGGGGATAATTCATGAGCGAACCAAAACAAGAACTCACCCGTTCAATGAATGTCTCTTATAGTGAGCCACCGTTACCACGTGCCAGTTTAGTGATCTGGATTGTGGGGATTGGCTTAGTTATTTTCTTTATCTGGGCATGGGTATTTAAACTTGAAGAAGTCTCTACCGGCACGGGTAAAGTAGTTCCATCGTCTAAGGAACAGGTCATCCAGTCCTTAGAAGGTGGTATTTTAACCAAGCTAAATGTACAAGAAGGCGACATTGTTCAAAAAGGCGAAATTCTTGCGCAATTAGATCCAACCCGTTTGGCATCGAATGTCGGTGAATCAAGATCTTTACTGATCTCCGCTCAGGCAACTTCAGCACGCTTACGTGCAGAGGTGAATGGTACTCCATTAGCTTTTCCTGAAATTGTGCTAAAAGAACCAAAACTTGTACATGAAGAAACAGCGCTATATGCGTCCCGCAGAGCTAATCTCGAACAAACACTTGCAGGCTTTAGACAGGCTTTGCAACTGGTACAACAAGAACTGGCAATGACGGAGCCTTTAGTTGCTAAAGGTGCGGCAAGTGAGGTTGAAGTTTTACGTTTACGTCGTGAAGCAAATGATTTGCAAAATAAAATGAATGATGTGCAGAACCAGTATTTTGTGCAGGCTCGTGAAGAGTTATCGAAAGCCAATACTGATATTGAAACGCAGCAACAAGTCGTACTGGGTCGTAGTGACAGTTTAGATCGTGCAGTGTTTAAAGCACCAGTACGTGGTGTCATAAAAGAAATTGCAGTCACTACCCATGGCGGTGTTATTCCGCAAAACGG